>CACXEY010000253.1 GCA_902766695.1 uncultured bacterium
CGGAGCCGCCGCGGAGCTGGCCGCGGCCGGGGCCCGTGTTCTCGGGGCCCCAGGCGGCTTCACCCTCCTCGCCGAGATTCCGCCCTCCGCCCTCCCGGCAGTGCGGGCGCTGCCGGATGTCACGGGCATCAAGGACTACGGCCCCGACCGCCGCATCGCCCCGCGCCTGCGCGAAGCGGCCGCGGCGGAACCGCAACGCGTGGCGAAGGTGCTGTTCCAGACGTTCGTGCCGGAGGATGCGCCGGACCTGGCACGTCGGCTGTTGGCCATGGGCGCGGCGGAAGCGGAAGCCGTACCCTCCCGCTCCCGCCACGGTCTGGTGTCGGCGCGCCTGCCGCTGGGCCTGGCGGTCCAGATGGCGGCATCGGCGGCCATCGTATCCTGGGCGGAGGAAGCCCCCCTGGAACACCTCTGCACCGACCTCGCCCGCTCGCCCGCGAACATGGCGGCGGAGGAACCCCAATCGCTGGGCCTCGACGGCGCCGGCGAAATCGTCGCCGTGGCGGACACGGGACTCGACAGCGGCGACACGGCGACCATCCATCCCGACCTCGCCGGGCAACTGCTCGCGGTCCGCGACTGGGCCGGCGACGGCGATTGGAGCGACCGTTCGTGCCACGGCACGCACGTGGCGGGCTGCATCGCGGGCACGGGCGCGGCCTCCGGCGGTCTCTACCGCGGCATCGCCCCCGGGGCCCGCCTCGTCATGCAGGCGGTGGCAGACGCGCAGGGCGTGCTGCACATCCCGGACGACCTCGCGTCGCTCCTCGACGAAGCCTACCTCCTCGGCGCCCGCATCCACAACGACAGCTGGGGCTCCGACGCCGCCGGCGCCTACAACCTCCGCGCCCAGCAGGCCGACGAATACGTCTGGACGCATCCCGACCTGCTCCTCGTCTCGTCCGGGGGCAACGACGGCCGCGACGACGACGGCGACGGCCGCATCGACCCGGGCTCCCTCGCCTCCCCGGCCTCGGCGAAGAACGTGCTCGCGGTGGCGGCGGCGGAGAGCGGACGCGCGCCCGGCAGCGGCGGCCGCACCTCGGAAACCTACGGCGAGCGCTGGCCGACCCGCTTCAAGGCCGAGCCCATCTTCTCCGACCTCATCTCCACTCCCCCCGACGGCGCCCCGCCCGGCCTCGCCGCCTTCTCCTCGCGCGGCCCCGCCGACGACGGCCGCACGAAGCCCGACGTCGCGGCGCCCGGCACCGACATCGCCTCCCTGCGCTCCCGCGCCGCCTCCTCGACCGGATGGGGCGTCGTACCCGGCGCCACCAACTACCTCTACCTCGGCGGCACCAGCATGGCGGCCCCCCTCGCGTCGGGCGCGGCGGCGCAAATCCGGCAGTGGGCGCGCCTGCGCCACGGCATCGCGTCGCCGACCGCGGCCCTCCTCAAGGCGGCGCTGGCGGGCGGTGCCCGATCGCTCGCGCCCGGACAGTACGGCGGCGGCGACGCCCCCGAAATCCCGCCCCGGCCGTCCTCCACCGAAGGCCACGGCCGGATCGACGTCGCCGCCACGATCCTCCCCGGCGGCGGCGCCGTCGCGGTCCTGCACGAAGGCCCGTACCCCCTCGCCACCGGCGACGAAGCCGCGTACCCCTTCGACGTGCCCGCCCCCGGCATCCCCCTCACCGCCGCCCTCGCCTGGAGCGACGCCCCGGCCCTGCCCGGCGCCTCCCCCACGCTCGTCAACGACCTCGACCTCCGCCTCGTGGCCCCCGACGGCACGGTACACATCCCCGACGGCGCCCCCAACCGCCTCGACAACATCGAGCGCATCGACCTCCCCGCGTCCGACGTCGCCACCGGACGCTGGACCGCGGTCGTCACCGCCTGGAACGTCCCCGACGGCCCCCAGCCCTACGCCCTCTACCTCCGCGGCGCCATCCACACCCCGCCCGCCCTCACGCACACGCCCCTCCAGAACCAGTCCGCCACCGCCACCGCCTACCGCGTCACCGCCACCATCACCGCCGACGGCGCCTGGGACACCTCCACCGCCACCCTCCACTGGCGCATCGACGGCGGCCCCTGGCAAACCGCCCCCCTCGTCCCCGTCGCCCCCGCGCTCCCCGCCCTCCCCCCCACCACCTACACCGCCGACATCCCCGCCGCCCCCCTCGGCTCCGCCATAGACTACCGCCTCGCCGCCGACACCGTCTCCGCGCCCGCCGACGCCCCCCACTGGACCTTCCTCGTCGCCCCCGACCTCCCCCTGACCATCACCGCCGAAGGCGCCCCCGCCGATGCCACTCCCACCCCGCCCTGCGGTACCCATTTTTATCCCTCCGGCACCGTCCTCCGCGCCACCTCCCCCGACATCATCCCCGACCCCGACTCCCCCGACACCCGCCGCACCGCCTGCATCGGCTGGACCGCCACCGGCGCCCCGCCCCCCGCCGGCGACGCCCCCGACGTCACCTTCGCGTTGACCGCCCCCTCCACCCTCGCGTGGCGTTGGCAATCCCAGGTCGCGCTCCTCGAAACCACCGACCCCGCCGACCTCGCCCCGCCCCGTACCAACTGGTGGCCCCTCGGCGCCTCCTCCGCCACCGCCTCCGCCCCGGCCGCCCCCTTCCTCGACAACCACGCCTTCGCCGACTGGCGCCTCGACGGCTCCCGCTGGCCCGACGCCGCCACCCCCGCCACCCCCGACGCCCCAACCGGCATCCCCATGTCCGCCCCCCACGTCCTCGCCGCCCGCTACCTCCCCGCCACCCTCGATACCGACGCCGACGGCCTCCCCGACTGGTTCACCGCCCGCTACTTTCCCACCCCATCCCCCGACTCCCTCCCCACCGCCGACCCCGACGCCGACGGCTGGGAAAACGCCGCCGAAGCCGCCGACCGAACCGCCCCCCTCGACCCCGCCTCCGTCCCCGTCCCCCCCTCCATCGCCCACGTTCCCGTCCCATCCCCCTGGACCGCCTCCATCCCGATCCCCATCACCGCCACCATCACCGACAACACCGCCGTCGCCTCCGCCACCCTCCGCATCCGGCGCAACAACCAGCCCCCGCGCACCCTGCCCATGGCGCCCGACCCCGCCGACCCGACCCGCTGGACCGTCCTCGCCCCCGCCGCGGCCGCCGACGGCGACACCTTCGCCTACGCCATCGCCGCCACCGACCCCGCCGGCCTCACCGCCGAGACGCCCGAGACCGCCTTCACCGTACGCTGGCCCGGCCTCGCCGTCGCGCCCCTCGCCGGATTCCACTTCGACCTCACCACCCTCGGCGCCCCCGCCGACGCCATCGCCACCGCCACGCTGACCCTCGCCAACACCGGCTCCATCCCCCTCCACGCCACCCTCGCCTTCGCCCACGTCGGATTCGCCGACGACGCCGAATCCGGCACCAACGGCTGGACCACCCTCAGCGCCACCACCAACGCCAGCACCTGGCACCTCGGCACCGCCGGGGCCCGCTCCCCCGTCCACGCCTGGTGCAACGGCATCCCCGACGCCCTTCCCGTCTATCCCTGCAACGCCGACGACTCCCTTCTCGCCCCACCCATCCGCCTCTGGCCCGCCGACGCCCCCCGCGGCGGCGCCCCCCGTCTCGGTTTCTGGCACTGGACCGACCTCGAACGCGACTACGACACCGACCCCGACTCCCCCGCCATCCGCATGTGGGACACCGGAATCCTCGAATACACCACCGATTCCGGCACCACCTGGCACCCCCTCGTCCCCGACGGCGGCTATCCCGCCATCCAGTCCCAGACCGACTCCGCCTTCCCCGAAGGCACCCCCTGCTTCGCTCCCACCGACGACGCCTGGCGCCCCATCACCGCCGACCTCGCCCCCCTCGTCCCCGACGCCCCCGCCGCCTCCGCCCCCATCCAAATCCGCTTCCGCTTCGCCTCCGACGCCTACGTCGTCCATCAAGGCTGGCGCATCGACGACATCGAAGTCACCCCCCGCACCCACCTCCCCCACACCCCCCC
>CACXEY010000254.1 GCA_902766695.1 uncultured bacterium
CTGTAGACATCCCTCCCGCCCCCCTTTCATTGTCCGCGAAGCGGTTTTCATGCTTTCCATGCCGAAACCCATTGTCAGGAATTGCCATCATTGTCTGACAAGCCCCCCACGCTCCCGGGCAAAGGGAACCCTGTCGCATGTCCGCGACATCATCTCTGGCATTTTCATCGTCTCAAATCGACGATTTTTGTTTTCCGGCTTGCCATCGATTGTAATCGATGGAATGCCGACGAGCCCGAACTCGACCGCGTGCCCGACCACTACCCGCGTTTCGTCGTCTCGATGGACCCCGTGGACCTGTCCCGGGACGGCATCCGCCACCTCAACATCTGCGACTTCCTCGAAGAAGAGTGATTTCCGCGTCTCCTCGTCCCCACGTCTCCGCGCGGGCTTTTCTCCCGTTTTCTGCCCGTACCCCATCCGTTTTCCCCCTTCCGAGTTCACGCAGCGGTTTTCAAGTCTTCCAATGTTTCTCTCTCCCCCATCCAAGCCGTTCCTGTCCGCGCATCGGTTTTCTTGGGTTTCAATGAAGACATCCCCTCGCACTTTTCCGCCCGTAGGGCGCACCGCATCTTGTCACTCGTCACTTGCCACTTGTCACTGCGCGGCTGAAAGCCGCACCTCCCCAAAAACGGCGCCCCTCCACCTCACCCTCGTCCCCGCCCCCTGGCGCCCCGCGCCCCGGTTCAGTCCACGAACACCTCGTCGAAGCCTGCCGCGTCCAGGCGCCCAAGGCACTCCGCCAACGCCCCGAGCGAGACGTCCCCGTCCACCCGCAGCTCCACCGGAGCGCGCTCCCCGGACAGAACCTCCTCCAGCGACGACGCGACCGCCAGCAGCGTCTCGTTCTCCGCCAGTCCCCTCCCGGCCAGCTCCGACGGCGCGAACGTCCGCAATTCGCCCGCCAGACCCCCTTCCCGCGACAGCCGCAGGGCCCAGTACGGCGTTCCCGGCCGTAGATGAACGTCGGGCGACCGCACCGTCAAGACCCCCTCCGAATGCGGACGGATGGAGTGCATCACCCCGCGCCGGATGGGCAGCAATCCCTCCGGCGTCCGGAAATAATACCCGCCGTAATGCCGCATCAGCGCGCTGTACGCCATCGCCGCGCCCACCTCCGCCTCCGGTCCCGCCGCCAGCGGCACAACGAACACCTCCCGCCCGCCCGTCCACGGCAAGTCAGACCGCTTCCGCAGCGCGCGCGCCGAAGGCGAATCCCCCAGCCGCGTCCCGAACTCGTTCCGCCCGTCCGTCCAGAACCACAGCCACGCATCCTCCCCGCCAACCTCCGGACGCTCCACCCAGAGGTCGTACCACGCCAGCATCGCCGCATGCCGCCAACTCCGCACCGCCGGGAGCGGCTCCTGACCCGACCACAACCGCTGCCCCGCCCGCGGCGTCTGCCCGTCCCACGCCATGAACACCCAGAGCGCGACCGCCGCCGGCGCCAGCAGCAGCTTCCAGCCCAGCCGCCACCGGTGCCCGTCCAGCCACGCCGTCCACGCCACCGTCAACACCCCCGCCATCGCCACCGTGGCCAACAACACCCCCTCGTCGGCGACGCTCGAAGTATGCCACACATCCCTCCCTCCCATCACGATGCCCAAAATCCACAGCGCCCCGCAAGCCACCCCATACGGCGCGAAAAACCACAGCGACCGGAGCGTCCTCTTCCCCCAAGCCGCCCCGTCCGGCGACTTCTTTCGCTCCGCCGCCATCCACAGCGTCAGCAGCCACGACGCCACGACCAGATACACCACCCCCGCCATCGCCACCGACGCATACATCGCCCCGCCGCCCTCGTCCGTCCCCCCTTGAAGGAACGGCATCCACTCCGCGTGCGGCCCCGTCTCCGCCGGAATCCACCCCGGTCCCGGCCAGATTCCGGCCCGCCCGGCCCGTCCGGCCACCCACGACACCCCCATCAACAGCACAAGCGCCACCAGCCCCCCGACCACCCCCAGCTTCACCAACCCGACCGCCCACCGCACCGCCCCCGTCTCCTTCCGTTTTCCCGTCGCATTCATGTTACCATCCTGCCAATTTTTTCGCCCCTCTGTCAATCCCCGCCCCGCCCCCCTCCCGCCCCATCCCGGCCACTTGCGATATCAAGGAAAAACAACGGCTTCCGCCCGATTTCCCCCTGCATCCCCTCCCATGGAATTTTCCCGCCCGCCCCCGTGTACGACGCCCTCTTTTCGATTCTCCCCACCCACGCCCTCTCCCGTCCATTTGCACCCACGCCACCTCGTCCGAACCACTCTTGGAAACAGGAAAAACCTTGAGTTTTCCCCCTGTTTTCCCCCACACCGGTGGACCATGAATGCGAGGGGGCCTTCCCGTCCCTCCGGCGGCGGAAAAACGGTTTACCTCCCCCCCTCCCCCCGGCATTGCCAAGGCCCCCTCCGCGGGGGTACAGTCGGGGCGTAACGATACGAGAGAAACACGGGTCCGCGGCGTTCGCGGGCCGAACAGCAGGAAGGAAGAGGTACGGCATGGAGCAAGGGTCGCGGTCGCTGATGATCATATTGTGCGTGGCGCTGGTGCTGGGAGCGCTGGTGGTGGGGTTCCATCCGGCTTACCGGAACGCCCTGCTGTCCATCGCCGGCGGCCACCCCGAGGAATCCCCCATCTGGCAGGCCAACCGCGACTACTATCCCGACGTCTCGCTCCCGGCCGCCCCCGCCGCCGCCGAAGCGGAAGCCCCGGCCGCCCCCGCCGAGTCCCTCTGATTCCCGCCCGTTCCCCCCTGATACCCGGAGAGTCCCCATGACCCAGAACAAGCTCATCGCATTCTGCTACCTGTTCATCATCGGCATCGCCGTGGCGATGGCCTTCCCGCTGGCGGCCTCGGCCCTGGCGCCCCTGTGGCTGCTGACGGTGCTCCTCGGCGCGGCGAGCCTGGCGGCGCTGGCGCTGCTACGCAAGTGGCGTCCCCCGGTGGAGAGCGAGAGCGTGTACGACGCGCCGTTCCGCTTCGACGGCCTCCAGACGGGCGTATGGGCGCTGGTCCTCGTGACGGGCTTCGTCTTCGGCTACACCCGCTACCTGGCGATGATCCAGTCCCCCGACCGCCTCATCGCGCACGTGACGGTGGAAGACGGCCGCGCCATGATGGAGGAGCCCCGCGACCTGGGCGAGACCGGTTTCCTGGCCATCCGCCTGGCGTCGCGGGCGGAGAGCGAAATCCGCCTGCGCCTGGTGGGCGAGACGGACGCGCTCCTGCCGGTCCCGGACGCCGCGGGCAAGCCGACCCTCGACGCCGACGGCCGCTGGGCCTTCACCCAGACGACGCTCCCGCAGCCGGGCAACGAGATCGTGATTCCCGAGGGCGCGCGCCCCGGGACGGTGGTCGTGGTCGAGCAGCCCTACACGCGCCTGAAAGGCATCGAAGTGGTGTCGGCTCCCGCGCGCGCGCGTTTCGATATCGTGAAGCCGGTGAACACGGTCTCGCTCTTCGCCCGCCACGGCCGCAACGTGGTGCCGGTGCGCGTGTTGGGACGGATCACGGCGGACCCGTGGGTGTACTCCTTCAAGACGGTGCTCTCCATCACGCCGGCCTTCATCCAGTACCAGCCCGACGGCCCCTACCTCCCGATCGACCGCCAGACCATCCGCGTCACCGTCGAGCCCGACCTCCCCGGCTACTCCGAAATCGCCCGCAGCGCCGCCTACGGCTACGATGTCGCCTTCGGCGGCCAGCTCATCTCCCCCTCCGGCGCCGCGACGGCGGGCTCCTTCGACCAGGCCAAGTACCTGCGCAACTACAACATCGGCGGCCAGGTCACCCTCAAGGCCACCCAGAACGCGTTCGACGTGATCGTCCCCCGCGGCGCCACCGCCCCGCGCGAAGGCAACGGCCTCGTCGAGTTCTCCCTGTACCTGCGCGACGAAATCGTGCGGGTGATCAAGCAGACCATGCCGCAGCCGAACAGCGCCTTCCTGGGCGCCCTGACCCTCGGCCTCCGCTACGGCATGCAGAACACCCGCTCCATCGCCTCGGGCGACTACGACGACGCGACCGTCGCGCCCATCCTGGACTTCGGGTCCGACAGCGACGAACTGATCGCCGACGAATTCAAGGCGTCCGGCATCAACCACGTCCTGGCCGTCTCCGGCCTGCACGTCACCATCATCACCATCATGTTCATGGGCATCTTCACCCTGCTGAAGATTTCCAAGAAGGTGTACGTCCCCTTCGTCGTCTTCGCCCTCGTCGTCTTCGCGATCATCACCGGCGCCCGTCCCTCGACCCTGCGCGCGGTCATCATGAACTCCCTCTTCCTTCTCACCTGGGGCTACATGGGCCAGGGCGTCCGCTCCTCCGCCCTGCTCGGCGTGCCGGTCGCGGCGTTCATCATCCTGATCCAGAACCCCGCGATGGCGGTCGACCCGTCCTTCACCCTCTCCTTCGGCGCCATCCTCTCCCTGGCGTTGCTCACGCAACCCTTCTTCGACCTCTTCAAGAAGGCGCAGGGCAACGACTTCATCGCCCTGTGCATCCTCGTGGCGGTCCTCACGTGGGTCTTCGCCGCGCACTGGCTGCTGGCGACGACGGTCCGCTTCTGGATCCTCTTCGCGGTGCTGGCGGCGGTGCTCTTCGGGCTCTCCAAGGCCCTGACGAAGCACGGCTTCACGCCCATCGGCAACTACGGCTTCGCGGACATCCCCGTCGGCATCTCCGGCTTCATCGCCGCGCAGTTCGGCATGCAGATCGGCATGATGATCCCCCTGAGCGCCTACTACTTCTACCGCTGGCCCGTCGCCGGCGCCTACGCCAACCTCCTGGCCATCCCGCTTGTCGGCGTCGTCCTGCAGCTCTCCATGCTGGCGGGCCTCATCGGCCTCATCCCGGGGATCGGCATCTACATCGCCCTCTTCCTGAACGCCGCCAACTGGATCTTCTCCACCGGCTTCCTCCTCATCGGCCGCTACTTCTCCAGCTGGTTCGTGTACCCCTTCGTGACCAAGCCCACCCTCGCCTGGCTCTTCGCCTACTACGCCTGCTGCGCCCTCTTCGTCTGGTGGCGTCCCCTCTGGTACCGCCACGCCCGGCCCGTCTGGCGCCGCGCCTCCGCCTCCGCCCGCGTCTTCTCCGTCGCGGCCCTGCTGGCCGTCGTCCTGCTGGCCGCGTGCGGCCTGCGCGCCCAGAAGACCGCCATGCTCGACGAAGGCCGCCTCGACGTCGCCGTCCTCTCCGTCGGCTACGGCTCCGGCATCTACGTCGGCACCCCCGACGGCAAATCCATCCTGATCGACACCGCGTTCGTCCAGACCGACCGCGGCCGCCGCAACGACGCCGAGCGCACCATCATGCCCTTCCTCTGCTCCCGCCAGATCAAGCGCCTAGACGCCCTGATCCTCACCTCCGGTGCCCCCGAGCACACCGCCGGCCTGCCGACCCTCCTCGAATACCTCGACATCGACGAACTCCTCTATCCCGCCTCCGCCGCCTCCGCCCTCGACCGGCCCGAAATCGCGTCCATCCTGACCGAGCGCACCGCCTTCCGTCACCATCTCTCCGACACCGAGATCCCGCGCCGTGTCCTGGCCGCCGGCGAACGCCTCTTCGAGACCGAATACGACGGCAAGCCCTTCGCCATCGAAGTCCTCGGCCCGGCCGCCGGCGACGCTTCGGCCCCCCTCACCCTCCGCCTCGTCTACGGCGACGCCTCCCTCCTCCTCTGCGGCGAACTGACCTTCGCCCAGCAGCAGGCCCTCCTCGACCGCGTCCCCGCCGACGCCCTTGCCTCCGACGTCGTCATCGCCCCCGCCCACGGCACCGCGGGCCTCGACGAAGTGACCGTCGGCATGCCCAATGACTACGACACCCGCCTCGCCACCGTCACCGGCGAACTCCTCAAGCGCAGCGGCGCCGACACCGTCATCTACGAATTCGGCAACCCGCGTCCCGTCGTCCAGGACAAATACAAGATCGCCGTCCGCCTCCACGGCGCCGCCAAGCGCGCCGCCGAAGAAGCCCTGCCCGATGCCGACATCCTGGCGACCGACATCGCCGGCTCCATCACCCTCCTCACCGACGGCACCGCCTGGACCGTCTCCACCCGCTTCCTCACCGAAGCCGGCGACACCGACGCCCCCACCTCCCTCGAAGTCGGCTGGTAAGCCCCCCCAAGGACTTGCGACTTGCGACGGGCGACTTGTTTTTCCCCGAGCCCCTCCAAGCCCAAGTCGCAAGTCGCAAGTCGCCAAGTCCTTCCCATCCCATGCTCCCCCTCCCCCCCCCCGCCTACGCCGTCGCCTCCGCCTTCGTCTTCCTGACCGGCCTCTGCATCGGCAGCTTCCTGAACGTCTGCATCTGGCGCATCCCCCGCGACGAATCCATCGCCTGGCCCGGCTCCCACTGTCCCGCGTGCAACCACCCCCTCTCCGTCCTCGACAACATCCCCCTGCTCTCCTGGCTGTTCCTGCGCGGACGCTGCCGCTACTGCAAGGCCCCCATCACCCCGCGCTACTTCCTCGTCGAACTCCTGACCGGCCTCCTCTTCTTCCTCCTCTGGTGGACCCGCGGCATCACCTGGACGACCCCCGTCTACATCCTCTACGCCTGCGCCCTCGTGGTCGGCGCCTTCATCGACATCGAGCACCTGATCCTACCCGACCGCATCACCCTCGGCGGCATGGTCACCGGCCTCGTCCTCTCCCCCCTCTGGCCGCCCCTCCAAGGCGAAACCGCCCGCCTTCCCGCTTTCTGCTCATCCCTCGTCGGCCTCGTCCTCGGCTACGGCCTCCTCTGGCTGGTGGCGGTCCTCGGCCGTGCCGCCCTCAAGCGCGAAGCCATGGGCATGGGCGACTGGAAACTCCTCGGCGCCATCGGTGCCTGCCTCGGCTGGAAGGCGGTCCTCTTCACCGTCCTCGTCTCCTCCCTGACCGGCACCCTCACCGGCTTCGCGTTCATCCTCCTCGGCCGCAAGGAATGGCAAAGCCGCATCCCCTACGGCCCCCACCTCTCCCTCGCCGCCATCCTCTGGCTCCTCTGCGGCCCCGAACTCCTCTCCCTCTACCTCTCCTGGGCCCTCCCCCCCGTCTCATGACGGTGGGCGGTCCCGCCCGCCGCTTCTCCCCATGTCCCGCGCCCCGCCGGAAACGGCGGGATTCCCTCCCTCACCACACCCTTCTCGTCTCCCCCGGGAACAGCCGCCCGAACAGCAAATCCTTCAGCTCCTCCACGCCCTCCCCCAGCGCCGCCGAAATCGGCAGCACCGGCTCCTTGATCTTCCGCTTGAACGCCGCGAGGTTCTTCTTCGCCCCCGGGTCGTCCATCTTGTTCGCGACAATCGCGTACGGCCTCTCCGCCAGCTCCGGATTGTACAGCCGCAGCTCCTCCCGCAGGCTCGCGTAGTCCTCCGCCGGCTTCCGCCCGTCCACCCCGGCCATGTCGATCACGAACAGCAGGAAATGCGTCCGCTCGATGTGCCGCAGGAAGTCGTGCCCCAGCCCCACCCCCTCGTGCGCCCCCTTGAGGAGACCGGGGATGTCGGCCACGCGCGTCCGGTGGAAATCGTCGAAGATCACCGTCCCCACCTGCGGATGCAGCGTCGTGAACGGATACGCCGCCACCTTCGGCCGCGCCGCGCTCAGCTGCGAAAGCAACGTGGACTTCCCCGCGTTCGGGTAGCCCACCAGCCCGACTTCCGCGACCGTCTTCATCGTGAGCCGCAGCGTCTTGATCTCGCCCGGCGTCCCCTCCGTGTACTCCGTCGGCGCCTGGTGCGTGCTGCTGATGAAGTGGAGGTTCCCCTTTCCCCCGCGCCCGCCCTGCGCGACCTTGAGCCGGTCCCCGTCCGCGAGAACCTCGCCGACGAACTCGCCGGTATCCAGGTCCACGACCTCGGTCCCGAGCGGCACCGGCACGACCTTGTCGGCCCCGCCCTTGCCGTACTGCTGGCGGTTCCGCCCCTTCTCGCCGTGCTGCGCGCGCACGATGGGCGCGAAATGCAGGTCGAGCAGCGACGACACGTCCTTGCTCGCCTGCAGCCACACGCTGCCGCCGTTGCCGCCGTCGCCGCCGTCCGGCCCCCCGTGGGGCAGGAACTTGGCCCGCAGGAACGTCGCCGCCCCGTCGCCGCCGTTGCCGGCGAACGCCTGGATGCGCACCATGTCCACGAACGTGATCGGTTTCACCGCCGCACTCCTTCCGCACTGCGCCGCGCACCGGCGGCGCGGCCGTTCAGGCCACGCCCTCCGTCGCCGCCATCGCCGCGTCCGCGTTGCACTCCACGGGGATCGGCTCGCCGGCCGCCTTGCGCGCCGACGCGATGTCCTTGAGCCCGTTGCCCGTGCACATCAAGACCACTTCCTCGTCCGCGCCGACGATTCCCGCCGCCGCCGCGCGCTTGAGCCCGCCCCATGCGCACGCCGCCGCCGGCTCCGCGAAGACCCCGCTGTGCCGCGCGATTTCCGGGATCGCGGCCAGGATCTCCGCATCCGGGACCTGCACCGCCCTCCCGCCCGACTCCCATACCGCGCGCACCGCGGCCAGCCCGTCGCGCGGGATGTCCACCGATATCGAGTCCGCGACCGTCGTCGCCTGCACCGGCGCCACCTCCACCGACTTCCAGTCCGGGGTGCCGCCCTTCTCGCGCAGCCTGTCGAACGCCAGCGCGATCGCGTTGCTGGCCTCCGACTGCGCGCAAAGCAGCTTCGGCAGCTTGTCCGTGATGCCCGCATCCTTCAAATCCCGGAACCCCTTCCACACGCCCGATATGATGTTCCCGTCGCCGACCGGCACCGCGACCCATTCCGGCACGTGCCCCAGCTCGTCGACGATCTCGAACGCCACCGTCTTCTTCCCCTCGCGCGTGAACGGATTGTACCCGGTGTTCCGGTTGAACCACCCGCGCTTCGCGCAAACGTCCATGCACAGGTCGAACGCGTCGTCGTACGTCCCCTTCACCGCGAGCACGCGCGCCCCGAACGTCAGCAGCTGCGCGATTTTCGCCGCCGGCGCCGCCTCGGGCACGAAGATCACGCACGGCATCCCCACGCTCGCCGCGAGGCACGCCATCGAGCTGCCCGCGTTGCCCGTGCTCGCCCCGCAGACCACCGACGCCCCCGTCTCGCGCGCCCGCGCCAGCGCCACCGCGCCCGCCCGGTCCTTGAACGACGCGCTCGGATTCTGCCCGTCGTCCTTGATCCGCAGGTTCTTGAGCCCCGCCAGTTCCCCGAGCCGAGGCGCGTCGATCAGCGGCGTGAGCCCGACCCGCAGCGGCGGCACCAAATCCAGCCTCGACACCGGCATCAGCGCCGCGTACCGGAACACGTTCCGCCGCGCGACCTCCTTCCACCAGTCCGGCACGGGCCGCACGCGCGGCCACTCGTACACCACCTCGAGGTTCCCCCCGCACGCCGGGCACACGTACCCGTTGAAATCCCTGTCCTGCACCGCTCCGCACCGGAAGCACCTGAAACCGTTGAAATGCGTCTTGTAGTTCATGCCGCCAGTATGGCCGCACCGCTCCCCGCACGCAAACAAAATCCGCCGCGTTCCCGTTTTCCCCCGCACCTCCGGGCCCCCCCCTTCCGCGCCTCAGGGCGCGGCGCGGAGAATGCGGGCGGCGGCGTGGTCGAGGGCGGACTGCGGATCCTCCTGGCCGGCGGTCACGTTCGAGAGGGTGGACTCCATCGCGCTCCAGAAGGAGCCCATCTGCGGGATGTTCGGCATCAGCATGCCGGCTTCGACGTTCTGCATCGCGCCCGCGATGAGCGGGTCGGCGGCGAGTTCCTCGGCGTAGGCCTTGAGGGCGGGGACGCCGAGGGCGACGTGGCGGTTCATCGCGGCCAGGCCTTCGGGCGTGACGAGGTAGTGTTCGAGGAATTCCTGCGCGAGTTCGAGGTCGGGGCTGGAGCGGTTGTACATCGCGCCGACGATCCCCACGAACGGGCGCGCGGGCTTGCCGTGGATGCCCGGGATCGTCGCGACGCCGAAGTCGATCCCGCTCTTGCGCAGGTTCGCCCACGCGAAGGGGCCCGAGATGAACATCGCCAGCCGCCCAGTCGCCATGCGTTCCTCCGCGATGGAGTAGCTCAGGGCCGACGGCATCGTGCCGTTCTCGATGAGGCCGCGGATGGCGGAGAGCGCTTCGACGGCGCCCGGGGCGTTGACGCCGATGTCGCGGACGTCGTAGTCGCCGGCGGCGTCGCGGCCGAAGACGTAGCCGCCGTCGGAGGCGAGGATGCCGAAGGTGAAGTAGCTGTTGTTGTAGTCCCACATGATGGGGGAGGCGTTCTTCGCGGCGAGCGGCTTGGCGAGGGCCGCGCAACCGGCGAGGTCGGCGGGGATTTCGCCGGGGGAGATGAGCGCCTTGTTGTAGATCAGGCCGGTGACCTCCATCGCGATGGGGTAGCCCCAGAGGCGGCCGCGGTGGGTGAAGCCTTCCCACGCCTTCGGGTAGATGCGGTTGGTGAAGGCCGGATCGGGGTCGATCGGCAGCAGCAGCCCCGCGTCCGCCCACTCGCCGAGGCGGTCGTGCGCCCAGATCAGGATGTCGGGCCCGCGGCCGCTCTTCGCGGCGTTGAAGAACTTGTCGGGCACGCCGTCGGGATGCTCCACGACCACGGGCACGCCCGTGTTCTCCGTGAAGACCTTCCCGATCTCCTCGATGCCCTGGTATCCCTTGTCGCCGTTGATCCAGATGCGGAGGAGGCCTTCCTCGTCCGCCCGGACCCGCGGCGCGGCCGCCAGCAGCACGGCGGCGGCTACGGTCCGAAACAATTGCATGGTGCGCGGTGTGTTCACGGGACGCATCCTATCCCGCGGAGCCGCCCCGGCAAAGGAAAAAGCGCCGGCGCCCCGCGGGAAACCCTCCCTCGGAGAATCGAAAGCATGGAAAACCGCCGGTTTCGCGCAAGAATGAAATAATCTCATTTGACGGGCCGCCGGCTTCCCGCCGGGCACGGGACAGGGCGCGGAGACGCCGCGACGCATGGGCAGGGAGGCGAGCCCCCTCGCCTACCCGCGGTCGGGGCCTGCATCTTGGCGAAAGCGCGGAGGGAATGCACCGGGCGCCTTGCCGCCCCCCTCAGAAGTCGTCGAGGAGTTCGTCTTCGGCGTCGGGGAAGCCGAACAGACCGCCGTCCCCGTCGCCGTCGCCGTCTTCTTCGCCGGAGAGCGGGTCGGCGGAATCCGGGGCGGGCGTCGCGGCGGCCCCCCCTTCGGGCAGTTCGAGGCCGAGGGATTCGGCGCGGGAGAGGGCGTCGCGGAGGTGGTCGGTGATGGTTTCGTCGCCCGGACGGAGGCGGGCGGCGCGGTGGAGATGGCGGACGGCTTCGGGAATGTTCCCCATCTGGTAGTGAATCCAGCCGAGGGTGTCGAGGTAGGCCGCGTTGTCGGGGTCGCCGGCCAGGGAGCGGAGGCTGTAGTCGAGGGCTTCGTCGAGGTTTTCGCCGGCTTCCGCCCAGACGTACGCGAGATGGTTGAGGGCTTCGGCGAAGTCGGGGTCGAGTTCGAGGCAGCGCCGCAGGACGTCGAGGGAGGCGTCGCACTCGCCGGCGCCTTCGAGGGCCACGCCGTACCAGTAGAGGGTGCGCGGAGTCTGGTTGCGCGCCTTCTCGAAGGGATGCTTCTCCATGGTGTCGAAGGCGCGGCGGAAGGCGCGGACGGCACCCGGCGCGTCGGCGGCATCCATCAGCAGCGCGGCCTGCGCGATGGACAGGGCGGCGTTTTCGTGGCCGGTGAGCTTGTCGGCGCGGCGCAGGACGGAGAGGACGTTGCGCCGCTGGGTCCGCGAGGAATAGCGGTCGAGGGCGAGGGCGATGTAGCGGAGGTGGAGGTCGGGTTCGGCTTCCATGCCGCGGACGAGCCAGGCCGCGGCTTCGTCGAGCCGCCGCACGCGGGTGAGGGCCAGGGCGTAGTTGTTGCAGAAGGAGGCGGAGAGGGGGGCGACGTCGTCGTCCCCGCCGTCGGCCCCGGCGGCCCGTTCGTGGAGTTCCGCGGCGCGCTCGAAGAGGGCGATGGCCTCGGACGGACGGTCGAGGGCGAGGGTGAACCCGGCGAGCATCTCGATGATGCCGGGGTCGTCGGGAAGGTGCGCGGCGGCGAGCCGGAGGGTCTCGGCGGCTTCGGCGGGATCGTCGCGGTACTGGAGGGCGGCGAGGCAGAGCCAGCCGTCGGGATACCCGGGGTCGAGTTCGGTGGCACGCCGGAACTGGGCCTCGGCTTCGTCGGGAAGGCGGTTTTTCAGGTAGAGGCGGCCCTGCCGGACGCAGGTGGCGGCGTCGGGGGCCTCGGGCAGGGGCGCTTCGGCGGAGTCATCGCCGCCGGCGCCGGCGAGGCGGAAGCGGGTGAGCAGGATGCGCTCCCGGAGCGCGCTGTCGTCGGGGCGGAGCTTGAGGGCTTCCTCGAAGCAGGTCAGCGCCTCCGCGGGATTCCCCGCGCGCAGATACAGGGACCCGAGGCCGATCCAGGGGGCGCCGTCGCCGGGCTCCGCCTCGGTGGCGATGCGCAGGTGCGCGATGGCGGCGTCGAGGGAGCGGCGGGCGTCTTCTTCGCGTCCGGCCCCGAGGGCGTCGAGGCGGGCGAGCTGGATGCGGGCCGCGAGGCGGTGGAGGTCGAGGGCGGGCGGCGCGGCGGCGATGCCGCGGTCGAGGACGGACTGGACGGCGGCGACCGCCGCGTCGTCGGTCGGCGAGTCGCCGTGTTCGGCAGCGGCCGCGGCGGAGAGGAGCATCCAGTTGGATTCCGTGGCGGGGTCGAGCGCGACGAGGCGTTCGAGGAGTTCGCGGGCGCGTCCGGGTTCGTCGTTGGTCGCGTAGTACTGGCCGAGCCAGCCGAGGACCCGGTCGGAATCGGGATGCCCGGCGAGGAAATCCTCGGCGAGTTCCAGGGCTTCGCGCTCGCGGTGCAGCCGCACCAGCATGGACGCGGCGCCGAGGGCGGCGCGGGAGGACCCGGGATCGAGGGCGAGGGCGCGGCGGTAGGCGTCGCAGGCGGCGGCGAAGTCGGCCTCCCGCTCCGCGCCCGCCGCGGTGGCGTACCAGGCGTGGGCCCCGGCGCGGCGCACGGCCGCATCGTCGAGGGGCATTGCCACGAACCCTCCGTCCTGCAGGGGCGGAGGGTTCTGGATGGAGCGGCAACCGGTTCCCCACGCGGCGACGAGGCCGCAGAGGAGGAACGCGGCGGCCGCCCGGGGCGTGCCGGGAAGGCCGCGCATGCGCGTTCGCCCTACTTGTTCTTGTGGCGGTCCGCGCGGAGGCGTTTGCGGCGTTTGTGCTTGGCCATCTTGACGCGGCGTTTCTTCTTTACCGAACCCATGTATTGACTCCTGTTGGTTTTTGAAAGGATTGTCTTGCCATCCTACGGCACGACCTTGTTCAATGCAAGCTCAATCATGCCTTCCGCGCCCGCCGCCTTCAGCTTGGGCAGGATCTCGCGGACGACCGATTCGTCCACCACCGCCTCGATCGCGACCCAGCTGGGGTCGGAGAGGGTGTTGACGGTCGGCGAATGCAGCGCGGGCAGGACGGACGCGACGGCGGCCACGTCGCCCTTCTTGGCGTTCATCTTCAGCAGGACCTTGCTTTCCGCGCGGAGGGCGCCGGAGAGGAGCATCGCGAGCTGTTCGAGCTTGGCGCGCTTGGCGGGGTCCGCCCAGGACTCCTTGTTGGCGATCAGGCGGGTGGTGCTGGTCAGCACCGTGTCGATGATGCGCAGGTGGTTGGCGCGCAGGGAGCTGCCCGTCTCGGTCAGTTCGACGATCGCGTCGACCAGCTCGGGCGCCTTGACTTCGGTCGCGCCCCAGGAGAATTCGACTTCGGCGTGGACGCCGTGTTCGGCGAGGTAGCGCTTGGTGAGGCCGACGGCTTCGGTGGCGATGCGCTTGCCTTCGAGGTCCTCGACCTTCTGGATGGGGGAGGCTTCGGGGACGGCGACGACCCAGCGGACGGGATGGCTGGTGGCCTTGGAGTAGCAGAGTTCGGCGACTTCGACGACGTCGGCGCCGTTCTCGTAGATCCAGTCGTAGCCGGTGAGGCCGGCGTCGAGGAGGCCCAGCGAGACGTAGCGGGCGATTTCCTGGGGACGGACCAGGCGGGCGGCGATGTCGGGATCGTCGATCGTGGGCACGTACGAGCGCGAACCGCACGTGCAATTCCAGCCCGCGCGCTTGAGCAACGCAAAGGTGCTTTCCTGCAGGCTGCCCTTCGGCAGCGCCAATTTCAATGTCGCCATGGGATGTCTCCTCTTCTTCTACTACTGCTTCTTCTTCGTCTTTCGCTTCTTGCTTGCGTTCCGGGGAACCGCGGCGCACGGCCCGGTCCCGACGGATTGGCCGCGCATGATACGCCCTCCCCCCGCCGCAATCAACTCCCGATTCCGACTCTTTCCCGCCGCGCGGGATTTGACGTTTCGGGAAACCGTGGGTATCTTTGCCGGATGACAAGGAAACAGGACCGCCCATGAAGAAACACACCCATCCGCACGAACACCCGTCCAAAACCGAGGAAGAGGCCGCCGTCCGCGAACCGGCGGAGGAAGAACCCATGCCCGCCGGGGAGGCGGAACCCGAAGCCGCCCCGGAGGTCCCCGCCGATGCGCCCGACGGCGCCGGAGACGCCGCCCCGTCCGCCGAAGACGCCCTCCGGGACCAGTTGCTCCGCCTCCAGGCCGACTTCGACAACTACCGCAAGCGCATCGACCGCGAGCGCAAGGACTGGGCCGTCTTCGCCAACGAAAAGCTCCTCAAGGACCTGCTCCCCGCCCTCGACAACTTCGAACTCGGCCTCGCCAACGGCGTCAAGGCCAACGCTCCCGAACCCCTCCTCGAAGGCCTCCGCCTGGTCAAGGGACAGCTCGAAGGCGCCCTCGCCAAGTCCGGAGTCACCCCCGTCGACGCCGAAGGTCTCCCCTTCGACCCCAACCTCCACGAAGCCATCACCCACATGCCTTCTCCCGACGTTCCCGAAGGCACCGTCCTCGCCCAGACCCGCCGCGGCTACAAGATGGGCGACAAGCTCCTCCGCCCCGCCCAGGTCGTCGTCTCCTCCGGCCCCCCCGCCTGAGCCCGGACCAGCCGGCGTCGGTTCTTTTCGCACACCGCCTCTTTTCAACCCCGTCCCTTTCCGCGGAGAACAGACCTCCAAGGAACGATGGAGTTGTCAGGTTTCGTGCGAAGCCGTGTTGGTAGGGCGGCGAGTCCCCTCGCCGCCGGAAACTGGAACGCGCAAGCGAATGTCATCGGAGGTGCGGATGCAATCCGGCCAGGCCCCGGAAAAACAGGCCTCCGCGCATCTCCGGCGTGCTCCGTCGGCATTCCTCTCTCCGGCGGGCAGGGACTGCCCGCCCTACCCTTCCCTGCACACGGGGAATCGCAGGGGTTTCGCCTGACGACTCCCCGTGTCCCATTCGGGGGGTACCCTTGCACGCTCTCCGGCATGCCGGGACGGCAACAATGCGAGTGACAAAAGGGGACGGCCATGCGAAATTCCGGCAACGTCCAAGGTGCGACATGGAAGAATCCACTGAACAAACGGGAGGGAACGGGGGGATGGCCCCGAAAACGGCAGGCTCCATCCGGCCCCCCGCGAGTTCCGGGCTCTACGTCCACGTCCCGTTCTGCGTGCGGAAGTGCGCGTATTGCGCTTTCTTCTCGGAGGTGCGCGCTTCGGACGGCGGCCTCGCACGGGAGTGGTTGAGGGGAATCGGGAGGGAGATGAGGGACGTCCCGGAGGGGTTTGCGCCGGACACGGTGTTCATCGGCGGAGGGACGCCGACGGCGTTGCCGGAAGACGCCTTCGCACGGCTCCTGGCGATGATCGCGGAGAGATGGGGCGGGCCGGGCGTGCGGGAATGGACGGTGGAGGCCAATCCGGGGACGCTGACGCCGGGCAAATTGCGGATCATGCGGGAGGCGGGGGTGACGCGGCTGTCCCTGGGGGCGCAATCGTTTTCGGAGAAGGCGCTGGCGGCGCTGGGACGCATCCACACGCCGGGACAGATCCGCGAGGCGGCGGCCCTGGCGAGGGATGCCGGAATCGGGCAGGTGTCGCTCGATCTCATGTACGGGTGGGCGGCGGCCTCCGCGAAGGAGGCGCTCGACACGGTGCGCGCCGACCTCGACGCGGCGCTGGCGCTGGCGCCGGACCACCTCTCGGCCTACTGCCTCGAAATCGAAGAAGGGACGCCCCTCGCCGCCCGCCGCGGCGCGGGCGGGACCGTGACCGCCCCGCCGGCCTGGCAGCGGCGCGCCTACGACCTGATCCGGCGGCGCCTCGCGGCGGCCGGATTCGTGCACTACGAACTCTCCAACTTCGCCCGTCCGGGCCGTGAATGCCGCCACAACCTGCTTTACTGGACGGGCGGCGCCTACATCGGCCTCGGCCCCGCCGCGCATTCCCACTGGAACGGTGAACGGCGGGGCAACTCCCCCACCCTGCCGGCCTGGTCGGTCGCCTTCCGCGAGACGCTCCCCCCCCGGCGCAAGGCGTGCGAAACCCTGGTGATGGGACTGCGCCGGACCGCGGGCTGGACACGGGAGGGATTCCGCGCCGCCACGGGATTCGACTACCTGGACCTGCGGGGACCGGAAATCCGGCGGCTGGCGGCCGACGGGCTCCTGCTCGCCTCCCCGGACCGAATCCGCCTCCCCGCCTCGGCCTACTTCACCAGCGACGCCGTCTTCGCCGCGCTCGTCTGACGGCGTCCGCCGCGTCTTCCGCCCCGCCCTGCAAAGCGCCCGGCGGCGCCGTCTGCGCGCCACCGGGCTCTCCGCCCCTCCCCGTCCTTTCCCCGGGCTCAGTCCCCTCCGCCACCGCCGGACGCCGGCTCTTCGACACGCTAACGGCCCATGTTGCGCGTCGGCGGCTGGTAGAAGTCTTCCGGGCTGTACGTCCAGTTCCACGTATCCCCCGCACCCTCTTCCTTTTTGCCCGAAATCAGCACGATCATGTCGTTGGGGTGGATGGGCGTGTCCGTGGACGCGATTTCCGCGCGGTTCTTGTTGTAGCGCCACGTGCCGTTGGCATCGCAGTACATCGTCGTGTCGCCGCGGGGCTCCTTCGTCTCGGTATCGACCACGTACAGCTTGTCCGTCGTCGCATCCCACGGATTGCCCGCCTTCATCTTCCCGGACGTCGGCTCTCCGGTTTCCTTGTCGAATTCCACCAGCATCAGCTTGCTCGGGTGCACCGCCACCGGCAGGTTCAGCGACAGCAGGTTGTACACGCCCTTTCCGCGTACGACGGTCTGCTGGAACACCTGTTTCGACGCCGTACCGTCCCGTGCCCCCGGCTTGGCGGAGGACGTGGACGCGGTGGCGGCCACGGGCACCCCGTTCGTCGGCACCTGCATGATGGGATGCCACAGCATCGCCAGCACGGTCCGGTTCCTCCCGTATTGCGACTTCAGCTCCGTATGGTCCTTCCACCAGCCGTTGGTCTCCACCGTCCCGTTGTTCGTGGTGATGTTGGCCTTCGGCAGCAGGATTCCGAACGGCCTGGCGAAGAAGTTGGCGGGAAGGTCCTTATCCGTCACATCCGCACCCTTGTCATCGAACCACCGGAACTTCTTGTCCGCTTCCGTGGCCTTCTTGTCATAAGCGAAGAAGTAGGAACCGTTCGTCATCGTCGTCGTCCCGGACGAATAGAACTCGACTTTCGTCACGTCGTCGTCCGAAGCGGCCCCGTTCGTTGCCGCCGGCCACATCGACGGGTCCGTCCCGAAGACCCCGCGGAACGTGTTCGTCCACGGCACGCCCTGCAGGCTCACGTAGTTGAACCCTTCGGACAGCACCACGTTGTTCATCGAGTACACTTCCATGCTCGCGAGCGGAATCTGCTTTTCGTCCGTCCCCGGCTTCGTGTCCTGCCACCGCCCCGTGTAGCTTGCGCGGTAGAAGCGCAGGCGTCCGGGCGTCGCGAGCCCCTCGTCCGCCTGGTAGTTCCAGTTCGTCTTGGACGTGCCGGAGTTGCCGGCGGTCGAGGCCATGTTCCACTGCTCCGTCCCCTTCTCGGTGAAGCTGGAGGCGTCGCGGTAGATCAGGTCGTATTGCTTGTTCACGGCGTGCTTGAACTCGCCGGTCTTCGCGTCCTGCCCCGCCGCCAGCCAATGCAGCACCGCGGCCTTCGAAGGAGCACCCTCTCCGGGGACCGCCATCCCGATGTCCTCGAGATCGGCGGACTCGAGCATCCCGGAGATGGCCGCCGTCGTCCGTACCACGCCCGCGGTCACCGCGAACTTGATGGTGTTGTTCGTCGCCCAGCTCCACATTCCCGCGGGCCCTTCGTTGCCGGCCTTGTCCACGCCGACGATGATCACGATGTAGTGGTTGTCGAAGTCAAGGTCGTACAGGCGGACGGACTGGTTCGTCGTCCCGACGTTCGCGGCGACCCGTCCCAGCGAATCGTACGCGGTGGACCGGCCGGTCCCCGTATCCTTCGGCGCCGTCGGATCCTGCACCGGGCTGTTCGTCATCACGAAGGCCCAGTTCGTGTAGTAGTTGGCGGCCGTCGGGTCGGACATGAACGTCTGGTACACCCAGCTCTTGGCCTCCACGTCGGGATTGTCGTCCGACGCGATCGCCGATTCCTCGTAGTTCGTGAAGTAGATCTTGTAGCTGTACCACGGCGACAGGGTTTCGTAGGCGCTGGCCTTGTACGTCGTCTCGATGTAGTTCGGGTCTGCCGGATCGTCCGGTCCCACTCCGTAAATCGGCCAGCTCAGGTCGAACTGCGTCGTCGGGTCGTCCGTGTTGTCCGGATTCGCCGTCAGGCGGCGCGGCGAACCGCCCGACACGTACCCGATCTTCGTCGGCTTCGTGATGTCGTATGCCAAAGGCACGTCGACCGGATCGCTGGCCAGACCGTCGCCCGGGCGGTCGTTGTCGCCGTCCACCGCGAACAGCTGGTACTTGCCGAAGCCCTGGTCCATCGTCACGGCCCCGAGATTCGCCTTCAGCTTCTCGCCGTCGACGCTCGTCGTGATCTTCTTGCCGGCGTTCGTCGAAGTATGCGTGATGGTCGCATCCTCGCCCGCCAGGTGGTACCGCACCACGCCGGACTTCTTGGTGTCAAGTCCGGTCGGATCCTGGTCCGTCGCCGCCGTGAACCGCACGTTCACGTTGCCCAGGTTGTTCGTCCACGGCGCCGTCTCGCGCGTCATCTCCCCGACCGTCGTCACCGGAGTCCCGTTCACCTCGAGGCCCGTCGGCGGGTTCGGCCACAGGGTGTCGTTGTCGCGGACCGTGATCTTGGGTCCGGCCAGCTGGGCATACTTCTGGTCCTCCTGGCGGTCGGCATCGGCGTCGTAGGCGTGGATGCGCAGCCAGAGGTCGCGGTAGTCCTGTCCGCCTGGCAGGAGGTTCCCGACGTCATCGTAGGTGAACTCGTCCCACGTCCACGTCGTGAACGAGACGGAGGCGGCCATCTTCGTCTGCCCGTCGGAGCTGCTCCAGCCGGTTCCGGGGAGCTGGTAGTGCGCCAGGGCGTTGGAGACCACGATTCCGTTGGTGGCGGCGGTTTCCCACGCCAGGTAGGTGTTGGTCAGCGTGATGGAGGAGGCGAGGGCGGAGGACGCGCCTTCCGTTGCCGCCGTCCCGCGCTTCACCCCCGTGTTGGAGCGGCCGCTCGTCCGGTCGGACGGGTCGACCAGGTCGGCCGTGACGGCAAACTGCTTGCTCGCGGAGACCTCGCGCAGTTCTCCGTCGTAGATGGTGAACGCGCGGGTGGCGATGTCGTCGAGGGACCCGTTGTGGGCGCTCAGGCTGCCGCCCAGCGCGTAGTGCCCGTAATCCGCGGAGTCGAGGTCCTGCAGCGTCGCCCCGTCGGCCACGTTCGTCGCCACCAGGATGCCCTTGAACTTGGAGGTGGACGCGTTCCGGTAGTGCGGCGCGCTCACGTCCTGGTCCATCACGCGGAAGTTGCCCACGTGGGCGATGCCGGTGGCGAGCGTGTCGCCCGCGCGGTCGTTGTCGCGGTCGGTCACGCCGGCGTACACCGCGTTCGTCACGATGGCGTCGGACGCGAATTCCGCCGCGTGGAGGGTGTAGAAGTCCAGCACCGCCTGCTCCCAGCCCACGGTGGCGCTCGGCACGTTGGCCTCGCCGAGGTCGCCCGTGTTCCCGGCATCGCGGGAATACCCGCCGGCGAGGGTGCCCGCCGCGTCGACGGTCCCGCCGGACAGGACGGTGGTCGTCCCGGCCTCGGCCCCGGTCGCCGGGTTCAGCTTGCGGAACTGGAGGTCGGTGACGCGCCAGCCGCTGTAGTCATAGTAGTCGAGCGCGAAGCCGAGCTTGGAGTTTGCGCTGCTGCCGGCCGCCTCGGCGATCGAGTGGTCGCTCAGGGCCCAGACGGAGGCCGCCCCGCTGTTGATGCGCTGCTTGGTGGGCAGGAGGGTGCCGTTCACCTTGACGCCGAACGGCCCCCCGAACTGGCTGCCCGTCTGCGGGGCCGCCTCGTCGTTGTCGTAGAGCCAGAACGCGTTGGTCACGGCCGCGGCGCGGGCGTCCGCGGTCCGGTCGTGGTCGTAGTCGTACACCCGGCTCACGATCTTGTAGTGCTGGTTGTCCGGCTGCGTGCTGCCAGACTTCACCGAGAGCGGCATCCCCTTCGCCAGCGTCTCGGCGCTCAACCCCTGCGTCCGCACCTTCAGCTGGGCCGACACCATCTCGCCGTTCTTTCCGGTGCCCGGAGCCGAATTCACCATCGGCGCAAAGGCCGAGACGGAGATGACCACGCTGTCCACCTCCAGGCCCGTGCCGGCGGTGGTCTCCTCGGCAATCGATACCGCCACCTTGCCCACGCTCGAGTTCGCCACGGAAACCGGCCCCAGCGTGTATTCCCGCCAGGCCTTCGTCGCGCTGAACGTCTCCTCTTCGCCGATGGAGAGGGTGTCCCCGGCGGAGGTCTGGAAGTCCACGCCCAGCGTGAACCCGTTGGCGGCCCCGTCCGCCCCGGCGGCGAGCACCGAGCGGACCTTGGCCTGCACGATGACCGTCACGCCTTCGAGACCGCGTTCCGGCGCCGCCACGACGATGGTCTGCGAAGCGGAGGCCGCCTTCGAATCGCCACCGGGCAGCGAGAGCCAGTTCCGGCTTTCGGTCGTCCCCGCCACGATCTCCGCCCCGCTGGCCAGCGTCCAGCTGCCATCGTCGTCGGCGAACTGCGGATCCCCGCCGCTGGCCAGTTCCGCTTCCGCGTAGGCCAGTTCCACGAGGTTCGAGCTCCAGAACTCGGCCCCCTCCTTGGCCGACGCCGCGGGATAGTACACCGTGAAGTCCGGCACCCAGGCGTGGCAGTTGTCCGCCGAGTTCGAGGCGACCCACAGGCCGCTCCGCACCGTGTCGTACCCCGTCACCAGCCCGTCCTGGACCTCCAGCGTGTTCGTCCACGCCCCCTGGTTCAGGTCGTGGTCCGTCACTTCCTGGCCCTTCGGACCGGACAGGATTCCGTGCAGCTCCAGGTTGTTGATGCCCCAGTTGCCGTTGCCCGAGAACGTATCGTCCGCCTCGTCCTCGGCCACGCTCCCCGTCGCGCGCCAGCCGTACAGGCGGAACGTCTTCTTCTGCGTCCCCGTCGCCTCCACCGACTGCGAGAACACGATGCTCACCAGGTTCGTCGAAGCGAAGTACTGGCCTTCCCCGTTTTCTTCCTTGTCCACCACGACCGTCCCCAGTTCCGTCTCCACGGCGGTTCCCTTCACCGTCGTCACCTTCGGATTCCAGAGATTGAAGCCGGCATTGCCGTTGACGCCGCTGTCGACGCCTTCATTGTTGGAAGCATACCAGCGAACCAGCATCTGCCCCGTGCGGGGGACCAGCGGGGAACCGGAAATCCTGATGTCGGAGAAATTCTTGACATAGGCTTTCTGTTCGCCTGTTGCCGCGCTCTCCGACGGTTTGATGGTCGTCACATCCGTCCAACTCGCCCCGTTGTCCAAGCTGATTTGCAGTTTCAACGTCCGGTTGTCGGTGCGGTTGTACCGTGCGCCGGCATCATAGGAAATCGTCCCGGACGAAATCGAAGTCAGGGGAATCGAGACGGACTGCACCGCAGCCGTGTGGACGCTGCTGGACCCCTTCAATGCCACCTGGTTCGTCGCCGTCAACTCGGCGCTGGTGGCGGCGCCGTTCTGCCAAACCGTCCATTTCTGGGAGGCACTCGGCGTATACACCGTCTCCGTCACCTCGCCCTGCACGGTCAGCGTGTAGCGGGTGGGGCCGTACGCGGTGACATAGCTCTTGAAGGTGAGGTTGTCGGCCAGCCAGTACGCCGTCTCGGTTCCGCCCAGCACCCACTCGAAGTACTTCGAGGAGGCCAGGTAGCTGGCGCCGTTCATTCCGCTTTCCATGTAGGCCACGCCCGGATTCTCCGTCGCAGTGTAGTACAGCGTCGCCGAACCCGTCGTGCCGTTCGCGGCCTTGCTCTTCACGGCCACGGAGCCGTCCTGCACGACCTGCGCGGTGCCCAGGGTCATCCCCTCGAAGGCCTGGAGCGCCCCGTAATGCGGGTTGCTCCCGCTTCCGATGGCATCTCCCTTCGAGAACGTGTCGAGCGCCAGCGTCCCGAACTTCACCATGTTCGTCCCGGTGCCCAGCAGGTTGGAGCGGGAGATTTCCGGCGCCGTCGCGTCGTCGTCGCTGAAGAGCAGGCGGCCGAAGGTGATTTCGGCGTCGGCCTGGTCGTTCGCGCGGTTGTCGTCGCTGTCCCAGGCGTGCAGCTGGACGACGTTCGTCACGCCGTCGCTGTGGGTGCCGATGTAGGAGAGGATGTCCGTCATGCCGAACAGGCTGTTGATGTCGGAGGTGGCGAAGTCCCAGCGCAGGACCGTGCTCGGCCCGGTACCCTTCGTCCCGGCGGCCTCGTGCCAGCCGGAGCCGTCGTGGACCATGTCGGAGATGTAGCTGCCGTCGGCGACGAAGTTGCCCGTGTTCTCCGTGGAGGCGACCCAGGCGCCGGCGCCCTCGTTCAGGGCGGGATCCCAGGTCTTGACCACGAACGCGGAGTTCGTCAGCGTGTGCCCGGTGGAGGCGGGCGTCGTCGTCTGCGTCGCCCCGCGCTGCGTGCCGCTCTCGATGTAGTCGTCGAAGACGTTGAAGAAGAAGGAGAGCGGGCGGGTGCCGCCGACCATCATCGCGTCGGTCAGCTGGTACATCGTGTCGCGCTGCACGCCTTCGCGCCGCGGCAGCTTGCCGGTGATGGTCGCCCACGTCGTGTTGGCGGAGCTCTTCGCGATGTTGTTGGTGCTCACCAGCATCGAGGGCTTGAACTCCGTCCCATCCTCATCGACAGCCGTAGCGGCCCACCGCTCCGTGGAGGCGATCGGCGGGACCACGTCGTTGTCCTTGACGTTGATCTTGATCAGCTGGTTGACCGTCACGTTGCGCGCCGGGTTCGGCCCGTCCGCGCACCAACCGCCGGTCAGAACGTTTACTTCGTTGCAGGAGAGCCCGCGGTAGCTGCCCTGGTGGTCGCGTTCGGTGGAAGGCGGCCACGGATCCCACGGCTGTTCGCCCCACTGGTCGCTGGTGCAGCAGTCTTCCGCCGACAGCGTCAGGTACAGGTCCACTTCCGGATCGTACTCCGGCAGGCCGAACACGCCGCTGACGTAGTTCGTCAGGTACTGCACCCCGTTGCAGCTGATTTCGGTTCCGCCGTCGTACGCCCGCAGCGTCTGTCCCGAGAACGTGGTGCCGCTTTCGGTGCCCACGCCCAGGAAAGCGTCGTCATAGCCCCACTGGATGACCCACCCTTGCGCCGGCTGGTACTCGCCCATCGCGTCGGGAATCAGCAGTTCCGGTTCGCCCGTCCCGCCGTGGTGTTCCCACGTCAGCGTCTTTTCGCCGCCGCTGGTGTGCACCGTGATGTTCAAGGGGCTCGGCGGATTGGCCGACGTCCGGTTCGTGTTGACCATCATCAGGTCCCAGTTCGGCGAGACGCGCCCGAACACCGTCCCGTCGCCGTTCGTCGCCAGGATGTTCCACGTGTAGTCGCCTTCAACCTTCCCTGCCGGCCACTTGCTGGGCCCGATATCACAGTCGTCCACGCCGTCGTAATCGTTCACCCACCCGCGCATGTGGTTCGTCGCGTACACGCCGTTGATGTCGTACCACTCGATGACGAACCCGAATTCCGCGCTGCTGCCGCCGAATTCGCTGTCCAGGATGGAGTAGGCCTCGCCGTTGCGTTCCACCTCGGCGCGGTACTCGGAATCGCCCAAGAACTTCCCGACCTGCGATCCGACGTACTTCAGCGTCGCCACCGGCCCGTCGTTGTCCTGCTTGCCGGTCACGGTGTAGTGCTGGACCGTCGCCGCGGAGAGCTGCCCGGCGTTGTCGCGGGCGCGCACGCGCCACCAGAATTCCTTGCAGTTGGTCATCGGCTTGAAGGAGATCTTCCGCGACGGGGTGGCCGCGATCGCCGCCGCCAGCTCGGGCGTCATCTCGATGTTCACGCGGTAGAGGACGGGGCCGTTCTCGGTGTGCCCGCCGTCGCCGCCGAAGTTCGGCGTGTCGGCGACTTCGAGCAGCCAGCCCGTCACGAAGCCTTCCGCGTCGGTGCTGTTGCTCCACTGGAGCACCGGGTTGCCGGCGCCGGTGCCGTCGTTGGCGGGCTCGGGGTTGGCGGGCGTAGAGGGCGCCGTGTCGGACAGCAGCGCCGTGGCGCCGAACCGCGCGTCCATCCAGAAGTCCACGTTGTTGTTCTTGAGGCCTTCGTCCCAGGCGCCCAGCGCGTAGTCCTTGTCGTTCGACCCGTACGGCGCGATCGCCAGCGCGTCGACCGCCGCGCAGCTGTTGCTCGCGATGAGCACCACGCCCACGGCCTCGTTGTTCCAGGAGCCGCTGTTGAGGAACGTCGCCACGCTGAAGCGGCCGGTCACCGCCGCGTCGCCGGTCACGCCGTCCAGCCCGAGTTCGTTGCGCGGCACCACCCATTCCACGCACGGGGTGGCGCTGGCGACGGGATTGCCGCTGCCGTCCAGCGCCGACGACGCCTTCCACCAGAGCGGGGCGTGCCAGCTGGCGCTGTCGGTGTCGTAGAGTTCGACCTGCCACTCGTTCCGGTCGCCGCCGACCCAGTGGACGGCCATCTGGATCTTCGGATAGTGGAACGCCGGGCTGTTCGTGTAGTACGCCCCGCCCAGGAACGTGTACGACTCGTCGGCCAGCCAGTTCAAGTCCGTGCTTTCCGTCGAGAGCCGCGTGTCCAGGCCCACCGCGACGTGCGCGTTCGTCGGCATCGTCGCCGTCCCGCCGTTCAGCTGCAGCAGGAAGTACACGTTCGTCGAGTCCGCCTTCACGCGGAATTCCGTGATGTCCGCCGACGGACACCTCTCCGGATTATCCGTCCGTTCCTCGCCCCGCTTGTCGGTCCAGATCAGTTCCCCTTCGCTGAAGATCGAGCTGTTCCACGGTTCGGCGGGCGTCCCCACCCAGTCCGTCGGGTCGCCGTCGATGTCGATGTCGCCGCCCGTGTTGCTGGGCGTCGCGTCGGCCACCGCGCTGCGCGGCGAGTAGTAGCTGTTGTTCACCGTGTACGCCGCGTAGTACGAGTGGCTCGAGCAGGGCCGGTTCGTGTAGTACTGCGCCGTCCCGCGGTAGATCACCGTCATGTAGTTTTCGGGATTGCTGTGGTAGATGACGTCACCGGCGTAGTACGCCTTGCCGTCTTCAGGCTTCAGGTTGTTCGCGCTGATGGTGTTCGCCGCATACGCGCTGGAATACTTCACCACCATGACCTCCTCGAACGTCCGCCCGCCGGAAGACCCGCGGTCCCAACCCAGCGGAACCCTGTAGCTCGCGTCGTTGGTCGCGTGGAGCACCGGCGCCGGCAGCGCCGCGACCGTGTACGTGTTCCTCTTGTAGCGGTCGTCGCCGTGCTGCCACGAGTACACCGTCTCGCCGTCGCCCGTCGCGGACCCGTAGGCGTACAGCGTGCCCGTTGTCTTGAACTGGTTCGTCGCGATCCACTCCGTCTGTGGCGGCGTTTCGGTCGTGATGTTCCGCACCCACGCCGCGTCCACCCCGGCGGCCCAGGCGGCACCCGACGGCTCCGCCGCACCGCTCAGCAGGTGCTTCGCGCTCTGGCCGGGGCCCTGCGGCTTGCTCGTGATGTTGTTGACCACGTAGTCGCCGAGGAACACGTCCTCGCTGAGCCCGGCCATCCACACGTCCGTGGGAACCTTCGGTCCCAGCAGGTCGTCCCAGCTGCCGCCGAAGCGGATTTCGTCGAAGTACGTGTCGCCCGGCGTCACGTCGCTGCCGGTCCCGCCGGCCAGCAGCTCGATCATGTGCACCCCGGAGAACGTCATGTTGATCCACTGCGCGTTCCACCCGGTCGTCGGCTCTTCCTCGGGGAACTCGGTCTCCCCGTCCGCGTACTTCGCCATCGCGTACACGTTCACCTTGTCCGCCGCGGTCCACTGGACCTTCGCCACCACCACGTAGGCGTTCCCGGCGCCCGCGTTCAGCGAGTAGTTGCCGAAGCCGATTCCGAGGCCCCCGCCCGGATCGATCGACAGCAGGTTCTGCTTCGACGAGTCGCTTGTCCCCGGTTTGCCGACGAACACCCCGCGGTGGCTCCCGCTGTTGTCGATCAGCTTCAGCCCCGCCCACTTGTTCACCCCGTCGTACGTGTACGCCATCCGGTAGGCGATGTAGAACGTCTTCCCGGCCTCCCCGCCCCAGTCCTGCGCCAGCGTCCGGCCCAGCGAGGCCGACGTGTTCGCCGACGGGCTCACCTTCATCACGTTGCCCGCGCTCACCTTGTAGTTCGGGATTTCAGTACCCATCTTGGCGGGCGCATCGGCCGGCTTCACCGGCGTCCACGTCGCCGCGTTCGCCGTCGTCCCGTTCTGCCCGTCACCCGTCGCCCAGAAGTGCACCGTGTTCCCCGCCGTGTTCGTGAACCCGTTGCCGCCCCGCCACTCCGTGTGCGTCCCGCTCCCGCTCACCTCGAACGAATTCGTGTAGCTGAACGGGTTGACGTATTCCGTCTCCCCGTACTTGTCCATCGTCAGCGGCCCGCCGGTGTTCGAGTCCGTGCTCACTTCCAGCGCGCTCTCCGCGTACACGCCCGAGGCGTAGCTGATGAACGCGTAGCGGTGCGACGTCCCCGGCAGCACCACGTGCTCCAGTTCCGTCCCGCTGCCGTTGTAGAGGAGCGTGACGACCGCATCGCCGATTTCGGAACTCTCGCCCACCCCGTGCGTCTTCCACGCCAGCTGGTCCGCCGTGAAGGGGCTGTTCACGTTCTTTTCAAGGACGTAGACCCGCGTCGCCGCCGGGCGCTCCACGTCCGGGTCGGGCGCCGTGTCCGTCCCCGCCGCGGGCTTCACCCAGTCGAGGCGGATCATTTCCTTCCCGTCCATCACCGCGTGCGCCGTCGCCACCGGGAACGGCGGCACCGGCTCCTTGCCCACCAGCTCTTCCCAGCTGCTGCCGATGCGGATTTCGTCGAACCACACCGGGTACAGCAACCCGCTGCCGTTCTCGGCCACCAGCCGGATGGCGTGGATGTCGTCCATCGACAGCGTCTCGGACACGTCGAATCCCGGGAACGTCGCCGTCCGCGCCCATTGCGGCTCGGTGTCGCTGCCGCGGTAGAACGTCTTCAGCCACATCTTGCTGCCGTCCCACTTGAAGACGACCACGCACGTCTGGCCGTCGTTCAGCACGTAGTTGCTGGCCTTCGTGGTGCTGCCCTGCTGGAAGCCGATGACCTTGCCTTCGTTGGCGTTGCTGGAATCCTTCGCGTTCCACAGCTTGCCGATGCTCACCTTGCTCGCGCCGGACTCGTCCAGCAGCTGGATGCCCGCCCACTTGTTGGGGCCGCTGTAGTATATCTTCATGGTGAACATGCCCCACCACTCCGAGCTCTTGGAGAGCGGCGTCGCCAGGGTGCGCTTGATTTCGACCTTCTTGTTCTCGTTGGTCGGGTACAGCACCAGCATGTTCCCGCCGGTGCCCCACAGCTGGTTCGTCTCCAGCAGGCCGTACGGACGCGAATCGTTCCGCGTTTCCTGCCCCGCCCACGCACCGGACCACGGCACGGTCTCCACGTGCCAGGGACCGGCCCACCCCTTGCCGGTGTTGAACGCCGCCTGGTCCCCGGTCGCCGGCATCGACGTGCCGTTCGTCACGGCGAACGCGTCCGCCGCCGCGCACACGTACGTGTTCAGCACCACGTTCGTCTCCAGCCGCCCCTCCCAGTAGCTGCCGTGCTTCCAGTACACCACGTACTTCTGGTCCACCGCGTCCGTCCGCGACCCGTAGGGCACCACGTGCTCGAAGCCCGCCCCGCTCTGCGCGCTGGTCGTCCGGGCAATCACCACGCCCTGACCGACCGCCGAACCCACCGCGGGCGTCCCCGTCGGCGCCGGCACGTCGGAGAACGCCTTGCCGTCGTTGACGGCGATGACGGCGATGCCGCTGCCGGGGTTGCCCCACGTCGAGCGGGTCATTTCGAACCCGTCGGCCGCGACCGCGAAGTCGCCCGCCGTCCAGTCCGCCGTCTCGCCCCACGCGCTGCGCACCACCACGCCAGCCGGGGCCCCCACCGCGCGCACGTGCGCCAGGTACCGCTTGCCGCTCGCCAGGCCCGTCACGACCTGGTTCGTCGCGGACACGCCCGGGAAGCTCTTCACGCCCGCGACCGTGTACACGCCCTCGCCGTGGAACTCGATGTCGTCCACGTAGATGCTGTCGGAGGTGCCCGACCCGCCCTCGCGGCGGAACCGCACCTGCGTCCACTGCCGGTTCGGCAGCGAGTTCGTGTACCCCTTCCACGAGCCCGTCAGCTGCGCGGCCGTCCACGACCCGATTTCCTCCCATTCCGTGTCCTTGTCCCCCTTCGCCTCCACGATCAGCTTCGCCGACCCGGACGCGTTGTACGCCTTCGCGTAGAACTGCAGGTTCGTCGTCCCGCCGACCTCCGGGCTGGTGAGCGCGCCGCTCCCGCCGCTGAGGTTCAGGCCGTGGTCGTGCGCCGTCCCGGAGACGCTGGCGTACAGGCGGCTCGCCGTCTTCGTGAACGTCGCGCCGCTGGAACTCGCTTCCCAGTCCTTCGGGCAGCCGTCCACCACGAACGCCTGCGCGAGCTTGATCTTCGACTCGTCGCACACCTCCGTGACTTCCACGTCGTACGTGTCCGCGTCCGCGACCGGCTCCCAGTGCACCATGAACTGGTTCTTGCCGATTTCGGAGATGTACGGCTTCGGCGCCTCGATGGCCACTTCGCCCGTCAACCGCACTTCGTCCACGAAGATCAGCGCCTTGCGCTGGTCGACCGCCGTCGTGTCGAAGAACGTCAGCCGCACCGTCAGCTGCGTCACCGCGTCCGGCACCTGCAGGACGAACGGGTTGCCGTACGGCGCGCGCGACTCGTCGTAGAAGTCCACGTTCCCGCCCGAGAAGTCCCCGGTCATCGTCTGCAGCTGCAGGCCGTAGTCGCGGCTCGTGTCCGTCCGCTGCCGCCACATGCCGTCGTTCTTGTTGTCGTACGACATCCATGTCCCGTCCGCCCCGTTCCCGTTCGTGCTGATGGCCACGTGCATGTAGTTGCCGCCGCCGCTGTACGTCTGCGCGTAGTGGAAGCTGAACTCCACGTTCTTGTACCCGCTCAGGTCGATCGTGTCGAACTGGATTGCCGGGTTGTTCGTGTTGATGACGATGTCCGTCCCCGTCTTGACCTGCCCCTCGTTGTTCGTCCACGTGTGCGGCCCGTACCACGTCCAGCCCGAACCGCCGCTCAGGCGGAAGCAGTTCGTCCCGAAGTAGTTCGTGTAGCTGCTCACGCCCAGCTGGTTCGTGCAGTCCGGGTCCGTCCGCCCCGCCGGCCCGTACGTCTTGCCCGCCCCGTAGTAGTACGCGTAGTCCTTCACCCCGCTCGGCACGACCCCCTTCGACGTGTTGCGCCCCGTCTGCCCGTCGTATTCCCACGACCCCTCGACGAAGTGCGCCCACTCGTACGGCAGCGTGTCCCCGCTCTGGTTGTACGCCCAGTACCCGCAGTCGCCCGCGCGGCCCGGGTTCGTCGTGCGGCCCTTCTTGTAGCCCCACGGGTGCACGTCCCAGCCGTCCCAGCCCTGGGAGGCGATGGCTTCGACCATGCCGCGCACGATGACCTCGCGCTGCACGCACTCCTTGCTCAGCGTGTACGTCCCGTCACCGTTGTCCAGCGCCCCGTAGAAGTAGTAGAAGTACTTCCAGCCGCCGGTCACGCCCGGGTCGGTCGCCGTCGCGTGCACGCCCGGATCGGCGGTGTTCACCCAGTAGTTCCCGCCCGTGTCGTTCGTCACCACCTCGTATCCGTGCGGCAGGCTGTTCAGGTCGAGGCTCGCCGGCGGATTGCGCATGTCCTGCCCGCGGATGACGACCACGCTCTGCCCGCCCGCCGGCGTCCAGCCCAGGTCCACCGTCCCGTGCGTGTTGGCGGAGGCCGTCACGTCCGTCGGCGGCGTCGCCAGCCGTTCCAGCTTCACCTCGTCGATGTAGAAGTAGTGCTTCGCGCCGCCGCTGTTGCCGCAGAACGCCACCCGCACCGCCAGCTGCCGGATGCCGTGCAGCTCGAACGAGTACGCGTCCCCGGCCGGCCGCGTCGTGCTGTTCGTCCCGCGGTTGTACGGCCAGTTCTGGTTCATCACGTCGCCCCCGCCACGCCCGATCTTGCCCATCGTCCACCCGCCCTTCGTGAGCGTCGCCAGCCCCTCCGGCGCCACCCATGCCGTCCCGCCGTCCGTGCTGTAGCTCACCCACAGGTTTTCCCCTTCCGCCAGGTCGCACGCCGCGAACGGGATCGTGACCACCACGTTCTCCGAGTGCCCGGCCCCGAAGTCCTTGTTCGCGAACTCCACCACCCCGTACGTCCCCGCCGCCGCGCTGCCGCTCATCCGCAGCGCGCGGTCGCCGTACATCGGGTTCTCCCCGTCCACCACCTTCACCTCCGGGTCGGTGGAGAGCCGCTGCGACTCCGTCCGCCACGTCGTCGTCCCCACGACGTTGTACTTGATGTCGTACCCCCACGCCGTCGTGTCCAGCGCGCCGTTTTCGCCCGCCCCTTCGAAGCCCTGGCTCTGCACCACGCCCGCGGTCTTCTGCCGCGTCGCCGCCGTCTGCACCGCTTCCGCCGTGAACGTCTGGCTGTTGTACGTCTCCGTCGCCGTCAGGCGGAACCAGTACCGCCGCCCGATGGCCAGCCCGGACAGGTTCTGGATCCCGCCGCTCACGGTGCCGCTGAACGTGCTCGCGCTCTGCGGATACGCTTCCAGCTTGATCCGCAGGTCCTTGATTTCCGCCCCGTACCCGTAGCTGCCGCCCGCCGCCGCGTCCGGCGCCTGCACGCGGATTGCCACCGTCCGCTGCCCCAGCGCGCGTTCCGGCAGCGCGAACCGCGTCACCGTCTTCTCCCCGCCCGACGCCGCGCTCCCCGGCACCGCGTTCGCCGTCGAAGCGATGTCGCCCGCCAGCGTCCACGTCGTCCCGCCGTCGATGCTGTAGAACACCTGCAAGGCCGAGTTCTTCCCGTCGTTGAACCAGCGCCCGTGCAGGAACTCGATTGTCGCGCTCTTCGCGCCGAACGTGCTGAACCACCGGCTCTGGATCCCCGGCGCCCCCGCGCTGCTGTACGACAGCACGTGCCCCTGGTCTTCCGCCTTCTGCGCCGCCGTCCCGCTCGACTTCACGTAGTACTTCGGATAGTTCGCGTTCCCGCCCAGGTAGAACCACCCGTTCCCCTTGTCGCTGCGCGCCAGCGTCGTCGCCGGGCACTCGATCGTCTCGTACAGCGCCCCCGTCGCCCCGTCCGTCGTCATCGGCCCCACTTCCAGCGTGTACGCCGTGTCCGCCACGTTGTCCCACTTCACCGACAGGCTCGTGTCCAGGATGTTCGTCACGCAGAAGCCCGTCACCGCCAGGCTCGCGCTCGTCGTCCCCGTGCAGTTCGCCGTCCCGCTGCTCGACTCCCCGTCCGCCTTGGACTGGATCGTGTAGTAGTACTGCCTCTGCGCGTCCAGTCCCGTCACCGTCAGGCTCGTCGAAGCGGTTTCGATCGTCTGCTTCAACGTGCCGCTCGCGCTGCTGCCCTGGTACACCTTGACCACGTACGTCTCCGCGTCGGCCACCGCGTCCCACTGCACCGTCATCGCGTGGCGTCCGATGCTCTCCGGCACCACCCACGCGCTCGCCGGGGCCGCCGGCGCCGACTTCGTCGTCGCCATCGACTCCGTCCACGCCCCGTACTGCGGTGCGCCGCCCACCAGCACCCCGTCGCTCGCCGCGACGTGGAAGTAGTACGCGTGCCCCGCTTCGAGCTCTTCCAGCTCCGCCGACAGCTTGTCGGCCGTCAACCCGGTCCCGCTCGAAATCACGCACCCGCTCCCCGAGTAGTCCCCGCCCTGCTTCGTCAGCGTCACCTTCGCCTTCTTCAGCGCCGCCCCCACCGGCTTCGTCACCGTCCCTACCGAATCCGCGGCCGCCCGCGCTTCCAGCCGCACCTTCACGTGCGCGTGGCCCAGCGCCCCGGACGGCAGCGCCAGCGAACGCGAATACGTCGCGTACGCCGTCGAGATGTCCGTCGCCGACTGCACCGGACCGTCCGTCCAGCTGTCGCCCCCGTCGATGCTGTAGCTCAGCGTCACCGCCGCCGTCGCCAGGTAGCCATCGTTGTACCACCGCCCGTGCAGGAACGTCACCGTCCCCGCGCTCGCCCCCACCGTGCTGAACTCCGCGCTCTCGATGCCCGGACTGCCCGCGCCCGCCAGCACGATCGAGTTCTCGCTCAGCCGCGCCCACGCCGGATACGTCTCCCGCAGGAACCCGTAAGTCGACTGCTGCGTCGCCTCCGGCGCCGTCCCCCCGCCCGTGTACGTCCAGTCGTCCACCCCTTCCTCCAGGTCCCCGTCCGTCCGCGTCTCCTGCGCCGCCACTTCCGTCGAGGTCGCCCCTCCGCACTTCGTCACCTCGTACTTGTACAGCGTGCCCGCCGACGCCCCCGGAGCCTCGCTCCAGGCCACCGTCATGTGGTTCTGCCGGATGCTCTCGCCCCAGATTTCCTCCGGCGGCGGCTGCGGCACCGCCGTCGAGGCCGGGATTTCCGTCCACGCGCTCCGCTCCGCCGCGCCCCCGCCGACCGGCGTCAGAACCGTCCGCACCCGGATGTAGTATTCGCCGCCCGCGGAGAGGCCGCTGAAAATCTTGCTCGTCGAAGACTGCGGCCCTTGTATTGCCGTCGCCGTCCCGCACTCGTAATCACCGCCGCCGACCCCGCGCGCCGTCACCTTCAGGTTCGCGATGCTCGCCCCCTGCGCCCGCCAATCCTCGTTCGGCGGATTCAGGTCGTAGTTCGTCGCGTGCTTCGTCCGCAGCAACAGCTTCACGCCGCCCGCCAGCGCCTCCGCCGGCAGCGGGATGCTCCGGCTGCTCGCCGTCGCCGCCGTCGCCCCGGCCGCCGTCCCCGTCTCCTGCACCAGCGTCCAGTTCGCCCCCTCGTCCAGCGAATAGTACAGCGCCACCTCCGACATCGTGCTCCGGTTCACGTACATGTGCGAGAACTCCACGTTCGCGCTCACGTACCCCGCCAGGTCCAGTTCCGGCGACAGGATGCCCGGCTCGATGCTCGTGCTGCTGTACTGCCCCCACAGCTTGTGCACCCCGTTCTCGTACTTCGGATAGCTGCTCGCCGTGCTCCCGCTGTACTCCCGCTGGTACGTCCAGTCCGTCGCGCTCGTCCCGAACGCCAGGTTCTGCGCCGGGCACTCCCCCGCCGTCGCCGCTTCCGCCCCGGCCTTCGCGCACGGCGTCAGCTGCACCTCGTACTGCGTCGTGTACCCGCTCTCCGCGTACGCGTCCCACCCCGCCGTCAGCGTGTACCGCCCCGCCTCCGTGATGGCCAGCCCCGTCGGGCCGTTGAACGGCGTCGTGCTGCTGCTCCCCGCCGTCCACGTGCTTCCCGCGCCGTCACCGCTCCCCACCGCCTGCACGCGGAAGTAGTACAGCGTCTCCGGCGCCAGCCCCGTCAGCACCGTCGTCGTCCCCGGCACGTTCCGGCTCTGCGTCGCCGCGCACTCGTAGTCCCCGCCCGTCCGGTACTTGTACACCTTGATGTCCTTGATTCCCGCCCCCGCCGGCTTGTATGCCGACACCGACGTGTCGTAGTACGCCGCCGCCTTGTCCGCGCGCAGCTGCAAGCGCACGTTCTTCCGCCCCAGGACCACGGCGGGCAGCGCGATTGTCTTCGTCACCCAGCTCCCCGTCCCCTCCGAGCAGCTGCTCACGTTCGTCCACCCCGCCCCGCCGTCCAGGCTGTAGTACAGCGTCACCGGCGAGAACTTCGCCAGCGTGTTCGTCCCGTCGTTCGCCTTCCGGTGGGCGAACTCGATGTACCCGCTCGCCGCGTCGCTCAGGTCCAGCGCCGGCGTCTCCACGCCCGGCTTGTACGTCGTGTTCACGTACTGCCCCGCCAGCCAGTGGCCGAACGTTGAATGCCAGTACGGATACGCCCCCGCCGCGTACCCCGCGCTCGAACTGTACCCCTTCCGGTACGTCCAGTCCGTCGCCGAATGCGTGTCGTACGCCCGCGTGCTGCTCGGGCACGTATCCCCCTCCTGCACCGGCGTGTCCGAATCCAGACCGCACGTCGTCCACTCCACGTTGTAGCTCGCCGCCCCGCTCACCGCGTCCCACGCCAGCGTCATCCCGTTCCGCGTCTCCCCGCTCGCCGCCACCGTCGCCGGCCCCGGGAACCCGCTCGTCGTCTGGTTCGCCGTCGGGCTCCAGGCGCTCTCCTGCCCGTCCGTCCCCACCGCCTTCACCCGGTAGTAGTACTTCGTGCTCGCCGCCAACCCCGTGATGGCCTGGCTCGTCCCGCCCGTCACGTCGTAGCTCGTCACCCCCGACGAGAAGTCGGACGCCGTGCTCCGCTGCAACACGTATTTGCCCAAGTCCGTCGTGTTCCCCGCCGTCCAGCTCACCGTCATGCTGTTGCGCGTCACGCTGCTGAACGTGATGGCCGACGGCGCCGTGTACGCCGCCGTCGTCGCGTTCCCGGTGGACGACCACGCGCTCTCCTGCGAATCCGTCCCCACCGCCTTCACCCGGAAGTAGTACTTCGTGCTCGCCGTCAGCCCCGTGAGGCTCTTCGTCAGCGTCCCCGCCGCCACGTTCGCGCTCGAAACCCCGCTCGCGAACGTGCTGCTCGTGCTCCACTGCAGCACGTAGTGGTCCAGGTCCGTCGTGTCCCCCGCCGTCCACGTTAGCGTCATCGCGTTCCGCAGGATTCCGCTCGCCGCGGGCGTCCCCGGCGCCGTGTACGCCGTCGCCGTCCCCGTCGCCTCCACCCACACGCTCTTCGCCGTCGGATTCGCCGCGCTCCCCTGCAGCGCCTGTACCCGGAAGTACACCGTCTCGCCCGCCGTCAGCCCCGTCACCGTGTAGCTCGTCCCCGATGTCGTGCCCTCGACCGTCTTGTAGCTCGTCCAGCTCTCGCTCGTCCCCGTCCCGCTGTAGTCCCCGCTCCCCTTGCTCAGCCGAGAAACCTTGACGTTCGTGAGCCTCGGGCTGATGAAATACGCCGTCCCGTACGCATGTGCGTTCGGCGCAACCAACTTGAACGCCACCCGGTCTCCTTCCCCCCAAGCCCCGGCAGGCACGTCGAACTGGGCGGTTGTCGGGACGTCCGTCGACTCGGGCGCAGCCGCCCCAAGATAGCACCACGGCCCATCGTCGATCTGGTAGTAAACCTCCACCGTCCCGTCCGACAGCTGTCCGTCCCCGATTCCCAGGTTGAACGACGCCACCGTGAACGACACCCGAATCCCCGTCATTCCCGCAATCGGGAAGCTTTTGCTTTCGAGGCCATTCCCCGCAACGCCCGGAATGTGGCCCGAAGCATACCCCGGTGCGGTGCTCAACGTGGAGCTCGTGGTGGTCGCCGTCGTTCCGATGTACTTCCAGTCCTTCGTCCCGAAGCTGCCCAGCGCCAGCGCCGCCGTCCCCGCGCTCTTGTCAGCCCACGTCGACGGCGCCGCCGTCTTCGTCACCTGCACCCCGTACCCGACAGCCCCGCTCTGGACGTCCGTCCACGTGAACGTCACCGCGTTGCGCACCGCGCTCGCGCTGACCGTGTTCGGCCTCACCCCGGCCTTCACCCCCAGCTCGTCGCTCCAGTCCCCGTCCGGAGCCTTCCGCACCCGCGCGTAATACGTGCTCCCGCTCGTCAGCCCCGTCACCTCCTTGGCATATCCCGGAATTCCGCTCGTCCCCGGCGTGTACGTGTACGAAATCTCGCTGAGCATCGCCAGATATTCGTTGTTGTCCGGCTTCGCCCAGCGCAACCGCACGCCCTGCTCCCCGCCCTTCAGGGAACTCGTGCTGTACGTGAACGTCGAAAATGCCGTCTGGCTCGCCGGCTCGTACGTGTCCAGTTTCGTCCAGCTCGCCCCGCCGTCGTAGCTCACGCTGAAATCCAGATGCCGTTTGGCGTTGTTGCCGTCCCCGCCGGCGCGCATCTTCGTCGTCACCGACGTCACCTCCCCGTAAATGGGTTCCGTGTAGATGCACGAACCGACCGCGCTGAACCGGATTTCCCCGTCGTAAGTCGTGCTCTGGTTGTTCCTCGGGCAGGTGTTCGCGCTGCTCACCCCCAGCGTGTTGCTGAACGTGTACACATGCCCCGCGCTCGTGATGTTCCGCGCCGCCGTCGGATACGAACTCTCGTTCGCCCAGACCGAATCGCTGTCGAACGTTTCCGTCACTGTCGACGAAGAGAACGAGCTGCTCGTCCCCGTCTGCACGTCATACCCCGCCGAGTCGCTCGACAGCTGGCTCCAGTTCAGCAGGTAACTCGTCCCGTCCACCCCCGTCGCCCACACGTTCGGCCCCTGGGACGCGATGGTCGTGATGCTCCGCGACGCCGGGCTCGTCGCCAGGTAGTTCGCCGTCGTCCCGTCACCGCCCTCCGCGTACGCGTACGCGTAAATGGTATAGGTCTGCTCCGGCGTCAGTCCCGTCACCTCCGCGCTCGTCCCCGCCCCCGCGAACGCCACCGTCCCCGCCCCGATTGCGTCACCCGCCGAATACGCCACCCCGTCCGTCGGCGCCGTCACGCTGCTCCCGCTCGGCACCACGATCAGCAACGTCTTCAGCGACGCCGTTTCCCCGCTAGCCGCCGCCCAGCTCCCCGCCGTCCACGTCATCGACGCCTTCCGGCTCCCCACCGTCCCCGCCGTCAACCCGCTCGCCTGCCCGCTCGGCTCCGTCGCCAGCGTCCAGAAATCGCTCGTCGCCGGAGTGGTAGCATACGAGGAGAATTTCAGGTTTGCGGAAGTAGCGGAATTCGGGGTGCGCCCGTACAACGCCAGATAATAATGCGTTGCAGGCGTTGCCCCCGACACCGCGATGTTCGCGCTCGCTATGGCCCGGTGGACGAGGGCCTTGGTCCCGCTGGAGGCCGGATATTCCTCTGCGCTGCCCCATGCGATGCTGGCCTCCGTCTGCGCCGCCGGCCCCGACCCGTCCGTGGGCGCCGTCGGCGAACTCCCCGCCTTTGCCAGCAACACGTTGTGGGTCGCCCCCGTCCCGCGCGAATATGCCACCGTGAACTGATTCACGCCCACGCCCGTCACGCTCGTGATGCTACCGCTCGTCGACGGCCGCACCCCCATCACCTTCACCGTGCAAGTTGCCGTCTGCCCCAGATAATTGTCCGTCGCCGCCGCCGTCGCCGTGATTGTCACGTTCCCGTACCCCGTGCTGCCCCTGGTCACCTCGCCGCTGCTCGACCCTACCCCGGCCACCGCAGTCTTCCCGCTCGTGTACGTGATGGTCGGGCTTCCATGCCCTGCCGTCGCCGTCACCGTCACGCTGGAGTGGTCACCGTCCAGCGTCACCGACGAAGGCGAAAAGCTCAGCGTCTGCGCCGCCTTGTTCACCGTCAGCGTCGCCGTCACGTTGTCCGCCGCGTTCCACAGGCCGTTCCCCGCCTGGCTCGCCGTGATGGTCGCCGACCCCGCCCCGGCAATCGTCACCGTGCTTCCGCTCACCGTCGCCACGCTCGAAGGGCTGATGCTGTACGTCACCGTCCCCCCCTGCGCCGTCGCGCTCAGCGTGAACGTCGCGTCCCCGTACGTCTTCTCGACGTTACTCAGCCCCGTGATGGACTGATTCCCCTTGTTCACCGTGATCGTCACCTCGTCCGTCCGCGCGGTGTAGCCCGTGCTCGCCGCCCGGGTCACGTCGAACACGAACTTCCCGGCCTTCGTCACCGTCAGCACGCCCGCGCTCGTCAAGGACCCCGTTCCCGTGGTCCCGGTCTTCAGCGTTGTCCCGAACGTGTACACCGCCGTCCCTGTCCCGTTCCCTCCGGTTCCCACCAGCGTGATCGTGCGCCCCGCGTACGTGTGCGTCAACTCCGTCACCGACACCGCCGTCGACTGCGGCACGTCCGCCGGCCTGTACGTCACCACGATGGACTTGCCGCTGATGGATTTCGTGAAACAGCTCTCCGACAGCCCCGAAAACGCCGTCGTGTCCAGCTTGACATGCCCCAAATCGGTAGAATTGAAGCTCCCCTGCGTCGTCAGAATCGTCCATGTTGCCGTACTCCCCGAGTCGAACGATGACCCCGGCGTCAGCTTCAAATTAAAGTCCGAGCTGATTGCCCACCCACCGTCATTCATGGTGGTCAGGCTTTCGCTCACGTTCTGCCCCGTCGTTCCGACATCCACCTTGATGGTCGTCGACGCCTTGATGTTCATCACCCCGACTTTGACCGCCCCATTCAAATCGATGTACGTCCCTGCCGTCGCGTTTGTAATGGCCAAGTTCGTCACAACCCCTGCCGACGTCAGCGCCAGCTTACCGCCATTCAGGACCAGCCCCTGCCTGTCCGCCTTCTTCGTTAGGCTCGTCAGCGTCAACGTCCCCGCCCCTGTCTTGTACATTTCAGGTGCATCTACCTTGGGCTTCCAATTTGCAATCGTGATGTTCCCCGCCCCGCCGACCGTCGTCGACACCGTGTTCGAAAATGTCCCCGAAAGGTTCAGCGAGGATCCCGATGACACCAGCAACGACCCTGCCGTGCTTTGGTTGTAAATGAGTCCACTCAAAGTGTTGTTCCCCGACGAACTCAAAATCGCACCCTTGCTGCTGGGCCCCACACCTTTGTACAGGATTTTCTCCGCCACGGTGATCCCCCCCGTCAGCTCCAGCTCGCCGCCCGATTGGATGGTCGTCATGCCCGCCCCGCTTCCCAGCGCGCTGTTGTTCGAAACCCGCAGGACGCCCCCTGTGACCGTGACTGCATTCGTGAACGTGTTCGCCCCGCTCAAAACGACCGTACCAGTTCTGGAACTCTTCGAAAGCTTCCCGACGTTGTTGGCGATCACACCGCTGATGGTAATCGTCTTTCCAGAGGCCGCATCCAAGGTCACATCTGCATTCAAATAGCAAGTATCGCTGAACGTCAAATTCCCGTTGTCTGCCCAAACATACTGGGAATTGTCGAATGAAACGGGTGCGGCGAACTCGTGTTTGACCGTCGCAAGGTTCTTTATGCCGTATTTGATGTTGATACCGCCATCGCTGCCCTTGTTGATGGTTCTGGCCGTCGATGCCCCTGATTCGAATTCAAGGTAATTAACTTTATACCATGCATCAAGCCACATGGTGGTCTGGGCATTGTTGTTGAAGTGGATGTCTCGGTAAGTGCTGCTGGCATCTTGATTGGCGGTAGTAGCATCAGGCCGCTTGTAATAAGTGCCGCCACCACCAGATCCAGTGCACCACGGATACGGATCCCAGTACCAATTCCCGGCACTCGGATCTGGCCTCCAATAAATTGTCTCTGCCTCTGCCTCCCTCGCGCCCCCCACCCACGCCCCGGCCACGACCGCCGCGACGGCGGCCCACCGCGCCACAAGTCCCATGCGTTCCCCGGGGGCTCTGCGTGTTTTCATTCCGTCCATTGTGCATTGTGCATTGTGCATTGTGCATTGCTCTTTGTGCATGTTCATCGTCTTTTCCTCCGTCGTTGCGGTCGTGGTGTGCATGTCGATTCGGCGAAAAACTTTGAAAAACCGGTTCATGGGCAAACCTCCTGGGCGGGGTTGTTCAGTGTCTGGCACGGATGCTGTGCCTCGAAAATCGCCTTTTGGGCCTCGATTTCGGCCCGGAGCGCCTCCGCGCTGGGAAGGACCAGCACGTATTTGGAGGCGAAAAGCTGCTCGCTCCCCTTGAGCACCGAATAGCGCGCCACGTCGGAATCCGTGTCCGCGCACAGGAGGATGCCGAGCGTCGGGTTGTCCCCCTCCCCGCGGCGCTTCTCGTCGAACATCCGCACGTACATGTCCATCTGCCCCACGTCCTGGTGCGTGATCTTCGACGTCTTCAAGTCCACCAGCACGAAGCACTTCAGCAGGTAGTTGTAGAACACCAGGTCGATGAAATAGTCTTCCTTCTCCGTGTGGATCCGGTGCTGGCGCGCCACGAAAGCGTAGCCTTTCCCCATCTCCATCAGGAACTTGCCCAGATTGTCCAGGATGCGCGTCTCCAAATCGCTTTCCGTGAAGTCCGTCCGCGGCGCCAGCCCCAGGAACTCCGCCACCACCGGGTTCTTCACGAACTCCAGCCGGTCCTGCAACGGCGCCGTCAGCCGCCGCATCTCCGCCTTCACCGCCCCCTTCGACTGCGACAGCAGCGTCCGCTCGTAGTACTGCGACGAAATGTTCCGCTGCAGCGTCCTGACGCTCCACGTTTCCGACGCGGCCTCGTCCAGATACCACTTCCGCGCCTCGGCGTTCTCCACCTGCAGAAGCTTCAGGTAATGCGACCATCCCAGAAGCCCGCCGGATTTTGGCGACAGTGTCTCCAAAATTGGGAAAGTGCGGTAAAACTGCACATATTTGTATAGGCTCCCGAAGTCGAACCCAGCTCCGTATTCTTCGGTCAATTGCGCCGCCAGCTCCTTGACAGCCTGCCGCCCGTATTCCGCCCTCTCCCCCTTCAACTCCTCTTCGGCGATGCGCTTCCCGAGCAGCCAATTCCGCTGCACCAGCGCCGCGTTGACGGCCCGGTACGCGCCCGTGCGCGCCGACTCGATGATTTCCCGCGCGTCCGCGAGCAACCCCTTGCCGGCGGCGGCCGCCGCCCGGACATCCTTCTGGAGCGTCCCGCCCACTATGCGACCTCCGCCTCCCTCCGGGCCTCCGCGTCTCCGCGCGGAGCGCTCTCCGCGTCTCTGCCTATCCGCGCCTCCGCGTGCCCGAAAACCTTCTCAAAGAATGCGTTCATCTCTCATTCTCCTTCCGCGCCCCGGCGGGCCGAATCCGTCTCCCCGTTTGGCAGTTTGGTGGGGTGGTGGTTTGACGGCACCCCTGCCGCCTGCCGGGCCAACCGCTCCGCACGGTGCCGCCGCAGATACTCGCACACGCCGTGGAGGGTTCCCCCGCCCTTTTCCCAGAGGCGACGCCGCGGAGCCATGATTTCCTCGTAGATTTCCCTATTCATCGATCCGCTCCTCCAGACGTTGCTCCGGTGTCGCGATGGCCGGACAGGCATACCCGGCCACCGCCAACGTCGCGGCCACCTTCGGAATCGTAGCCGAATTGGCGATGTGCCTGCAGTTCCACGACAACAGCAAATCCGCTTTCCGGATGGCAGCCAACGCCATGTGCATGGCATCCGTCCGGTACTTTGCATCCAGCTTGGTCGCCGACATCAACATGTCAGCCACTGTCTCGGCCTCCCTGGAAATGTCCATCGACTCGAAACCCTTGATGAACTCCAAGCGCCTTGCCACCGCCTCGGAGTCGCCATCCTCCGCCTCCGTCCAGACGGCCTCCGACACCACGGGATGCCACTTTTCCCCCTCCTCTTTCCACCAGCGGAGCGTCGCCTCCCTCATTTGCGCCTTGCGGGGATCTTTCGATGGCCGTCCCGTCAAATAGCTGACGAAGCTCGTCTCCAAGTACACCACCGGCTTCCCCTCCCGCGCACCGTACTCCGGCCCCTCCCCTTCGCAAACCATCATGGACTCCCCCGTTTCCCGGCCCATGAATTGCCCCCAGTCCCCGCGCAGCAGCCCCGCCAACGACAAATCCTCGTCGATGTCCGGCCAATGCATCCCCGTTTCGTCCACCTCGACGTGGACGAGCTGTTCCGGCGTCGCATTCTCCAGGCGCGGATTCCCCGCAATCGGGAACGAGAACAACACGCTGCCCCCGGGCCGGACAGCGATCCGCCCGTCCTCGAACGACACGTCAACCTTGTGCCGGATGCTCGGCATCAACCTTCTCCCACCACGCCTTTCCCGGCCCCCGCTGCGTACCCCGGCGCATCCTCGCACACCATCATCGCGCCATCAGCCAACGCGGCCGTTCCCTCGGCGGCACCGTCTCCCGACGCTCCGGCGCGTGTCCACGTCCCCGCCGCCTTCTTCCGCGCGACCTCGGCGGCGACGCGCGCGCGGAACTCCCGCGCGACCTCCTCGCAATGCCTGCTGTAGCCTTCCAGCGTCCCGTCGCATTCATCCCAGAGCTTGCGCCGGGCCTCGTGGATTTCCTCGATGACCGGATCGATGACGTTCATGGCATGGCCTCCAACTGGTCCTTGGGCGAAACGAGCAACGGACAGCGGTATCCGGCCTGTTCCACCACGCTTTGGATGAGAGGCAACTTCCTCTCGTTCACGATGTCCTGGAAATTCCAGCTCAGCAGGATGTCCGCCCCCCACACCGACGCCAAGGCGATGTGCGTAGCATCGTTGTCTTTTTTCCTCTTTACGGCTCCCGAGTCCAGCAACACGCCCGCCAGCACGTCGGCCTCGGCGCGGGGAGACCACGACTCCATCCCGGAAATCATCTTGCCCCTCCGCAACGCATCCGCAGCATTCTTTCCCTTGGAAATCTCGGCCCAAACGAGATATGACACCACGGGCCGCACCTTTCCCGACATTTGCCGCCACCACGCCACCGACATCTCGTGCCTCTCCTCCTGCAACGGGTCATCCAAATCCTGTCCCGCCCAATGGCTGACGAAGCAGGCGTCCAGGTACACGACGGGCTTCTTCTGTCCATTCCCGCTCATGCCGCCCCCTCCCCTCCGCGCCTCCGCGTCTCCGCGCGAGCCCTCTCCGCCCCGCCCGATCCCCTCCGGGCAAAGTCCATGCGGACAAGACCGCGCGGCCCTGTCGAGGCAAGCAGTTTTGGAATAGGATTGGGCATGGACTCTCTCCATGTAAATTTACCCCCTCCCCCATCCCCGCGCAACCCCGGCCCGCCCCCCACGCGGTAAAACGCTCTACCGGAAGGCGCCCTGCGGGCGCAGAGACGAGTGACGAGAGACGAGTGACGAGTTGCGGTGCGCCCGCTGCGCGGGCGGGATGGGAGGGAATGGGGCGCGGCTGGAAGCCGCACCTCCGGAAGTGGCGCGGAACTTCATCCACAAGTAGGGCGGAGCTTCCGGGGGTGCGGCATCTTGCCGCGCCTCGGCACGGCGCGCCCGAAGGCGCGCCCACCGCATCTTGTCACTTGTCACTTGTCACTGCGCGCCCGCAGGGCGCGTCGCCGCGGCCGTGCGGCCGCCCCCCCTACCGGCCCATGTGGCGGGTCGGGGGCTTGTAGAAGTCGGTCGGCGAGTAGGTCCAGACCCAGTCCACCGTCGCGCCTTTCTCGCCGTTGCCGCCGGCGGAGATGAGCACGAGCATGTCGTTCGGATGGATGGGCGTGCCCGTCACTTCCAGCCTGTTCTTGTTGTAGCGCCAGGTGCCTTCGGCATCGCAGTACATCGTCGACTTCTCGCGGATTTCCTTCGTGGCGGTGTCGATCACGTACAGCTTGTCCGCGTCCACCCAGTTGCCCGCCTTCATCCGGCCCGGCTGGGGCACGCCTGCCGCGTTGGTCGCGACCAGGCGCAGCTGCTTCGGATGCACGGACACCGGCAGGTTCAGCGACAGGGTGTTGTACACGCCCTTCGTCGCCGTGACGGACTGGCGGAAGACCAGCGCCCCGGACGCCGTCCCGTCCCGGCCCCCCGGCTTGGCGGAGGACGTGGACGCGGAGGCGACCGCGACCACCTCGTTCGTCGGCGGCACCTGCAGGATCGGATGCCACAGGATGGCGTTGAGCCGGTTGGTGCCCTTCGTGGCCGTGATCGACGGGTCGTTGTGCTCCGTCCACCACGGGAGGTCCGTGCCATCCGCCTTCTTGCCGCTCGGCAGGTTGATGGAGAACGGCCGCATGAAGAAGTGGTCGGCCAGCACCTTCGTGGTCACGTCCTCCACGGCCGCGTTGTTCTCGCATTTCCACCACTTCCCGTCGCTGGCGAAGAAGTACTGCTCCTTGGTGCTGCCGCGGACGTGGTCGGCATCCCCGGCCGTGTAGAACTCGATGACGACGGCGCCGTTGGTGGATGCCGGGCTGTCGGCGTTGGGCGGCCACATGTCCGTGTCCGTCCCGAACACCCCGGCGAACGTGTTGGTGTAGGGCACGCCCTGCAGGCTCACGTAGTTGAACCCTTCGGACAGCACCACGTTGTTCATCGAGTACACTTCCTCGCTCGCCAGCGGTTTCTCGCCCTGCCACCGTCCCTTGTAGCTCGCGCGGAAGAACCGCAGGTTGTCGTTCACCGTGTCCAGACCGTCCGTCTGGTAGTTCCAGTTGGTCTTGACCGTCCCGACGAGGTTCCAGCCTTCGTCGCCTTCCTCGGTGAAGCTCGGCGCGTCGCGGTAGATCAAGTCGTACTCCTTGCTCACCTTCCCGACACCGTCCTTCTGCCCGGCCGCCATCCAGTACAGGGCGGCTCCGCGCTTGGCCTGCGGATTGATGGGCTTCATTCCGGTGTCGCCCGAGGCGGGGATGTCGGCGGCGATGTCCGCGCTCGCCCGGACGAGGCCCTGCGTGACGGCGAACTTGATCGTGTTGTTCGTCGCCCAGCTGGAGTCGTTGACGGGGCCTTCGTTGCCGGCCTTGTCCACGCCGACGACCACGAACAGGTATTCACGGTCGAAGTCCAGGTCGTACACCCGCACCGACGGGGTCGAGACCTCGTCCAGGCCGCTGTACTTCCTCTGGGTCGTCGACGGATCCGCGATCGGCGCGTCGTTCGTCACCGCGAGCCAGCCCGCGGCCTCCGAGCCGAAGGTGTCCGCCTCGACGTAGTCGCGGAGGATGATCTGGGCCGCCGACATCTCTTCGGACGCCGCCTGCGCTTCGACCGCCTGCGGATCGTACTCGCGGTAGTACACCTTGTACGTCCGCCACGGCGAGAGGATGTCCGTCGCCGCGCGGCCCTTGGCCTTCGCATCCGCCTTCACCGCGTCCGGAATCTTGTCGTAGTTCGTCTTGTCGCCCGTCGGATCGTCCGGCCCGACTCCGCTCGGGGTCCAGGTGATGTCCATCTGCGTCGTCGGGTCGTCCACCGCGTCGGTGCTGGCCCCGGCGCCATGGCCGCCCGGGAGGGCGACCGCGGTCGGCTTGGTGAAGTCGAGCGCCAGCGGGACGTTCGCGGCGGCCCCGGCGAGCGCGTCGCCGGCGCGGTCCGCGTCCTTGTCGACGGCGAACAGCTGGTAGTTGCCGAAGCCCTGGTCGATGGCAAGGCCGGTAAGGGTCTTGGTGACCTTGTGCTCGGCCGTGTTGGTGGTAGTGCCGGTCAGATCGGTCCCTTCGGCGACTCCGGGGGTCGTCCCCGGCGCCACCAGACGGTACCCGGCGATCCCGGCGACCTTGATGTCGTTCCCGGCCGTCCCGAAGCCCGCCGGTTCCGGGTCGACGGCCTCGGTCCACGCCACCGTCACGCTCGACAGGCTCTGCTTCCACGGCGCGTTGTCACGCGTGATCTCCCCGGACGCCACCGCATCCCCGTTCAGCCAGACGCTGGCGGGCGCCTGCGGCGCCGTGGTGTCGTCGTCGCGGATCCGCAGCGTCGGGTCTTCCAGACGCGCGTGGGCCTGGTCCGACGGGCGGTTCGTGTCGCTGTCGAAGGCTTCGACGAGGACGCGGAAGTCGAGGGATGTCGACTCGGGCGGCAGGAGGAAGCCCACCTCGTTCGTGGTCATCCCGGTCGGCCAGTACCACGTCTGCGGCGCGGCCGCGGTACCGCCGCGCGTGGTCTTGAACGCGGAGCTGTAGCCCTCGTTGAAGTGCGTCGCCAGGTTCGTCACGATTGTCGCGGAGTTCGAGAGAACCATCGTCGTGTTCGAGACGGCGATCGTGTCGTTGAAGCCGTTCTGGATGCTCTTGGAAACCGCGTTGCCGCGCTGCAACCCGGAGATGGAGACCCCGGTGCCGCTCTGGAGGGCGTCGCCGACGTTGGCCATCAGGTAGAACGGGGCGCTGCGGCAGAGTTCGCCGTCGTAGATTAGCTGCAGCCGCTCCGAGGCCGTGTCGCTGGCGGTGAGGGTCAGCACCTCGTACTCCGACTTCGCGCTCCAGTCCTTGTTGCTGACGCCGCTCAACGCCGTCTCGATCGAACCGCTCGGCGGGTTCGTGGCGATGAACATGCCCTTGAGCGAACCGCTCGTGCGCATCGCGGGGGCCGTCGTGTCGTTGTCCATGAACTTCAGGAAGCCCAGCTGCGAAACCGTGTCCAGCGAATCGTCGGCCCGGTCATCGTCCTGGTCGGTCAGCGTGGCGTTGACGGTCATGTTTGCGGTGTACGCGGCGAACTGGTTCTTGACGAACGTGTTGGCCCACAGGGTGGAGAGGGAGTAGTGGAACGTGTTGGTGGCCGAAGGCAACCCCGCGGCCCCTTCCGTGACGTCGGCGCCGTCGTAGGCCAGAGACTTGGCGCTCCCGCCCTCCGTGTAGTTGAGCGTCAGTGCCGCCGTTGTCCACCCGCTCTGGTCGTATCCGTCGATGTCGAGGTACGCGAGCGACTGCCCGTCCCGCTTCGCCGCATCCATCTGATGGTCGGTCACCACGACCTGCACGTCCGTGCCGCTGGCGTTGTACGGCAGGCCCGACCGGTTCCCCAGCCGCATCCCCACCGGTCCGCCGAACTTCGCCCCCAGGGACGGCGCCTGGGTGTCGTCGTCGTGCAGCTCGAAACCGGTCGCGATTGTGACGGCGAGCGCGTCGTCCGTCCGGTCGCGGTCGTAGTCGTGGACCGTGCTGGCGAGGACGTACTCCTTACTGCCCTCGCCCGTCAGTTCGCTCGAGAGCTTGAGCGTCTTGCCGGCGGCCACTTCCTGCGTCTGGAGTTCCAGTTTCGCGCCGGGCTCGCCGTTGTCGAAGTCGCCGGTCGGCGCGCCCCACGTCGCCAGCTGCAGCGCCACGTTGGCGACCAGCAGCTCCGTGCCCTCGGCCGTCGTCTGCGCGATTTCCGCTTCCGCCTTGCGCACCAGCGCGTTGTCGGCGGTCCACGGCCCGATTTCCAGCTGCCGCCACGCCGCCACCGGCGCGTACTCGAACGTCTTCGCCAGCAGCACGTTCCCGCCGGCATCCTTCAGCCGCACCGTCACGGTCAGGCCGTTCACGCCCCCGCTCCCTTCCGCGACCGACGCCTTCGCCTCGAAGCCGCCGCTGACCGTCACGCCCGACACATCGGCCGCGGCGATGCTCCCGAGGGAGACGTCGAAGCCCTTCGTCGCCGACGAAACCGCCGAATCCTCGCCGGCCAGCTTCAGCACCCGCTCGCGGGTCCCGCTGCCGGTCCCGATCGTCGCGCCGGACAGCGTCCACGCCGTCGGATCGGCCTCGAACGTCCCGTCCGGGAGGACGGAGTAGGCCGCCTTGCGGATCTTGCCGTCCTTGTAGGCGAACGTCCCGCTGGCGACCGCGGTCCCGGCGCGGCCCGCCGCGTCCGCCTCGGGGTACGAGATGACGTACGCGGGGGCGTTGTCGCCCTTGAGCCACAGGCCCGACTTCTCGGTGTCCCAGCCCGACTTCTCGCCGTCCACGACTTCCAGCGAGTTGACCCACGTCGCGTGCCGCAGGTCCCCGTCCGTCACGTCCATCCCGCGCGGCGACATCGTGATGCCGAGCAGCTTGATCTTGTTGATGCCCCAGTTCCCGGTCCCGTCCGCCCCGTAGGCATACAGCCGGTACCGCCACGTCGTCCCCTCCGCGTTCTCCGTGCCGGCCCAGGACATCACCACGTTCTTGATCGTCTCCTGGCTCCCGTCCGTGGACGAATCCACCGCCTTTTCGACCAACAGGTCTTGCACCAGCGGGTGTTCCGTGTTGAACGAGTTCTGCATCACCACGCTCACGTCCGTCAGCAGGAAGCCCTGCGACCCGTTGATGCCGCTCGCCTCCCACGTCACCGTGAAGTCCCCCGCCTGGTCCGTCGGCAAATCGAAGCTCACCACTTCGTAGTTCGCGAATTTGTTCGCCGCGGACTCCGCGAAGTCCGCACTCGCGTGCGTCTTCACCACCGTCCGCGTTCCGCTCCCGATCCGGTACCCCACCGTCAGGGTCGCCCCGTCCTTGACGCCCCCGATCCGCCCCACGCGGTACTGCACCCGCGTCATCGCGCGGCCGTTCGAGTTCGGTTGGAACGACGGGCTCGCCAGCGACGCCGTCCCCCCGGTGCTCTCCAGCGTGAACCGCAGGATGCCGTTCGCCTTCTCGAACAGCCCGCCCGACACGTTCCAGGCCGGATCCTTCTGCCCGTCGGCGGTCACCGCGGCCAGCGTCGTCACGTTGGCCGCCTCCTGCACCGTCAGCGTGTACAACGTCGGCCCCTTCGCCGTCACGCGGTTGTCGAACTGCAGCGTGTCCGCCGTCCAGCGCGCCCCGTTCTCCCCGCACACGTCGAACTGGAAGTACTTCGCCCCGCCCGCCGTCTGGTACGTCGCGCCCTGCATCCCGCCTTCCAGCGACATGTATCGCCGGCTCATGGCCGACCAGTCCTGGCCCTCCGGAACGCTGCTCGCCCGTTCGGTCCATTTCACGCTGTCCCCCGTGATGGCCGTGTCGCCGGACGACCCCACGCTCCACGCGCTCATCTCCGTCGCGTCGATCCCCTTCAGCCCCGTGTTCGTGGACCAGCTGGCCGGCTTGCCGCTCGTCGACCATTCCCACGACGCCAGCGCCCCGAAATCCACGTAGTTCGTCCCCGACCCCAGCAGCGCGTATCCCGGGCTCGTCGGCTCCGTCGCGTCGTCGTCCGTCAGCATCAGCGTACCGAAGGTGATTTCCGCCTCGGTCTGGTCGCCGGTGCGGTCGTTGTCGCAATCCCAGGCGTGGAGCTGGACGAGGTTGGTGACGCCGTCGCTGTGGTGGCCGATGTAGTCGAGGACGTTGGGCACGCCGAAGAGATGGCCGAGGCTTGCCTCTGTGAGTTCGCCGAACTCCCAGGCGAGGATCGTGCCGTCGCCGGTTCCGGGGCCGTGGAGTTTGGTGTCGTCCTTGTAGTACTTGATCGTGCTCTTGTCCGAGTTGAACTTGTCCACGTTCTCCTCGGAAGTCACCCACCCGTCTTCCGAGCGCGTGTAGTAGGTCGTCCCCGCCTGCACGCTCGTGTCCTCCGCCGGCACGTACTTCCCGCCCGCGAGCACGTACCATCCCTGTTCCTTCGGGTTCGCCGCGCCCGGCGACACCACCGCGGAATACGGGTACCCGGTCGAGTTCCACGACCGCGTCCGGAACGCCGTGTTCGTCCAGGTCCAGGTCTTGACGGACTCGCTTGCGGCCGTTCCGTACTTCAGCCCGCTGGTGATGTGCTGGTCGTACACGTTGAAGAGGAACGTCAGCGGCGCTCCCAGCATCGCGTCCGTCAGCTGGTACGTCACGCCCTGCCCCGTCCCGTCCAGGCGCGGCAGCAGCTTCTGGTTCGTGTACATCGCCGACCAGCTCGCGGCCTGCGCCTTCGTCACGGCCTGCGTGGCGATGACGAGCGAGGGGGCGAACGGCTCGCCGTCGTTGGCGCCCGCCCAGGCCGTGGTCGCGGCCTCGGGGCCGGCGCTGTCGTCGTCGCGCACCGGGATGAGGATCAGCCGGTTCGTCGTGATGTTCCGGGCGTAGGCCGGCCCGTCGTTGCACGAGCCGCTCGACTCGGCGGTGTCGGCCGAGTAGTGGGCATGGCTCACGCCGCCTTCGGGCGTGTCGTCGTACCAGTTGTCGATCCACCCGTCGGGGACCGTGTTCCCGTTGCCGTACGTGTTGCCGTCCTCGGCCGAGACCGTCAGGTACAGCGACACGTCCGGGTCGTACGCGGGCAGCTTGAACGCCTGCGACACGAAGTTCGTGATGCACGTCGCCAGGTTCGCGTTCGGCGTCGCCGTCGTGTCCCAGAGCGTCTGGCTCGGCAGGAAGGGCAGGTCCTTGTCGTACACGTGCGTCCACCCTTCCGTCACGATCTTCTTGTCCGGGTCTTCCTCAGTTGGCAGCTCCAGGTGTGCTTCGTACACCCAGTGGATGCCGGTCTCCTGCAGGTTCGGCTCGGCCCCGGACGCCATCTTGTAGTAGCTGGTCAGGCCCGACTCGGAGGCCGACAGCTTCGTGTACGTCCAGCCCAGGAACTCGTACCACCCTTCCGCCGACGGATTCTTCCCCGACGGGTTCGCCACCTTCGTGTACGTCCCGCCCGACTCCGTGTAGTAGTCCTTCCCGGCGGCCACGCTCGTGTCCGCCGTCTTCTTGTACGAAGCCCCCCGCTTCCAGACATAGCCGCCCGAGGTGCTCCAACCGCTCGGGCCGGTGAACGTCGCCGTGTGCTTCGTGTCCACCAGCATCAGGTCCCAGTTCGGGCTGACGCGCCCGAAGGGCGACCCGTCGCCCTTCTCGCCCAGGATGTTCCACGTGAAGGCGCCCGCCCCGCCGCCCAGCGTGTAACCGTCCGTCCCCAGCCCCTGGGAGACGCGCGCGTCGTACCGCGTCGTCTTCGTGTAGCTGCTGTCCCACGACCGGTTCGTCGCGTACACCCCGGCATCGTCCGACCATTGCAGCACAAACCCGAACGTCGGCTTCGACCCCTCGCTGTACACGCTGTCCACGACGGCCAGCGCGTCCCCTTCCGCCTCCACCTCGTCGCGGTAGCCGATGCCGGTCTCCGGATCCGGGGTGTTGGCGAGGAAGTCCGCCACCTGCGTCCCCACGTACAGCAGCTCCGGCTTCGGCCCGTCCATGTCCTTCTGCCCCTCGACGCTGTAGCGGCGGATGGTGCCGGCCGAGAGCTGGCCGCCGTTGTCGCGCGCGCGGACCCGCCACCAGAACTGCGCCGCCGTCGTCTGCGGGCGGTAGCTCGTGTTGTCGGCCCCCTTGAGGTTGATGCGGTAGAGCACGCTGCCGTTCTCCGTGCCGCCGTCGCGGCCGTTGAGCGTCGCGCTGTCCTCGGCGAGTTCGAACAGGTAGCCCGTCACGAACCCCTTCGCGTCCGTGTCCGTGCTCGCCGTCCAGTTCAGCGTCGGGCTGCCGTGCCCCGTGTCCGCGCCCGAGAAGCCCGGCTCGTTCGGCAGGCCGTTCGGCACCACGCCGTCCTTGTCGAAGCCCACGTCGGCCCAGAAGTTCACCGTCTTGTCCTTCAGCCCCTCGTCCCACGCCCCCAGGTTCGCGTCCTTGTCGTTCACCCCGTACGGCGCGATTTCCATCGCGTCCACCGCCGCGCTCTTGCCCGGGTCGATGTCCACCGTCGCCTTCGTGTCCTGGTTCCACCCCTGCGCGTTGACGAACGTCGCCACGGAAAAGCGCCCCGTCGTCACCGCCGTCCCGGAGGCACCCAGGCCGAGGTCGGCGCGGGAGACCCTCCATTCCACGCACGGGTCGGTGGTCCCGGCGGCGGCGGCCTGCCAGCCTTCCGTCGGCGGCTCGTACCACCGCGCCCCGTCTTCCGCGTACATCTCGACCTGCCACGTGTTCTCGCTGCCGCCCACGTAGTGCACCGCCATCTGGCGCGAGGCATACCGCTCCGCCGCCGTCCCGTGGTACGCCCCGCCCAGCTCCGTCGCGCTCTCGTCGCCCAGCCAGTTCATCGCCGTGCTACCCTCGCTCAGCCGCGTGTCCACGCCCACCGACACGTACGTCTTGTGCAGGTCCACGCTCTTGCCCGCCGGAACGTTGCCGTTCAGCCGCAGCAGGAAGTACACCCACTCCCCGTCCGCCTTCACCCGGAACTCGTCGATGTCCGCCGAGTAGCAGTCGTCCGTGTTCGACCGCAGGTCGCCCTTCTTGTCGTTCCAGACGAACTCGTTGTCGCTCGTGTCCGAACTGTTCCACGCCACCGCCGGCGCACCCGTCCAGTCGCTCCCGTCGCCGTTGACCTCCGGCATCGTCCCCGACGACCCCTCGGCCGTCGTCGCGTTCGCGTTCAGGCGCCCCGCCCCGCCCCCGGACGGCGGCTCCGAATAATAGCTGTTGTTGACCGTGTAGGCCGCGTAGTAGTAGGTCGTCTCCGGCGTCAGCCGCGTGTCGGTGAAGCCCGTCCCCGTCCCCCGGTAGATCACCGTCGCCGTGTACGAACCGTACTTGAACGTGTCGCCCACCGTGTACGCCGTCCCCTGCGCCGGATGCAGATGGGCTTCGGTCTGGGTCGACGCCCCCGCCGTCGCGAACCGCACCACCATCACCTCGTCGAACGTCCGCCCCCCGGCCGTCGCCGGCGTCCACGTCAGATTGATCTTCGTCGCCCCGCCCGATTCCGCGCTGAACGCCGCCGGCTTCGGCAGCACGCTCAGGTTGTACGTGTGCTTCCGCTGCGCCGTGTCGCTGTGGTCCATCGAATAGACCGCCGTCCCGCCGCCCGACACCGCGCCGAACCCGTACAGCGGCGGCGTCGTCACGCTCGTGATCTGGTGCAGCCCGTGCCACACCGTCACCGTGTCGCCTTCCTCGCGCCCGAAGTACGTCGCGCCGACCGCCGCCGAGAACGCCGACGCCGCCGGCGAGTCGCTGCTGGTCAGCAGCGACTGCGCGCTCTGGCGGTCGCCCACCGGCCGGCTCTTCACCGCGTTCGTCACCCAGTCGCCCCGGTAGGCCGTCGTCGTCTGCCCGTCCAACCACACGAACTCCGGCGGCACCCCGCCCAGCAGGTCCTCCCACTTGCTGCCGAACCGCACCTCGTCGAAATACACGTCGCCGATCTGGTCCGTGCCGATCGACCCCGCCTGCAGCTGGATGACCCGCACGTTCGCCAGGTACGCCCCTTCCCAGTGCGCCATCCCGTTGCCGGACGGCTCCGTTGTCGGGAGCGGCGTCCCTCCCTCCACCTTGTACGACCACGCGTCGACCGTCGCGTGCGCCGTCGACGTCCACTTCACCCGCGCCACCACCAGGTACGCATTGTTGGCCCCGCCCGTGTCGTTCAGCGCGTACAGCGTCCCGCTCGCCGCCGACCCCACCGAAGGCGTCCCGCCCGACGACGTCGCCGCCTCGATCCCCAGCTTCGAGTGCTTCACGCTCGCCCCCGTGTCGTCCTTCATCGTGCGGCCGATGAACACCCCCTTGCTCCCGTCCGTCGTGTCGATCAGCTTGAGCCCCGCCCACCGGTTCGGGTCGTTCCACGAATACGCCATCCGGAACGCCACGTAGAACGTGTTGTTGTACCCCCCGCCCCACGCGTCGCCGCCCGTCGTGCGCTCCAGCGTCCCCGCCCCGCCCTCGCCCGGGTTCGTCAGCTTCACCGCGTTGCCCACCGCCGTCGAGTTCGCGATCGTCCCCGCGATGTTCACCGTCGAAGCGATTTCCGTCGGCCGCACCGCCGTCCACGTCCCCGCGTCCGTGTGCCACCAGTTCGCGCCCCACCCCTGGCCGCCCTTCCAGCTGTTCCCCGACGACGCTTCCGTCGTCCCGTTCGTGTAGCTGAACGTGTCCAGGTACTCCGACGCGTCGTACGACCCCGTCTCCACCGGATTCCCCGTCGCCGCCGTGTAGCTCGGCGAATACTCCGTCGAATTCTTCGCGTACGCGAAATACCCGTGCTGCGATCCCGTCGCCACCACGTGGTCCGCCGTGCAGTACGACCCCGCCGTCGCGTCCAGCACCGCGATCACCTCCGCGTTCCCCGCCGTCGCCCCCGGTGCCCTGCTCTTCAGCGTCTGTTCCGTGGTCGACAGCGTCGTCAGCGTCCCGCCCGACTTCGCGATGAACACGATCTGCCGCGCGTTCGCCGGCGCCAGCGCCCTCACCCGCACCAATTCCTTCCCGTCCGCGGCCGCCGTCAGCTCCGCGATGTTCTCCGGCACCGCCACCGTCCCGCCCAGCAGCGCCTCCCAGCTCGTCGCCACGCGCACCTCGTCGAAGTACACGTCGCCGACCGCACCCCCGTCGGTCGCCCCCGCCAGCAATCCGAACCGCGACAGGCTGCCCGGACGGCTCCCGCTGGGAACCGTGTACGTCACGTCCCACAAATTCGCCGCCGGCTCGCCCTCCGGCACCGCGGCCCCGTGGTAGTACCCCTTCACCGAAATCTTTCCCGTCGAGAACTCGTACTTCAGGATCACCAGATATTCGTTGTCGGTGTCCCACTGGTACGGATTGATCTCGAACGAACCGGAGTACTCCTTGTGGTCGTACGCATCGATTCCCAGGTGGTAGTCCGCCGAACTGGACCAGATGTGGCCCGCCTTGATGGCGACCCCGCTGCCGTTCCCCAGGCCGATCTGGGCCCATTTCTTCGCCCCCTCGTACTGGTAGCTCAAAATCGCCGCCGCGTAGATCGCCCCGCTCGACACCGCCGTGAAATCCCGTGTCGCTTCCGTCTGCCAGTTCGCCTCCCCCAGCGATGTCTTGATCCGGTTCCCCGTGTTGTCCGGATACTCCGTGTAGTTCGGGAACACCGGGATGTCGCTCCCCGACTGGCTCACGATGGTCGGCGCCGTCGTCGCCCCCGTGTCCCACGCCCCGCTCCACCCGTGCTCCCCGTTCAGCCCGTTCAGGCTCACCCCGTTCGTGTAGCTGAACGTGTCCACGATTTCCTCCGCCCCGAACGACCCCGTCGTCACCGGCTTCTCCAGCACTGCCGAATACGCATTCGCGCTGCTGTAGGCGTAGATCTTGTACGTGTGGGTGCTCCCCGAAGCCACCACGTGCTCCAGGCTCGTCCCGGTGCTCCGGTAGATGACGTGCCCGCCCAGCGTCGTGCTTCCCACCGTGTAGGTGGACCCCTGCGTCGGGGCCGTCGTCCCGTTGTCCACGACCATCACCCCGCTCGCCCCGCTCGGCTTCGTCCACGAAAGCCGGACCATCGTCTTCCCGTCCGCCGTCGCCGACGCCACCGTCACCGGGTTCGCCAGCGTGTAGCCGTTAGCGCTTCCGTAGGCTGTCGTGTAGTAGTTCGCCGCCCCCCCCGACCCGTTGAATGAGTACGCCCGGAAGTAATACCGCGTTCCCGCCGAAAGCCCCGTCACTTCAAGCGTCGTGCTCGCATCCGACCCCGCGTACACCACGTATCCCTTCGAATCGATCCTCGTCCCGCTCCCGTACCTCGCGTTCGCCGTGTACCCCGTCCCGTCCGCGGGGGCCGTGAACGAGTTTGCCGCATTGGCCTGGATCAGCGTGTACCCCGACCCGCTCGCGCGCGTGATGCTCAGCGTCAGCGTCCCCGTTGCGTTTGCCGTGATGGCAATCTCCGGTGCCGCCGCCGGCTCCGTCGAAAACGTGTACCCGTCGCATGTCGTCGCCGTCGCCCGGTAGTTCTCCCGGCCCGTCGCCCCGTTGTACGCGTACGCCGCGAAATAGTAGTGCGTTCCCGGCGTGAGGCCGCTGACCGTCACCGTCGTCCCGCTCGCCCCGCCAGTAGACGCGTACACCACCTTGCCCGCCCCAAGCGACGACGACGAAGCGCTCGTGAAATCGAGATTGGCCGTGTACGTCGTCCCGTCCGTCGGGGCCGTGTAACTCGGTGCCGACTCGCTCTGGTAGGCCACGATCAGCGTGTACCCCGCGCCGCTGGCCCGCGTCAGGTTCAGCTTGATGGTGCTGTCCGTCCTGCTGTTCACGCTCAGCGTGGGGGAAGCCGACGGCTCCGACGCCAGCGTGTACCCGTTCGCCGTCGCCGCCGACGAATACGCCAGCGAATTCAGTGCCGCCGTCGCGTTCGCCGTCCCCTTGTAGGCGTACGCCCGCACATAGTACCGCGTCCCCGCCGCCAGCCCCGTCACGTCCACGCTCGTCCCGCTCCCCACGTACACGATCTTCCCGCTGCCCAGCGTCGACGCGCTCCCGTACGCCGCGTTCCCCGTGTACGTCTTCCGCGCCGTCGGCGCCGTCGTCGGGTCGCTCGTGTACATCACCACCATCGTCCCCGCGCTCCCGCTCGCCGCCGACCAGCTGACGTGCAGCGTGTTCACCCCGCCCGGCTGCGTCACCGCCAGCGCCGTCGGCGCCCCCGGCGCGCTCGCCGTCGTCCGGAACGTCGCGTCCGCCGTGTACCCCGTCTTGCCCGCGTCGTTCACCCCGTACCCCCGGTAGTGGTACACCGTGTCGGCCGAAAGCCCCGTCACCGCCTTCGTGTACGCCCCCGCCGCCGGCGAAGCCACGTTCGCCGTGCTCCCGTAGCTCGTCGTCTTTCCGTACTGCACCCCCAAGGTCGAGATGTTCGGCGACCCGATGGCCCCCAGCGTCGCACCCAGCGTCGCACCGCTCGACGAGAAGCCCGTCGCCGTCGGCGACGAAAGTGTCGGAGTCACCCCGTTCACCGTCACCATCACGTCCGTGTACTGCTCCGCGTACGGGGCGTCCGCCGCCTTCGTCACCCGCACCTTGATCGTTCCGCACGCCGTCACCGTCAACTTGTCCCCGCTGATCGTCCCGGCCCCCGTCCCGCCGCTCTGCACGCTGTAGCTGAACGCCCCGCCCACGCTGCTGCCGCCCACCGTTCCGCCGTTCCCCACCAGCGTCAGCGCGCTCCCCGTGTAGTCGTACTCGTCATCAGCCAACCCCACCGCCGTCGGCGTCGAAAACGTCGCGTCGGGCGTGTAGGACGTGCCCACCCCGTTGATGGCATACCCCCGGTAATGGTACGTCGTGCCCGCGGACAGCCCCGTCGCGCTGAACGTGAACGGCGTCCCCGTCGTCGGCGCCCCCGTCGTATTGAATTTCAGGGTTGCACTCGTCGTCGGGGCCGCGCTCGTCGACACCACCACGCCGTATTCCGTGATCGTGTCGTTCCCGTCGCTCGTCACCGTCGCCCCCAGCGTCGCCGTCGTCGGCGCGATGTTCGCCGCCGTCGGACTCGCCACCGTCGGCTCCCGCGCCGCCGCCGTCGGCGTGAAGGGGCCGTAGGTGTCCCATCCGGTATCGCTGGTGCTGGTTTTGGCGCGCGCCCTGACGTGAATGTAATACGCCGTGCCGGTGGTAAGCCCGGTTTTCGTGATAGTGGTGTTGTTGTTGACCGCAGTGGTGCAATCGGTACTTGCCGTGTGGCTGGAACTTGTGGTGACAGTGTAGTGGTATGCCGTGTTGTCCCCGTTCCCGTTCGGGTTTACTTTGAAGGTGACGCTGGTCGCATCATAGGCAACATCGGTGATGGTAGGGGCAACCGGTTTCGTCGTTGCACTAATGGTGGTATCCGCCGTGCTCCCGCCGGCCGAAGCCCTCACCGTAAAGTAATACAATGTTCCCGGAGTGAGGGAACTTGTCTTTTTGTTGGTTCCCGGAGTGATGCTGGCGGATGGCGTTGCAGGGTTGGAAGTGCCGTATCCGTACGTGTGGGTAGTGGCAGCGCCATTCACACCTGTTGCGGCCAAAATGGTAATGTAGTCCGTAGATCGCGCCACAACCGAAACCGAGGGAGCCGTCGGCAGCGTCGTCACCGTCTCCGTGACCGTCGAGCTGTTGTTCCCTCCCGCCGTCGCCATCGCGGTGATGGTGTACGTCGTCCCCGGCGAAAGGCTGCTGACCGTCACGGCGGTTCCCGCCGTGCAGGCCTCTGTGGGCGTCCCCGAGCTCGTGCCCACGATGTACTTGTACGTCGCCGCGCTCCCGTTCCCGTTCGCGTTGACCGTGAACTTGACGCTCGTGCTGCTCGGTGCCGAAACGCTCGTGATGGTCGGCGCCTTCGGCGATGTCGTTCGTGTCGTGTTGCCGCTAGTGGCGCTTGAACCTCCCGCCGTGGCCGTGGCTTTGATATAATACGTCGTCCCTGGTGTCAGACTGCTCTTCGTCACGGCCGTTCCCGCCGTGCAAGCGGTGTCCGGCGTCCCGGAGCTGCTCGTCCCAAAATAGTACTTGTACGTCGTTGCACTCCCGTTTCCGTTCGCGTTGACCGTGAACTTGATACTTGTGGAATCCGAGGAATTCACCGTGATGGTCGGTGCCGTCGGCGCCGTCGTGAAAGAGGCGTTGGGATTGTTATAGGCATAAATATTCCCATTATTCCAATCATCCCAACCATGGAAATAGTATTCAACCGTTGTCCCAGGAGGAAATGCGCTACTGGGCGTATACTGCCAAATCGAGTTCCCGTCATCGTGCTTGATGTAGCTCATGCTGTGGGTACCCCATGAGCCGTCGTTGATACCCACTTCGGCATGCAAACCCGAATAGTCTTGGTTCATCGCAATGGTGAAGGTTCCCTTGTCTCTTCCACTATACGTCGTATAGCTACCGAAAATACCCATCCAAGATGGGAACGCCTTCGCCACACCCGCGCCCCCCAGCAGCGTCCCGGCGGCCAAAATCCAAGCGGCGGCGGCGGCGGTCCACCGTCGTCCCGAGCGCACCTTCCGCGATTGGGCATTGAGCATGGAGCATGGTGCATGGATGGAAGTGGATTGAGCCTTCATGTTCGTTTCCTCCGTCATGGCGGTGGGTGGAATCGTGGGATCGTTGAATCGTTGGATCGTTGAATCGTTGAAATTGTTCGAGAATGCGCTCATCTCTCATTCTCCTTCCGCGCCCTTCCGGGCCTCTTCCCACGGCACGAACTTCGCTTCGCCCGATTCGGCGAGGCGGCGTCTCTCCGCCAGCACCTCCGCATGCCACGCGGGAGGCTCGGCCGTCGCCTCGCCCTCGGCGAGGCTGTCCCAGAGCCATTCCATCGCGCGGAGTTTCTCCTCGCGGGACATCTTCCCGATTTCTTCCTGCGTTGCCAACATCGTCATTCTCCTTCCCCGCCCTCCCGGGCCGAACCGCCCGTATCCCCGGCCCCGTACTCCGGCGAATCCTCGTGCACGCACACGGCATTCTCCGCGTCCTTCCGCCCTCCCCGCCTCCGCGGCGTCTGCCTGGACGGCGCACTCCCCGCAGGTTCCGCAGGCATCCGCCCCACGCCGCGCCACCTGTCCCCGTACAAGGCATACTCCTCCAATGCCTGCTGCGCGACCCTGTGGCAGTAGTCGAAAACACCATCCACCGTTCCGCCCCCTGCTTCCCAAATCTTCCGCCCCGTTTCCTCCAACTCGACCAAAACAGGATCGTCGTTCATGGCAAGTCCTCCAGCAGCGGTTTGTCGGGCGAAACGAGTTGCGGGCACCGGCATCCGGCCCGCTCCACCACGCTCTTGATGAGGGGCAGCTTCCTCTCGTTCACGATATCCTTGAAATTCCAGCTCAACAAAACGTCCGCCCCCCCTGCCGACGCCACGGCGATATGCAACGCGTCGTCCGGTTTGGACATCTTCACGCCCCCATTGTGCAACAATTCCCTGGCCAACGCCCTTGCCTTCGCGTCCGCCACCCAGACTGGCAATCCCGAAACAACCCCCATCCGCCGTGCCGCCCCATCCGCCGGCCCATCGGAGATTTCGGTCAGCACGACCTCCGACACCACGGGCGTCACTTTTCCCTCCATGCGCCGCAGCCATGCAACGGATTTCTCGTGCTTCGCGAGCTGCGCCGGATCTCCGAGATCCTGCCCCGCCAAATGGCTGACGAAGCTCGTCTCCAGGTACACGACCGGCTTCTGGACGGCTTTCGTCATGCCTTCGCCGCTCCCTTGCGTGCAACGGTTTTCCCTTGCGCGGGCGTCTTCCGCGTCCGCATTCCAATCATTTCGGGGCCACCATCCATGTCCCATCCGGGCGCACGCCAAGCGCCGGGGGCCCCGCGCGCGGGGCTCCGGAAAAACGTTTCGACTGCAAGGCAACTAGACATGACCACTCCATTGCATACTGTACCCCTTCTCCGCCACCGATTGCAATCCGCCCCCGCCCCCGCCGGTAAACCGCTTTACCTGCGTCTCCGGTGACGAGTGGCGAGTTGGCGAGCATCCCCTTCCCTGCCCACCGGGAATCGCAAGGTTTTCGCCAGCGAAGCCGCGGGCGGATGCCCCGCCCGTTTTTCCCTTTCCCTCCCGCCCGCGTTGCGGTCGCACCCCGGCTCGTCCCGCCACTCGCGATATCAAGGAAAACATGTGGAACATCCCCATGTTTTCCACATGATTACGCCCATGAACGTTCCCACCGCGCCCTTCCAACACGGCCCCGCGCCAGAAACGCACTCTCCGCCGGCTTTCCGCTGGTAGGGCGGGCAGTCCCTGCCCGCCGGAGACCGGAACGCCGAAGGAGGGCACCGGGAATTCGCGGACGCGTGTATTCCGTTGGTACAGGATGGATTGCATCCTGGCGAATTGCATCCGCGCCCCCGACGGCATCCGCTTGCACGTTCCGGTTTCCGGCGGCGAAGGGACTCGCCGCCCTACCACCGCGCTTCGCGCAAGGAACGCTCTCTCCGCCGGATTTCCGCGGATAGGGCGGGCAGTCCCAGCCCGCCGCGCGCATGGTTTTCCACTGCGCCGCAACCGGTTCGCGCGGACGCGATGGATTGTTCCCCCCCCCCGTACGGGACGTCGTGCCCGAACGGGAACCGGCCGCCGGCCCGGCGGGGCGGGTCAAGGCGGGGTGCAGCGGATGCCGAGGAGGCAGACGTCGTCTTCGAATTCGGTGCAGGAGCCGAATTCGGCGGCGTCGGAGACGATGGCGGAAAGCAGCGCGTCGAGGGGGGTGCCGCCGTGCGCCTGGAGGGAGTGGATGAGGCCTTCCTCGGAGAATTCGTCCTGGGCGGCGTTGCGGGTCTCGGTCAGGCCGTCGGTGTAGAAGAGGTACTGGGCGCCGGGCGCCAGCGGGGCCGCGAACTGGGCGTAGGCGGCGTCGGGGAAGAGGCCGAGGGCCGGGCCGAGGACGTCTTCGGGCACCGCCGCTTCGTGCGCGGGGGCGTCGGCCGACATCACGATGGGGAGCGGATGGCCGGCGTGGGCGTAGGCGATGGCCCCGGCCGCGACGTCGATGCGCATACAGCTGGCCGTCGCGAACATCAGTTCGCCGGCGCGGCCGAAGATGCGGCAGTAGGCCGCGTTGAGGCGGGTCAGGAATTCACCGGGCTCCTGCGTCTCCTTCGCGATCTGTTCGAGCAGGCCGCGGAGGGTCGCGACGACCAGCGACGCGCGCACGCCGTGGCCCATGACGTCGGCCACGAAGACCATGACGCGGCTGGGCGAGAGTTTCAGGAGGCTGAAGAAGTCGCCGCCGACCAGGCCGCTCGGGTGGTAGACGTGCGCGAAGGAGAGGGTGCCGGCGGGGCCCGAGACGGCGGGGTAGCCGGCGGGGAGGAAGGCGTACTGGAGGTCGCGCGCCATGCGCAGGTCCGCCTCCATCTCCTCGTTCTTCTGGCGCAGCTGCGTGGCGTAGTGCTCCAGCTGCTGCTGGGCGGTGCGGGCGGGGGTCACGTCCACGAGGGAGATGACGATGCCGGTCATCGCGCCGTCGGGGTTCAGGTTGGGCGCGAGGGCCGCCTGCGCGAAGAACGGGGTGCCGTCGGTGCGGCGCATCTCGAGTTCGCCCGCCCAGGTGCCGCCCTGCTGCGCGCTCTCCAGCATGTCGGCCATCAGCGCGGGCTCGGCCATGAATTCGTCGAAGCGGTGCTGCATCGCCTCTTCGGCCGAGGCGAGGCCGAGGAGCTGCATCATGGCCGGGTTGACGTAGCCGGCGAGGACGCCTTCGACGTCCGCCACGGCGATGCCTCCGCCGGCGTTCTGCAAGGCGTTGAAGCCGGTCTGCAGGCGCTCCTCGCGCTCGCGCCGCAGCGTGATGTCGCGCACGAAGAAGCTCAGGTGCTGCTGGCCGCCGATCTTGAGGTGCGATACGGAGATTTCCGCCGGGAACATCGTCTCGTCGGTGCGGCGGCAGAGCGCCTGGATCAGCACGAAGCGGTTGTTCTGGAGCGTCCCCAGGATGGTGTCGAGCAGGCTGCGTTCGGCGCCGCAGAGCCAGTCGAAGATGTTCGTCTTGCGGAACTCGGCGCGGGTGGAGTGGAAGAACTGTTCCGCGCGCGCGTTGGCCGTCTGGATGGCGCCCGCGGGATCGGTGATGAAGACGGCGTCGTAGATGCTCTGGAGCAGGACCTGGAAATCCTCGCCGCCGAGCGGGCGCGCCACCGCGGAGGGGATGCGGATGACGGCGGGCCCGCCGGGCCGTCCGGCGTAGGGGGAGGCCCCGGCGCCGCCGCGCGCGATGCGGGCGGTGGTGGTCGCGACGGGCGCCTGCTGGAGCTGTTCGAGCATCGCGGGCGTGATGTCGATCCGCATGGTGGCCTGGGATTGGGTGGACGCGTCTTCTTGGGGGTTCTGGCTCATGGGGGGCATCCTACCAGCCGCGGGCGGGAGCGCAACCCCCAATGCGGGTGGAGAGGGACAAGATGAAATGCGGGAGACGAATGCAAGGGGAAAACCACGGCCGCGGGCCGCCGTACTTCATGTGGGGGACCATGACGGAAAAGGGGATGAAAGTCCAATGTTTTCCGTAATCTCAAATGCATGCCGCCCCCCCCGCCGGAACACCCCCCCTCCCCCACCCCCCC
>CACXEY010000255.1 GCA_902766695.1 uncultured bacterium
GGGCGGCGGTGCGGCGCTGCTCTTCGCGGGGGCGGCGGTGACGCTGGCGGGCAAGGCAGTCGGCGGCTACCTCGGCGAACGGTTCGGGCGGGGGCCGGTGACGGCCGCCAGCGTGGGGGGCAGCGCGCTGCTGGCGTTCGCGTGCGATCCGGCGAGGACGGGGGCGTGGCTGGCGCTGCTCTTCGTGGCGCAACTGGCGACGGGGCCGGTACTGTCGATGGTGTACGACCGGACGGGGGGCCGCGGCGGGGCCGCGTTCGGTCTCAACTGCCTCGGATTGTTCGCGGGGAGTCTCCTGTGAGCGGGCTGCTCCGTCTTCTGGCCTGGGAATGGGTGAACATCGCCCTCGAATATGCCGCGACGGCGGGATGGGCACGCCTGCCCCGCTGGGGCGCGGCCGTTGCGGGCGTGAACCTGGTGACGCATCCGGTGTTGATGCTGGTCCTCGCGCGGTTCGGGTACGCGCCGGGATTCGTCGCGGCGTGCGAGGGCGTCGTGCTGGCGGCGGAGTGGGGAATGCTGTGCGCGGTCTACCGCGGCGTGTCCCGGCTGCGCCTGCTCGGTCTCGCCGCCGCCATGAACGCGGCGAGCTACGCGACGGGATTGGCGTTGTGAGGAGCAAGAAGCGGCATGACACGTTTTGAACAAGCAAAGGGGGTGTTCCTCGCGGGGGACTACGCGGGCGCGGCGGAGGTGTGCCGGAGGGCGCTGGAGGAGAATCCGGGAGACAAGGCGTCGCGGATCCTGCACGAGTCGTGCCTGGCCAAGCTGGCGATGAGCGCCAATATGGCGTGCTGTGCCTGAACCGGGGGCAGGAGAGCTGGCGGATGGTGGCGGTCGTGCGGGGGGATTTGAACGAGGTCAGCGTGGGGCCGTGCACGAGGGAAGAAAAACGGGCGAAGAGCATCGGCCGCTTTTTCGGGACGTTCCGCATCCTGTCGGAAGAGCGAATCGAGGCGGCTGAAACGGAGGGAATAGGGATGAAATCAGGGCTCGTCAGTGAAGGAAATATGGAAATGGGCCCTGCAGGACTTGAACCTGCGACCAAGAGATTATGAGTCTCCCGCTCTGACCGACTGAGCTAAGGGCCCGCGCGCGTGCGGAAGCGTTATCGCAAAAACGGGGGCGGGCGTCAAATGCGTTGCCGTTCCCGGGAGCCTCTTCCCGCGGATTGGGGCTGTCGCGGATTGGGGCTTGATTCGGCGAGCGCGAGGGGGGAAAATGAAAGGGTTTTCCGCAAGATGAAAGGAAGGTTGTTGTCATGCTGGCATTGGTGTTGATCGCGATTGGCGTGCTGTTCTGGCTCGGGTACCGGTTTTATGGCGGGTGGTTGGAGAAGCAGCTCGACGTCATGGAGGAGCGCATCACCCCCGCCCACGCGCTCAAGGACGGCGTGGACTACATGCCGACGCCGACGCCCATCGTCTTCGGCCACCACTTCAGCTCCATCGCGGGCGCGGGGCCGATCGTCGGGCCCATCAGCGCGGCGCTCGTGTTCGGATGGGGGCCGGCGCTGCTGTGGATCGCCATCGGCGCGGTGTTCATCGGCGGGGTCCAGGATTTCTCGTCGCTGGTCGCCAGTCTCCGCCACCGCGGCGAAGGGTTGGCGCAGATCGGCCGCCGCCGCATGAGCCCGCTGACGTACCGGCTGTTCCTGTTGTTCCTCATCCTGACGCTGGACTACATCCTGATCGTGTTCCTCGACATGACGGCGGCGACCTTCGCGCCCGCGACGGTGGCCTGGGGCATGGAGAATCCGCCGGCGGCGCTGACGGGCGGCACGGTGGCGACGGCGTCGCTGTCGATCATCGCGATCGCGGTCGCCTTCGGCCAGGTGCTGCACCGCGGCGTGATGGGCCTGAAGGGCGCGACGTTCGTCATGGTCCCGCTGGTGTTCCTGGCGCTGGCGCTGGGGCAGTGGCTGCCGCTGGCGCCGTCGGTGGTCCCGGCGTGCTTCGGCATGGACAAGTACTTCTGGTCGATCGTCCTGCTGGCCTACTGCCTGGCGGCGTCGGTGCTCCCGGTCTGGACGCTGCTGCAGCCGCGCGACTACCTCTCCAGCTTCCTCCTCTACGCGTGCCTCGCGGCGGGCGTGGTCGGCATGCTCTGCTCGGGCTTCACGGGCACGGGCGCGATTTCGTGGCCGGCGTTCAAGGCGTTCTCGACGCCCACCGAGGGCACGCTCTGGCCGGCGCTGCTGGTGACGATCGCGTGCGGCGCGGTCAGCGGCTTCCACGCGCTGGTCTCGAGCGGTACCACGTCCAAGCAGCTCGACAACGAACTCGCGGCGCGCCCCGTCGGCATGGGCGCGATGCTGGTCGAAGGCGTCCTCGCGGTGATGGCCCTCGCGACCGTCATGACCATGGCCCCCGACGCCAAGGCGGCCGGCGCGCCGCCGGCGGTGTTCGCGACGGGCATCGAGGCGTTCTTCCGCCCGATGGGGGTGCCGCAGGGATGGATCGAGTCGTTCGTGCTGCTGGCGGTGAGCACGTTCCTGCTGACGACGCTCGACTCCTGCACGCGCCTCGCCCGCATGCTCTTCCAGGAAATGACCGGCATGCCCAACCGCACCACCGGGCAGCGCGTCGCCGCGACGGTGGTCATCCTGCTACCCGTCCTCCTCGCCTTCCGGCAGGTCCAGACCCCGAACGGCCTGATCCCGATGTGGAAGGCCATCTGGCCGGCCTTCGGCGCGACCAACCAGCTGCTGGCGGCGTTGGCGCTGCTGATGGTATGGAGCTGGCTGCGCTCGCAGGGCAAGAAGGCGTGGTTCGTGGCCATTCCCATGGTCTTCATGGCCATCACCAGCATGGCCGCGCTCGTGCAGCTCGTCGGCATCTACGGCAGGCAGGGCAACTGGGAAATCGCGTCCCTGAGCATCCTCCTGCTCAGCCTCGCCGTGCTCGTGCTGGCCGACGTCGTGCGGCACATCCGCCGCGGCCCGCCGGAGGGATACCCCGCCTGAGCCGCGCGCGATGACGGCCCCCCGCCACCTCTTCGGCCCCGTGCCCTCGCGCCGCCTCGGGCGGTCGCTGGGCATCGACCTCACCCCGCGCAAGCTCTGCTGCGAGGACTGCGTGTTCTGCCAGATTGGCCCCACCACCACCCACACCCTGGAGCGTCGCGAGTGGGTCGACACCGCCGCCGTCCTCGCCGAGTTCGACGCGTGGGCGGCGGCCGGCGGCGAAGCCGACTACGCCACCCTCTCCGGCTACGGCGAGCCCACCCTGCACACCCGCTTCGGCGACGTCCTGCGGCACGCCCGCGACCGCGGATTCAAGACCGCCCTCCTCAGCAACGGCGGCCTCATGCACCTGCCCGAAGTGCGCCGCGACGCCGCCGCGTCCGCCGACATCGTAAAGGTCACCCTCTCCGCGTGGGACGAAGACTCCTTCCGGCGCCTCCACCGACCCGCCCTCGGCCTCACCTTCGGGCGCCTCCTCGAAGGCGAACAAGCCCTCCGCGACATCCATCCCGGCAAACTCTGGGTCGAAGTCATGCTCGTGCGCGGCGTCAACGACGCCCCCGAGCAGGTCGAAGCCATCGCGGACGCCGTCGCCACCCTCCGCGCCGACGCCGTGCACCTCAACACCCTAACCCGCCCGTCCCTCTCCCAGGACGGCCTCCACCGGGTGTCCGAGGCGTGGCTCCACACCATCGCCCCGTGGTTCACCCCCGCCGCCGAAGTCCCCTCGTTCAAGGGCAAGGCCGAGTCCCCCCTCGACATGACCGACGACGCCCTCATGGAGCTCCTCGTCCGCCATCCCCTCTCCGTCGCCGCCTGGGCCAAGGCCGCCCGAATCGCCCCCGACGCCCTCGAAGCCCGCCTCGCCCCCCTCGCCGCCGCCGGGCGCGTCGCCTACGAAACCGACGACTCCGTCCGCATGGTCCGCGCCGCCGTCCCCTCCCCCTTCGCGTGAAAAAGAAGGCCGCCCCACCGCCCGCCTCCGTCCGCTGGCACGTCCGCGCCGAAGGCGAAGTCCAGGGCGTCGGCTTCCGCTGGACCGCCCGCCGCGAAGCCGTCTCCCTCGGCGTCTCCGGCTGGGCCGAGAACGCCTGGAACGGCACCGTCTCGCTGGTCCTGGAGGGCCCGCCCGACGCCCTCCGCCAATTCCTCCTCCAGCTCTCCGCCCGCTACCCCGACGCCCGCTTCACCCCGCCCGTCCCGTCCCCCGCCACCGGTCTGTCCGGCTTTGGCATCCGGTAGAGCGGGGGGGATAAACGGAGTGACAAGTTGGGGGGGCCGTTGTGTCCGCGCGCAGATTTCGGATGGAGAAAGCGCGATCAGATTCCGAACGCGAGCGGCAGGAGGATGGCCGAGAACAGGCGGGAAAGTCCCAGCGATTCGGCCTCGGTGAAGAGGATTCGCGACCGCTGGGGCGCCCCATCGGCGTTCTTGCGCTTCTTGGAGACCTCGAAGGCGATGCCCGCCACCGGCTCCGTCTGGCGCGCCATGTGGATGATGGTCACCGTCTCGCCGGTATCGTGGAACAGCCCTTTGCCATCGCAGGCGGACGGGACCTTTCCGGAGAGGACCATCAACAGCTGGCAGACGTCCGAAAAGTTGAGTTTGACGGTGATCTTCTCCGTCCAGTTGAACGTCGCGGCCTGGCGGGAACCCGCGGTGCGGGGACCTTCGGCGACGCTCTTCTGGTTGGCGAAGGCGGCGAAGAGGCACCCTTCGCGGTCCCCGGCCGCCGGACGCAGGTCGAACTGCACGGCGCAGCCGGTGCCTTTCCCGTTGGGGTGGTAGAAGACGAGACGCGGCGGATAGGCCTTCTGGGGGTCGGTCGGGGATGGTGCGGCGGCGGGGGCGGCGGTTTCGGGAGTATTCATGGTTTTCCTTTCGGGGTTGGTTGCGGTTTTCCGGGTCGTGGACCTTCGTTCAGTAATAAATCATGGATGCAGCGGGATGTCAATGGGAAAAACGCGGGCGGTCCGCATGGGGCGTTCATGGGGGGAATGCCAGGGAAAAACCGTGGGGAATCCCCGTCTTTTCCTTGATATCCCACCATGCAACGCGATGCCGGGGGTTGGGCGTGCGCTCCCCGCCGGAGGGGTGGCGCGGCGGCGCGTCGGGCGGCGGGCGGCTTGCGCGGCGGGCGGGTTTTTGGTTTCATGGTGGGGCATGAGCGATGACGTGGCCACTCCGGTGATGCGGCAGTACCTCCGCGCGAAGGCGGAGCTCGACGCCGACACCATCCTGTTCTTCCGCCTCGGCGACTTCTACGAGATGTTCTCCGAGGACGCCATCACCGCGTCGTCGATCCTCGGCCTGACCCTGACCAAGCGCCAGAACCTGCCGATGTGCGGCGTGCCCTACCACGCCGCCGAGCTCTACCTCTCCAAGCTCATCCGCGCCGGCAAGAAGGTCGCCCTCTGCGACCAGATGGAGGACCCCCGCACCGCCAAGGGCCTCGTCAAGCGCGAGATCACGGGCATCGTCTCGCCGGGCACGGTCCTGAACGACGCGATGCTCGACGCCGCCCGCCCCAACTACCTCGCCTGCCTTCTCCACGCCGGCGCCCTCCACGGCCTGGCGATGCTCGACCTCTCGACCGGCTCCTTCTGGATGGAAGAGGCCGCCGACCCCGCGCCGCTCCTCGACGAACTCGTCCGCTACGCCCCGCCCGAGCTGCTGCTCCCCGAATCGCTGGCGGGCGACGCGCCCTTCATGGCGCGGCTGCGCACCGCGGCGGGCTCCTTCGCGCTGGCGGTGCGCGAGGACTGGATGTTCGACCCGCCCTCCGCCGAAGCCGCCCTCTGCCGCCACTTCGGCGTGCAGTCCCTCGCGGGCTTCGGCTGCGAAGGCCATCCCGCCGGCGCCGGCGCCGCGGGCGCCCTCCTCCAGTACGTCACGCGCGACCTCCACCGCGCCGCCGGCCACGTACGCCGCATCCTCCTGCGCGACGGCGGCGACGCCATGGCCCTCGACGAATCCACCCTGGCCAACCTCGACCTCGTCGCCACCCGCACCCCGCCGCGCGCCGACGCCCCCTCCACGCTCCTGCAGGCCATGGACACCACCCGCACCGCGATGGGCTCCCGCCTGCTGCGCGACTGGCTCGTGCGGCCCCTGCGCCGGCGCGCCCCCATCACCGCGCGCCACGACGCGGTGGCGGCCTTCCTCGCCGACCGGCGCGCCGCGGACGCCTTCCGCGACGCCCTGGGCGGCGTCAAGGACATCGAGCGCCTGCTCTCTCGCCTCTCCTCCACCACGGGCAACCCCCGCGACCTGCGGGCCCTGGGCGCCTCCCTCCAGCGCATACCGGACCTCCTCGAACGCCTGGCCAAGATCGCGCCCGCGCCGCCGCTCCTCGCCGACCTCGCCGCGCGCGTCGAGCCCCAGCCCGAACTCGCCGACGAAATCGCGCGCGCCATCGAAGACAACCCGCCCGCCCTCCTCCGCGACGGCGGCTACATCCGCGCCGGCTACTCCCCGCGCCTCGACGAACTCCGCTCCGCCTCCACCCAGGGCAAGGACTGGATCGCCCAGCTCCAGGAACGCGAAGCCGCCCGCACCGGCATCAAGTCCCTCAAAGTCCGCTACAACAAAGTCTTCGGCTACTTCATCGAAGTCACCAAAACCAACCTCTCCCAGGTCCCCCCCGACTACGTCCGCCGCCAGACCATCGCCACCGGCGAACGCTTCGTCACGCCCGAACTCAAGGAATACGAAGAAAAAATCCTCGGCTCCGAAGAAAAAGCCATCGCCCTCGAAAACGAACTCTTCCAGACCCTGCGCGACCGCGTCGTCGCCAAGACCGCCGCCATCCAGCGCACCGCCGACGCCCTGGCCGCCCTCGACGTCCTCTCCTCCTTCGCCGAGCGCGCCCAAGTCTGCCGCTACGCCCGCCCCGAGATCACCGACGGCGACGGACTCGAAATCCGCGGCGGCCGCCATCCCGTCATCGAGCGCCTGCCCGACGCCGCCCGCTTCGTCCCCAACGACACCCTCCTCGACCGCGGCGACAACCAGATCATGATCATCACCGGCCCCAACATGGCCGGCAAATCCACCTACATCCGGCAAGTCGCGCTGATTGTCATCATGGCCCAGATGGGCGCCTACGTCCCCGCCGACTCCCTGCGCATGGGCGTCATCGACCGCGTATTCACGCGCGTCGGCGCCGGCGACGACCTCGTACGCGGGCGCTCCACCTTCATGGTCGAGATGCAGGAGACGGCGAACATCCTCAACAACGCCACCCCCTCCTCCCTGATCGTCCTCGACGAAATCGGCCGCGGGACCAGCACCTTCGACGGAATCTCCATCGCCTGGTCCGTCGTCGAGCACCTGCACAACACCCCTGCGGTCAAGGCCAAGACCCTCTTCGCGACCCACTACCACGAACTGACCGACATCGCCCTCTCCCTGCCGGGCGTCAAGAACTACAACGTCCGCGTCAGCGAACAAGGCGACCGCATCGTGTTCCTGCGCCGCATCGAACCGGGGGCCGCCGACAAATCCTACGGCATCCAGGTCGCGCGCCTGGCGGGCCTCCCCGCCGAAGTCGTCGCCCGCGCGAAAGAAATCCTTGCGAACCTCGAAGAAAACGAACTCGGCGACCTCGGCCAGGCCCGTCTCGCCCAACCCCGCGCCCGCAAACCCAAGATCACCCTCGGCGACCAGCTCTCCCTCTTCGACGAGTAGCGAAACAAGTGCGCATTCAATGTGGTCCGCTTCACGTCCTCGTCTGAGTCATGCATCTTGGAACGTTTGACGCTCAAACGGAAATGGCAAATCTTTCCAAACAAGTGCGCACCCAGTTTTTGACAGGTCTCGGGATGAGAGTCCGCCAAGTCGGGCGCAAGTCGGACGGAACGGCGTAATCTGCCAAATCCAGAGGCTGGTCCCGCGAATCCGGATGAGTCATTGCTGCGGAAAACACTTTTGCATACGCCTGTTCCATCCTGTCCAATGTATATTCCGAAGAAACTCTCGCGAAGGCCGCATCCTGCATTTTGCGGAGCATCGACCGGTCGCTTTCCAATTCCAGAACGGCCTTGGCGAAAGCTCGGGCATTCCCGACCGGCGCCAATTTCCCGGCATGGCCGTTGTCCAGTATGGTCCTAACGGAACCTTGGATGTCGGAGGCGACGGGTGCGCATCCTTCGGCCATCGCCTCCAACAATGAAAAACCGCATCCTTCGAAGCGGGAAGGCAAAAGGAAAACATCCGCCCGTCTGTAGATGCCAGGCATCTCTTCAACCGAACGCTTGCCGATGAAGTCAATGCTGTCGGCCAGCCCCATCGAGGAGACGATTCTTTTCAACTTCCCTTCGTCCTCCCCCGCGCCGACGACTGAAAGCCGTGAATTTCCGCCGGAATTGCGGAGGTCCCTCATTATTTTGGGGAGAAGGAACACTCCTTTGTCCAAGTCCGTTAGCCGGCCGGCATAAAGCAACCGCAATGGGCCGGATGATGATTTTTCCATTCGCCAAGATTGACCATTATTCACCTGCACACCATGGAAAATTGTGGAGACCGTTTCCGCGGGCACCCCGTATCTGGTCAAATCCGTCCGAATCCGATCGCTGACGGCTACAATGCCATTGACGTGCCGCCATATGGCCCGGACTGGAGCATAGGCCCCACGGGTCATCATGGGAACACGGACGAAACACTTGATGGAATGGGGCAGATAGCGAGGCAGATTGGAGGAAACCAGACTGCAGGCGGGTAGAATCATGACGGCGTCGAAGGCGTGTGTCTGCAGGAAAGAAATCAGCGAACGGGTTTGATCCGCCAAAGACCTGCTGGCATCCAGAGCGGCGCACTCCACCCCTTCATCCCTGGCAAAGCGGCTTGCGGAGAACCAGTCGCGCGACGCCTCCGAAACACAGATGAAATCCATGCCCTGCCTGGCCAGCAAAGGGCGGAGTGTCTTGAAGAACGTATACGTCCCGCCCAGTTGGGGTTCACAGAGATAGGCGATTTTCATTTTTGCCTCCGGTGCGTTCACGGGTCCAATGGATGTTGCGGGAAACGGTCTGTGCGGGAATTCCCACGGCAATGGCCGATGGAGGAATCGGATTTGCACGGGTTACCAACGCCCTGGCTCCGATGACCGCCCCTTCTCCGATGACGGAACCCTTCAGGATGGTTGCACCTTGTGCAATCCAGACATGCCGTTGGATTTCGATGTCCTGTGCGGGATTGAGACGCTTTCCTGAAAGAGTGTCGTAGATTGCATGGGTGTCGCTGGATTGGATGGTTACTCCGCTTCCCAGCGCACAATCATTGCCAATTTGGATGGATGTCCCCTCATGGGCAACCAGCAAAGCTCCTTCGGCGGTTCCCCCACTTCCGATCTTGATGCGGCTTCCGCTATCACCGCATATCAGCTTTCCGGTAAAATATCCGGGGCCCTCGAAAACAATCCGGCAACCTCTTCCTTTGACGACAATCCGGACATTGAACAAGCGGAGTCCATCGCCGATATGAAGGACGTTCCCGTCCCCTTCGATCAGGATGGATGTTTCAGTGAGCAGTGAATTCCCGATATGTATCGAATTTCCCTTGCCCCTTATTTTCCGTGAATTGCCAAACAAGAATCGATTGATGAGATATCGAACAGGCCAGAGCAAGGTGGTTCTCCAAGGAAGGCGTGTTGTATTGGACATGTGGATTACCGATGGGAAAGCGGAGTGGACAATCGCTTCACCCGGCGCCGCCGGACAGCAGACGCGCGAGGGCGTCGGAGGCGGCTTCGAGTTCGTCGGTGGCGATGTATTCGACGGTGGCGTGGCCCTGCTTGATGCTGCCGGGACCGAAGACCACCGTCTCGTCGGAACGCGGGCAGAACACCGACCCGTCGCAGCACCAGCGGACGCCGCCGGGGGCGCTGTCGAGCCCCGACGCGCGGCAGGCGGCCACCAGCTCGCGCACCAGCGGCGAATCCCCCGGCGTCACCAGCGGGCAGTTCTGCTGGGTCTGCTCCAGCGCCGCGTCGAGGCAGAGGCCTTCGCGGACCATGTCGGCGAGGATGCCGCGGAGCGCGGTCTTGACGTCCCCGATGTCCTCGCCGGGGACCACGCGCCAGTCGAGTTCGAGATGGCAGGCGGGCGGCACGACGTTCGGCGCGATGCCGGCGCGGATGACGCCGACGTTCATCGACGGCGCGCCGACGAGCGGATGCCGGTGCGCGGCGGCCTCGGCGGCGGCGTAGGCCTTGAGGCGCGCGACGAACTCCATCGCGGCGTAGATGGCGTTGAGGCCGACCTCGGGGTTCGAGCCGTGCGCGGAGCGCCCCGTGAAGTCGATTTCGAGCGCGGCGATCCCCTTGCTGGCGTGCACGACCTGCGCCTCGGTCGGTTCCAGCACGATGGTCCGGCTGATGCGCTCCGGCAGGAGCGGCAGCACGGCGCGGGCGCCGTTGTTGCCGGTTTCCTCGCCCATGGCGCCGACGTAGAGGATGGCGTCGCCGCGCGCGGCCACCGCGTCGAGGTCGATGCGGGCGAGCGCGTCCATCGCGGCGGCCATGGCGCCCTTGCAGTCGGCGGCGCCGCGGCCGTAGAGGCGGCCGTCGCGGACTTCGCCGGCGAACGGATCGTGGAGCATCCCGTCGATGCCGACGGTGTCCATGTGCGACTCCAGCAGCCAGGTGCGCGCCGGATCCGCCGGCCCGCGCCGCGCGATGACGTTGCACCGCCCGGGCAGGACCTCCTGCCGCTCGATGGCGAACCCGAGATTCTCCATGTACCCGGCGAAGAAGTCCGCCATGCGCGCCTCCCCGCCGATCTCCCCCGGTCGGTCCGTCTGCGTGGGTTCCACGCTGGGCAGCGACACCAACCGGCGCAACAGCGCCACCGCATCCGATTTCTTCATGCTGGACATCCTTTCGCGTTCGTTCCGGGGTGGATGTTATACGCCTCCGGCGGCGTTTGCCCAACCTCCGATTTGCAGGAGGACGGGTCGGCCGTCTATTTCCCGAGGCGGCAGCGGCCGGAGGTGCGGCGCGTGCAGGCGGCGGGCGAGGGGGTGGGGGAACCCGTGCAGCGGTAGCAGATTTCGTTTTCGAGGGGGGAGCCGGAGAAGTAGGCGTCGAGGTTCGCGAGGGTGGTGTCGGCGATGTTCGCCAGGGCTTCGCGGGTCAGGAAGGCCTGGTGGGAGGTGACGATCACGTTCGGCAGGGACACCAGCAGGGAGAGGGTCTTGTTCTGGCGGGTGACGTCGGATCGGTCTTCGTAGAACCATTCGCTCTCTTCCTCGTATACGTCGAGGCCGGCGGCGCCGACGGTGCCCTGCCGGAGGGCCGTCAGCAGCGCCTCGCTGTCCACGAGCCCGCCGCGGGAGGTGTTGATCAGGACGAAGCCGTGCTTGGCCTTGGCCAGCGCCGCGGCGTCGATCATGTGGTGGGTGTCCGGCAGGAGCGGGCAGTGGAGGGACACGACGTCGGACTCCGCCAGCAGGCGGTCGAGCGACACGTATTCAAGGCCCGTCGCCGGGTTCGGGAAGGCGTCGTAGGCGAGGACGCGCATGCCGAAGCCCTGGCAGATGCCGGCGAAGATGCGTCCGATCTTGCCGGTGCCGACGATGCCGGCGGTCTTGCCGTGGAGGTCGAAGCCGGTGAGGCCGGCGAGCGAGAAGTTGTAGTCGCGCGTGCGGGCCGCGGCGCGGTGGATGTGCCGGACGAGGGCGAGCAGGAGCGCGGCGGCGTGCTCGGCGACGGCGTAGGGGGAATAGGCGGGGACGCGGACGACCGTGAGGCCGGCGTCCCAGGCCGCCTTGAAGTCGACGTTGTTGTAGCCGGCGCAGCGCATGGCCAGGACCTTGATCCCGCGCGCGACGAGGCCTTCGACGACGGTGCGGTCGATTTCGGCGTTGACGAACGCGCAGGCCGCATCCGCCCCGTCGGCGAGGGGGAGGGCCGCGGCGGTGAGGCGGGTCTCGAAGTAGCGGATGTCGTAGCGGCCGGCGTTCCGGAGGTCGAAGGATTCGCGGTCGTAGGGCTTGGTGTCGAAAAAGGCGAGCGTCTTCATGGGCGGCATCCTAGCGGAAAAGGGGGCGGATGGGAATAGCGGATGGAGGGGGGCAAGGCGCGTGCGTTCATGGAGGGGAGGATGGGGTGAAAATCGCGGGAAAACGGGAGGTTTACAATAATCTCAAAAGCGGTCCGTTCCCGCGCTTCCCAACGCGGGACTTGATTCGGGGGCGGGAGAGGCTAATGTAGGGAGAACAGAAAAACCCTCCAACCAGGAAAGGACATCCATCCATGCGCATCCACGCCTACCGGGCCCTCCGCCCCCGCCCCGCCCTCGCCGCGAAGGTCGCCTCCGCCCCCTACGACACGCTCGACACCGCCGAGGCCGCGGAGCTGGCGAAGGACAATCCGATGTCCTTCCTCCACGTCAACCACTCCGAGATCGACCTGCCCGCCGGCACCGACCCCTATTCCGCCGCCGTCTACGACAAGGCCGCCGCCAACCTCAAGGCCTTCGCGGACAACGGCTGGCTGGTGCGCGAGGACCGTCCCCTCATGTACCTCTACTCCCAGACGATGGGCGACCACACCCAGACCGGCCTCGTCGCCTGCTGCCACATCGACGACTACGTCCACAACGTCATCAAGAAGCACGAGCTCACCCGCAAGGACAAGGAAGACGACCGCACGCGCCACACCGCCGCGCTGGACGCCAACATCGGCCCCGTCTTCATCGCCTACCGCGACGTTCCGGCCATCGACGCCCTCTTCGCGGAGATCGTCAAGGGCGCGCCGATGTACGACTTCGTGGACGAGCTGGACGTGCGCCACCGCGTGTGGCCCGTCGAGAAGACGGCCGAGGTGACGGAACTCTTCGCGGGCGTGGAATCGGCCTACATCGCCGACGGCCACCACCGCAGCGCCTCCGCCGTGCGCGTCGGGACCGAGCGCCGCGCCGCCAACCCGAACCACACGGGCGACGAGGAATACAACTGGTTCCTGGCGGTGATCTTCCCCTCCAGCCAGCTGAAGATTCTCCCTTACAACCGCGCCGTCAAGGACCTCAACGGCCTTTCGCCGGACGCCTTCCTCGCGGAAATCCGCAAGCGTTTCGACGTGACCGAAGGCGCCGATCCCTCCCCGTCCGAGCCGCGCCGCGTCAGCATGTACCTCGGCGGCAAATGGTACGGCCTCTCCTGGCCCGAGGACCCCGCCGCCGACCCGGTGCACCGCCTCGACGTCTCGACGTTGCAGGAGCGGGTCCTTGCACCGCTGCTGGGCATCGACGACCCGCGCACGAACCCGCGCATCAAGTTCATCGGCGGCATCCGCGGCACGGGCGAACTCGTGCGCCTGGTGGACGAAAAAGGCTACGCCGTCGCGTTCTCGATGTATCCGACGACCCTCGACCAGCTGATGGCCATCGCCGACGCCGGCCAGATCATGCCCCCGAAGAGCACCTGGTTCGAGCCCAAGCTCCGCACGGGTTTGCTCAACCACGAACTGGATTGACCGCCGTGCCATGACGGGGGGCGAATGAAGGAATGCCGGGTTGGCGGTGCGACGTCCCGTCGCGCCCCAAGTGTCGTGGAAGACGCGGGTGGGGTGGGGGGCGGACCAACGGGTTTCCTCTCCGGCCGTCCGCGTCGCCCGTGTTTTTGAAAACAGGAAAATCCTTGATGTTTTCCCTGTTTTCCCCCCTGTCCCCTCCCATGAAGGACACCTGCCGCTGCCCGTCCTCCCGTTTCCGCCGGGTGTAACCCAAAAGTGTCAGCGGCATTGGGCTGGGTCAGGCGAAGATGGGCCGGCCGGATTTCAGTTGGGCGCGGAGGGTGGCA
>CACXEY010000256.1 GCA_902766695.1 uncultured bacterium
CCCCCCGCCGTCTACGCCACCGCCCTCCGCGACGTCCGCCCCATCCTTGCCGGCTCCGACCCCCTCTCCCCCCCCGCCGAGCAGACCCAGCCCGGCCGCTACGCCGCCACCTTCCAAATCCCCGTCCCCGACGACCCCGGCACCATCATCGCCCCCCTCCGCACCTTCCTGACCTCTCCCCTCTCTGCCCCCCTCACCCTCCTCGGCACCCGCGACACCCTCCTCCGCGCCCTCGCCCGCCGCCGCGCCGCTGCCCGCCACCCCGCCGCCCCTTCCCGCCCGTAACCCGCCCGCCGCACCCTCGCGCACGGGAGCGCTCTTCTCCCTCGCCATGCCCTTTCCTCCCCCTCCGCCATCTACTTTGAGATTACGGGAAATATTGACGTTTCCATGCATTTTCCGTCATCCTCCATCCCATGAACGCACTCCCCGTTTTCCGCCCGCCATCCTGTCCGTTACGGAAGGTGCGGGGGCCTGTCCCGTCGTGGGGATGGAGGGGATAGTCGAAATGCATCCGCGCATTGCCGGACGCACGATTGCACGCTCCGGCCTCCGGCGGCGAGGAACTCGACGCCTTGCCCGGCTTCGCGCAAGGGAAGGGGGCTACGGGAGGGGGCCGTCGGGGAGGACGGTAACGGTCTTGACGGGGGTGGTGCGCTGGTGGGGGGCGTAGGGGAGTTTCTTGCCGTGGCGGCCGTTGAAGAGGCCGATGGTGAGGGTGTAGGTGCCGGGCGGAAGGGAGGGGCGGTTCAGCTTCCAGCGGAGGGGGGCATCGGGGAAGGAGGCGTCGGCGAAGGCGAAGTCGAGGGTCCCGGCCAGCTCGCCGCGGTCGTTTTCGAGATGCAGGAAAATGGCCAGGTCGGCGAACAGCGAGTGGGAGATTCCCGGATGCAGGCGGGCGGAAACGGCGTAGGGGATGGTGTCGGAGGCGTGCCAGGCGTCGGGAATGCGGATGTCGAGGAGGGTGGCGACGCGGTCGTAGGTGACGGCGAGCGGCGTCACGGGGATGGCGTCGGGGTCGGCACCGCCGGGCATGACGGGCGCGGCGGGCGGAGGCGGGGTCCAGCCGGGCGCGGCCATGGGACCGGGATCGGGTTTGAGGGTCCAGGAGAGGAGGGTCGCGCCGGGGGCGGAAGCGGAAGCGCGGAGGGTCGCGTCATAGGGGGCGAACGGTTTTTCGAAGGCCCAGTCGAGGTCGTGTTCGCCGGACGCGAGGTCGAAGTCGGCGGCGGGCAGGCCGTCGGGGACGTCGGAGGCGATGCGGTCGGAGAGGGCGAGACGGAGGGTGACCGGTCCGTCGCAGACGACGCGGGCGCGGAAGCGGTAGGCGCCGGTGGCGAGGCCGGGACCGGCGCCGGGGATGGGCGGGGCGAGGGCCGGGTCGGCGTCGGCGGTCTCGGCAACGGGGATGGGCCAGGGGGTGTCGGAGTCGAGGTAGCGGAGGCGGGCGAGTTCGCGGGCATAGAGCGGGAGGTCGGCGGCGAGGGGGTGGAGGGCGGGCGGGGCAGGCGGCTCGCCGGCATCTTCTTCCGCGTTTTTCCCTTCCTCCTCAAGCGACGGGGAAACGGACGGTCCGTGCAGGCGGTACAGTTCTTGCTCTTCCGGCGTGGTGAGGATGCTCACCCAGACGGGGCCGAGCTGGGAGCGGACGCGCAGGCGGCAGGCCCATACGGCGGGCTTGCCGGCTTCGTCGTCGGCGGGGAAGGCGTAGACGGGATCGGGGCACGGCAGTTCGACGACCGTCTGGCTCCCGGGCGCGAGCAGGCGGACGGGAGCGCGGCCGACGAGGGCGGTGGCGACTTCGCAGCGGGCGGGAAGGCGGCCGGTGCGCAGGCCGATCACGAGCTTGCGCGGCGGCGCGGGGAAGACGAGGATGCGCTCGGTCCAGGCGCCGCGCGCGCCGAAGGTATCGAGGAAAAGCGGCGATCCGTCGGCCGCCGCGGCGGGCGGATGGTGGCCGGAGCCGGTGGCGGGCACCGCGAACATCCGGTCGCTGCGCGGGAAACCGGGGCCGCCCGGGAAGATCCACGCATCGTCCGTTCCGGCCGGCAGGGGCACGGAGGGGACCGGGAGGAGGAGCTGTCCGTCGAGCCAGGCGCCGGGCGGGCAGACGAGGCGGGATTCGGCGTTGCGGAAGCAGGGCAGGACCGACGGTTCGGCGTAGAAGCGGTGGAGCCAGCGGGACGCGCTGCGGCGTCCCGTCGCCCAGCGTCCGTCGCCGAACACCGCCTCCGACCGGCGGCGCGCCAGGTCCTGGATGTCCGGGCGCCGCCAGAAGAACATCTCGCGCGACGTCCCCCATGCGGCTTCCGCCAGCGCGGCGGCGACGAGCAGCACGGAAAGGAAGGCGGCCAGCGGACGGGGGGCGCCGTCGGGCGGCTCGGTCCACCACGACACGGCCAGCGCCGTGCACAGCGCCATCGGCGGCACCAGGAACGAGAAGTGGAACGGCTGGATTTCCAGCTTGAGCGCCGTCGCCAGCAGGAACGCCACCCACGGGAACGTTGCGATCCCCAGCAGCCAGCGCGAGCCCACAACCGACGCGTCGGCTTCGGCGCGCTCCTCGGGCGTGGGTTCGGGGTCGATGGCTTCCGGGGCGGGCGCGGGGCCGTCCCCGGCGAAGCGGCCCCAGCCG
>CACXEY010000257.1 GCA_902766695.1 uncultured bacterium
CCCCTACGTCGAAGGCCTTCTCCGCGCCCTTCCCCGCCTCGCCCCCGACGCCCCGCCCCTCGAAGGCATCCCCGGACAGGTCCCCGCCCTCGGCCGCCGCCCCGCCGGCTGTCCCTTCCATCCCCGCTGCCCCCTCGCCCGCCCCGAATGCGCCACCGCCGTCCCCCACCCTACCCGCGGCCCCGCCGGACACACCGTCGCCTGCCACGTCCGCGCCTTCCCCTCCCCTTCGGAGCCCACCCCATGACCGCCCCCGCCGACTCCCCCGTCCTCCTCCGCGCCGAAGACGTCCGCGTCGTCTACCGCCGCGCCGGCCGCCGCACCGAAGCCGTCAAGGGCGTCACCTTCGAACTCCGCGAAGGCCGCTGCCTGGGCATCGTCGGCGAAAGCGGGTCCGGCAAGAGCTCCCTCGCCCGCGCCCTCCTCGGACTCGAACCCGACGCCGCCACCGGCCGCGTCCTCTTCCGCGGACGCGACGTCCTGACCATGGACCGCACCGCCCGCACCGCCTTCCGCCGCGAAGCCCAGATGGTCTTCCAGGATCCCCTCGGATCCCTGAATCCGCGCATGCGCGCGGGTGAGACCCTCGCCGAAGTCCTCCTCGTCCACGGACGCGCCAGGACCCGCCGCGAAGCCGCCGAACAGGCCGCCGAATGGCTGTCCGTCGTCGGCCTCGACGCCGACTACGCCCCCCGCTACCCCCACGAACTCAGCGGCGGCCAGCGCCAGCGCGTCAACCTCGCCCGCTCCCTCTGCACGGGGGCGACCTTCTTGATCGCCGACGAACCCGTCAGCGCCCTCGACGTCAGCGTGCAGGCGCGCATCCTGAACCTGATGAAAGACCTCCAGCGCACCCGCGGCATCACGTGGATCCTGATCGGCCACGACCTGGCGGTGATGCGCGCGATGGCCGACGACCTTCTCGTCATGCAATCCGGCGAATGCGTCGAATCCGGCCCGGCCTCCGCCGTCCTCTTCGCCCCCCGCCACCCCTACACCCGCACCCTCCTCTCCTCCGTCCCCGACGTCCCCACCTCCCTCTCCCGCCGCTTTCCCTCTCGCCCCTCCTGACGGCGGGCTGTCAGCCCGCCGCCTCCCGCCGTCCCCTCCCCCCCTCCTCACCCCCGCCCCGCCTTCTCCAGCTCCTCCACCCGCCGGGCGAGCGCCTTGAGCTGCTCCTTGAGCTTGGGCAGGGCATTCACCATCGCCACCTGCTTGCCGAACTCCAGCCGCGGCATCGCCGGCGATCCCAGGTACACCTGTCCCCCCGGCAGGCTCTTGGGCACGCCCGCCTGCGCGCCGACCACCGTGTCGTCGCCGAGCTTGAGGTGCCCGGCCAGACCCGCCTGCCCGGCGCAGATCACGCGCTTGCCGAGCGTGCACGTCCCGGCCATCCCCGACTGGGCGCACATCACGGAATCCTCGCCGATCACGCAGTTGTGGGCGATCTGCACGAGGTTGTCGATCTTCGTCCCGCGCCCCACGCGCGTCTCGCCGAAGCGGGCGCGGTCGATCGTCGTGTTCGCGCCGACCTCCACGTCGTCGCCGAGCACGACGATGCCCAGCTGCGGGATCTTCGTGCGCACCCCGCGCGCATCCACGTCGTAGCCGAACCCGTCCGCGCCGATCGCGGCCCCGCCGTGCAGGATCACGCGGTCGCCGAGACGGCAGTGTTCGCGGACCATCGCGAACGGGTACAGCAGGCAGTTCTTCCCGACCGCCGCGCCGTAGCCGACGTACGTCTGCGGATACAGCACCGTCCCGTCGCCGACCGTCGCCTCCGCCTCCACGACCGCGAACGGCCCGATCGACACGTCCTGGCCGATCTTCGCCGACGGCGACACGCACGCCCGCGGATCGATGCCCTTCGGCCGTGCCGGCGTCTCCGGCGCGAACAGCAGGCACGCGGCGACAAACGCCTTGCCCACGTCGTCCGTCCGCATCAGCGCGGGATGCGCCGCCCCGAGGTCGGCCCCGCGCGGCACGAGCACCGCCGAAGCCCCGCACGCCGCGGCCGCCGCGAAATACTTCGGGCCGCCCGCGAAGGCCAGTTGCCCCTCGCCCGCGCTTTCCAGGTCCGCCACGCCCCGCAGGAGCAGCGACGCGTCGCCCTCCAGCTCCGCCCCCAGCCGCTGCGCCAGTTCGCCCGCCGTGATTTCCTTCATGACCGTACCTCCGCGGCGCCGCGCGCCGTCATCCGTCCGCCGTCCCTCAGTCTTCCTTCGCCTTGGCTTCCGGCAACTTCCCGCCGATGCGTTCGACGATCCGCTCCGTCACGTCCAGCGACTCGTCCGCGTACACCGCCAGCGGCACCGCGTTCATCGTCAGCCCGGACGTGTCGAACACCAGGTCGTACCCCTCTTCCTGCGCGAACGCCTTGAGCGCGCCCATCAGCTCGTCGACGATGCCCTGGCGGGTCTTCATCAGCTGGTCGCGCAGCTGCTTGAGGCGCGACTCCTGGGTGCGGCGGATGCGCAGCTGCAGCTCTTCGAGCTCGGTCAGCTTGTCCTCGGCTTCCAGTTTCTTCTGCATCCGGGCCGACTCGCTGAGCATCGGCGTGTTCGCGGCTTCCTTGAGTTTCTGCGCCTCTTCCTGGAGGGCGCGCGCCTCGCCGGCCATCTTCTCCATGTCGGCCTTGATGCGCACCTCGGCGGCCTTCAGTCCTTCCTCGGCCTTCTGGGTCTTGGGATGCGACTGGAACACCTTGTCCAGGTCCACGGTGGCGATGCGCAGTTCCGCCGCCGCCGTCCACGCGAACGACAGGGCGAGCACGATGGCGATCGTAAGCTTCTTCATCATCTTTCTTGCTCCTTTGCGCCGCCGGGACCCTTCCCGTGCGGCCTGTTTTCCATCCATTCAACCACACCCGCCCCCGCATGGCACGCAAAAACGACGCCCCGCTCCTTCCCGTTCTTGCAATTACGGAAAACCTCCATGTTTTCCCCGTGTTTTCCACCGCATCTCCCTCCATGAAAACGCCCCCCCGCCCACCCCGTCCCCCGCCCGAGTTTTGCTCTTTACTCTTTCGTCCCCTCGCCGTTTAATCGGGGGAACATGAAACGCCCCCCCCCATCCTCCCTCCCCTCCGCCTCCCGCCGCGGCATGACCGTGGTGGAGGCGTGTCTCGTGGTGGCGCTGGTCGTTCTGGTGGGAGCCATCGCGTTGCCGGCGCTCTCCCGCAACCGGCAGCGGCGGCAGGCCGCGCGCTGCGCGCAGCATTTGGAAGCCCTTTCCACCGCCTGCAAGGAATACGCCGCCGCCAACGGCAAGTGGCCCTCCTCCCAGGACGTCCTCATACCCGCCCTTCTCGACGCGCCGCTGGCCTGTCCCGCCGGCGGCACCTACTCCCTCGGCACGCCCGAGGGCGATCCGCCGACTTGTTCCGTTCCCGGCCACGCTCTGTAATAAGGAGGTTGAAATGCCCAAAACCACCGCCAAGAAACCCGCCGCCAAGGTCAAGTACCGCCGCATCCTCCTCAAGCTCAGCGGCGAAGTCCTCCACGCGAAGGACGGCCCCGACTGCATCGATCCGGACGTCCTCGCCCGCATGGCCGACCAAATCAAGGCTGTGCGCGCGTTCGGCGTGCAGGTCGGCGTGGTCATCGGCGGCGGGAACATCTTCCGCGGGTTGCGCGGCCAGGACCGCGGCTTCGGCCGCGCCGAGGGCGACAACATGGGCATGCTCGCGACGATGATCAATTCCCTTGCCCTCACCTCCGCCCTCAACGCGGCGGGCATCCCGGCGACGTGCCTCGCGGCGCGCGCGATGCCGGCGGTCGCGGAGCTGTTCACCTTCCGGCGCGCGATCGAGTTGCTGGAGGCCGGCCAGGTCGTGGTGCTCGGCGGCGGCAGCGGGGCGCCGTTCTTCACCACCGACAGCGCCGCCGCCCTCCGCGCCGCCGAAATCGGCGCCGAGGTCCTCCTCAAGGCCACCAAGGTCGACGGCATCTACACGGCCGACCCCATGAAGGACCCCACCGCCACCAAGTTCGACCGCCTCACCTATTCCGAAGCCCTCGCCCGCCGCCTGAAGGTCATGGATTCCACCGCCTTCTCGCTGTGCATGGACAACCGGATCCCCATCCTGGTCTTCGACTTCTTCAAGCCCGGCGAGCTGCTCAAGGTCGTGCGCGGCCAGAAGGCCGGCACCCTGGTCGCCGGCGACTGACGCCCCCCTTTTTCCCCCACCCACCGAAACCAACCGAAACCGAAAGGAAAACACCATGTACGAATCCTCCGACGAAATCCTCCTCGACGCCGAAGACAAGATGGAAAAGAGCGTCGAGCACCTCCAGCAGGGCCTCAGCGGCCTGCGCACCGGCAAGGCCTCGCCCGCCCTCGTCGACGGCATCAACGTCGAATGCTACGGCACCCAGGCCCGCCTGAACACCATCTCGCTGATCAGCACGCCCGAGCCGCGCCTGATCGTCATCAAGCCCTTCGACCCTTCCTCCCTGCCGGCCATCGAGAAGGCGATCCTCGCGGCGAACATCGGCGTCACCCCGCTCAACGACGGCCGCCTCATCCGCGTGCCCATCCCCGAGCTGAGCGAAGAGCGCCGCAAGGAACTCACCAAGGTCGCCAACCGCATGGGCGAGGAAGCCCGCGTCGCCATTCGCGCCGTCCGCCGCGAAGCCAACGACGCCGTCAAGGCCCTCGAAAAGGACGGCACCATCAGCGAAGACGACTGCACCCGCGCCCTCAAGGACGTCCAGGACTACACCGACACCTACGTCAAGAAGGTCGACGACGCCGTCGCCGCCAAGGAAAAGGACATCATGGCCGTCTGACGGGCCGCGCCCCGCGCGCCCCCGCCGCTTCACCCCTCCGATTGCAATCGAATGCAGTCGAGTGCATTCGGTTGCAATCGAATTTTTTCTCCCATGCCCCATCGCCCCCAACCCAAATCCCCTTGGTGCCACCTCGTCTGGATTCTTCCGCTCCTGGTGGTCGATTTCTTCCTCTCCCGCTCCCTCTCCGCCGGATGCGCACGCAGCAGCGCGCCCGGCAAAGGCGGCGACGCCCCGGCGG
>CACXEY010000258.1 GCA_902766695.1 uncultured bacterium
AGGGGGTTCAAAGCCTCTTCCCCCCCCCATCCAGACCCTTTCCACTTTTGCTCGCCCGAGAATTCCACTTTTGCGCGCTCGCCAACATGTCGCGGATTTCAGCTTGACTTTGGACGTCGCGAGGCTAAGGTGCGGAGCGAATCTTTCGCCAGGGCGTTTAGCTCAGTTGGTCAGAGCGCGTGCCTCACATGCACGAGGTCACTGGTTCGAGCCCAGTAACGCCCACCATTGGAACCATCGGAAAATCCGGTGGTTCTTTTGCTTGCGGGAAAAGGTGTTTCAGCTCACGAGCGACGGGGTCGGATGCCCCGAATCCTTGGGAGGACGAGAGAGACATTTTGGGGGCGCAGGACTGGTCGTTCTTTTCCCGGATGGCAGGCATGCCGTTCCCAGTGAAACAGACGGGGATGAGGTTCCTCTTCTTTGCGTTCGTCGTGGAGGGGTGAAGGGTGGTGTTGGTACGGGGGGGGAAAAAGAAGCGGCCGGTGCTGTCGGAGGCGGGGAAACGGGTGCGGAAGGTGTGGGCGGGGTTGCGCGGTTCAGGCGGCGCGCTTGCGCCGCGGGGTGTGGGCGAGGCTGTAGAGGGTGGGGACGAGGACGAGGGTGACGAGCATGGAGAAGAGGAGGCCGCCGGCGACGGTCGCGCCCATGGGTTTCCACATCGCCGCGCCTTCGCCGCCGCCGAAGACCATGGGGAGCATGCCGGCGACGGAGCTGAGGGTGGTGATCAGGACGGGGCGGAGGCGGGAGCGGCCGGCGTTTTCGATGGCTTCCGCGATGGGTTGGCCGCGGGCGCGCAGGAGGTTGATGTAGTCGATCAGGACGATGGCGTTGTTCACGACGACGCCCACGAGGGTGATCATGCCGATGAAGCTCATGATGCTGAGGGTGAGGCCGAGGGCGGTGAGGCTTATGGCGACGCCGGTGAAGGCGAAGGGGATGGAGAACAAAATCAGGAACGGGTCGAGGAGGCTCTCGAACTGGGCGGCCATGACCATGTAGACGAGGAGGATGCCGAGGGCGAGCATGAGGCGCATCTCGCCGAAGGTTTTTTCCTGGTCCTCCGCCGTCCCGCCGAAGTGGACGCCCACGCCGGACGGCAGCGCGACGCGCGAGGCGATCTCGCGCCGCAGCTCGGCCACGACGTCGCCGGAGCTGCGGCCGAAGACGTCGGCTTCGACCTTGACCATGCGTTCCTGGTTCTTGCGCTCGATGCTGACGGGCCCGGTGCCGATGGCGACGCTGGCGACGGAATCGAGCCGTATGCGCCGCCCGTCGCCCCCGGCGATCTCGGAGCGGGCGAGGTCGTCGAGGGTGCGCCGGAAGGGTTCTTCGAGGCGCAGGGTGACGTCGTACTCGTCGTCGCCCTCCCGGAACCGCGTGGCGGCGGTGCCGTGGAAGAGGGTGCGCATGTCGCGCGCGATGCGCGAGACGTTGAGCCCGTGCGCGGCCGCCTTGGTGCGGTCGATCTCGACGTGGATCTCGGGCCGCGGTTTTTCGCGCGAGACGTTGACGTCGACGGCGCCGGGCGTGGCGCGCACGATGCCGGCGATCTGGTCGGCGACGTCCTGGAGGATGTCGAGGTCGAAGCCCATGACTTCGATGGAGATGGGCTTGCCGCCGCGCCCGGGGCCCTGCCCGCCGGCGGAGATGTTGGCCTTGACGACTTCGGGCCAGGCGGCGACCTGGTCGACGATGCGGCGGCCGAGTTCCTTGGCGGTGAGGGTGCGCTGCGTGGCGGGGACGAGGCGCAGGCGCAGGGACCCGGAGTGGGAGCCTTCGGAGGAGCCCCAGCCGCTGGAGCCGGCGCGCACGGAGGTGGTGCGGATCATGCCTTCGGGGGCGGCGGCTTCGGCGACGGCGAGGGCGCGGCGGCAGGTTTCCATGGTCTTTTCGAGGCGGGTGCCGACGGCGAGTTCGATGTTGACGGTGAGGCGGTCGGAGTCGTCCTCGGGCGCGTACTCGCTGCCCACGCCCATGAACAGCGCCACGCCGCCCCCCAGCAGCGCGACGGCCGCGACGATGACCACCCACCGCGCGCGCAGCACCCGCCGCAGCAGCCGCCCGTACGCCTCGTCGAGCGCGTCGAAGGCGCGTCCCGCGGCGGCGCGCCAGCGGGCGGCCACCCCGCC
>CACXEY010000259.1 GCA_902766695.1 uncultured bacterium
CCCCCGCGATCATCACCCCCAGCAGGATGCTCAAGCACGCCTCCCCCGTCTTCAGCCCCATCAGCCATCCCGCCATCGCCCCCGTCCACGCCCCCGTCACCGGCAGCGGGATCGCGACGAACACCGTCAGCCCGAAGAACTCGTACTTCTCGATTCCCGCCGTCTTCTTCCGCGTCCGCGCGAACAGCCACTCGAAGAACCGCTTTCCGGGCGGGACCTTCATGCACAGCCGCGACACCGGCCCGAGCAGCCACAGGATGAACGGCACCGGAATCATGTTCCCGAGGACCGCGAGCAGGTAGATGCGGCCCGCCCGCGCCCAGTCTTCGCGCCCCAGCCGCGTCGAGGGATCGGGGTCCTGCGCGAGGATGTGGCCCACGGGAATGGCGCCGCGGAGTTCGACGATGGGCAGGAGGGAAATCAGCGTGATGGTCAGGTTCTCGGAGAGCCCTTTTTCGCGGAGGCGTTCGGCGATCTTCTGGCCCGTGGACTTGTGCACGGCGGCCGCCTCGTCCGCGCTCGCCCGTTCGACGACGGAGGGAAGCCCCGCATCGACGGCACGCGGCGGAACGGCGATGTCCGCGCGTACGACCAGCGGCATGGCGAGGAGGACGGCGAGAAGGAGGGCGGGAAGGCGGTTCATTGGTTTTTCTCCCATTGTCTGCGGATTTTCCTGAAGCGGCGGAGCATGCGGAAAAAGCGGATGGTGTCGGCGACCGGATTGATCTTGCTGCGCTCGATCCCGTAGATGGTCTGGATGGCGACGGACCCGATCTTGCGCCCTTCGAGCGAGATGCGCAGGAGAACCTCCGACTCGGCGTCGTAGCGGCTGGCGCCCTCCCGCACGAGCAGCGGGAACACGTCCCGGTGGTAGAGACGGAACCCGCACTGCGTGTCCGGCACGTACTGCCCCATCGTCCGCGAGAGCAGCCCCGACATGAACTGGTTCGTCTTCCGCCGCAGCCACGGCATGGTCCGCGTGTCGCCCATCCGGTTGCCGACGAGCGCCGGACACCGCGTCCGCGCGTACGCGGCGAGGAAGGCCGGGATGTCGGACGGCGCATGCTGCCCGTCCGCGTCCATCGTGATGGCCAGCTCGTACCCCTTCTCGCCGGCGTGCCGCAACCCCGTCCGCAGCGCCGCCCCCTTCCCCTGGTTGCGGACGTGCGACAGCACCAGCGCGCCCGCCTTCTCCGCCTCCTGCGTGGTGGCGTCGGGCGAGCCGTCGTCGATGACCACGACGTCGCTCGCGTACCCGAGCACCTCCCGCACCACGGCGGCGATGTGCTTCTCCTCGCGGTAGGCCGGGATCAGGACGCAGAATTTCGGGACGGGCTCACTCATCGGTCAGTAGGCATTCTCGTTGTGGAAGAAGGTCTGCACGAGGACCTTGAAATCGAAGGACAGCGACCAGTTTTCGAGGTAGTAGAGATCGTACCGCACGCGGTCCTCGATCGGCGTGTCCCCGCGCAGCCCGTTGACCTGCGCCCACCCCGTGATGCCCGGCTTCGACACGTGCCGCGTCATGTAGTGCCCCACGCCGTCCTTGAACTTCTCCACGAAATGCGGCCGCTCCGGCCGCGGCCCCACCAGCGACATGTCCCCCCGCAGCACGTTCCAGAACTGCGGCAGCTCGTCGAGATTCCACTTCCGCAGGAACGCCCCCACCCCCGTCCGCCGCTCGTCGTCCTTCTTCGTCCACACCGGTCCGCTCTCCGCCTCCGCGTCGGTCGGCATCGTGCGCAGCTTGTAGATCGTGAACGGCTTCCCGCCGATGCCGCACCGCACCTGGCTGTAGAACACCGGCCCCGGCGACGAGCGCTTGATGAACGGCGCCGCGACCGCGATCACCGGCGCCGACACCACCAGCCCCACCACCGCCCCCAGCACGTCCTCCGCCCGCTTCATCACGCGGTTCCAGAACGCCTCCAGCGGCCACGGCGCGATCCCCAGCAGCGGCGTGTCCGCCAGCTGGTCCACCCGGATCCGCGTCGTCAGGATCCCGTACAGGTCCGGCACCATCCGGAACGTCAGCATGTTCCGTTCGCAGTGGAAGAAGATGTCCGTCAACCGCTCCCGCGGCACCGACAGGTCCGCCAGGATCACCTCGTCCGCCCCCGTCCCCTCCGCCACCCGCTCTAGGTCGTCCGCCGTCCCCAGCACCCGCGACGGCGCCAGCGCCGGGTCCATCGCCACCTCCGCCCCGCCCGCCTTCGGCGACGCCGGCAGCAGGAACCCCACCACCGCCGCCCGCAGCCGCGGCTCCCCCTGCAACCGCTCCGCCACATGCAGCGCGAGGCGGTTCACCCCCACGATCAGCACCTTCCGCTTGTGCTTCGAGTACTTCGCCCAGTGCCGCTCCGCCCGGTACAGCACGAACCGCTGCACCGTCACGAGCAGCAGGATCGCCGCGAACGCCATCAGCGCCACGGTGCGCGAATACGGCGGCCACCCCTCCACGCGCACCACGAACGACAGCGCCAGCGCCGCCCCCATCGTGATTCCCACCCCCCGCACCATCTTGGGGAACTTGTCCCCGAACGGCCCCAGCTGCGGCCGCGCGTACAGCCCCACCAGCCGGAACGCCACGACCATCATCCCCGCCAGCGCCGCCGCCGCCGCCACGTACATCCGTCTCGGCGGCATCACCTCGTGCAGCAGCGGCACGAGCCCCGAATCGAAGCGCAGCCACACCGCGAGCATGGTCCCGCCGAACGCCGACAGCGCATCCATCGCGCCGCCCAGCAGCGCGCACCACGCATGGAAATTGTCCCGTACCGGTCTCATTGCACCATCTCCTCACTATATACCCCCCCCCA
>CACXEY010000260.1 GCA_902766695.1 uncultured bacterium
CGACATGGTCCAGCACATCAAGGGCGTCACGGTCATGGTCGCCGAATTCGTGGACATCATCTGCAAGCTCCGCGCCGCCGACCGCTTCTTCACCGGCGCGGAGGCGATGGCGGTGTTCAAGGGCGAGCTCTCCGTCTCGTCGGTCGTCGAGGCCCGCGCGCGCGGCCTGCAGGACTCGGACGTGGACCCGGCCAACGAGGACGCCAACATCGTCTCGGACCGCCCCCTCGCTACCGGCGCGGGCGGCACGGTCTACGAGCTGGAGCGCGCCGACGGCACGCACGTCATCTTCAAGGGCGAGACGGACAGCCGCACCGGGCTCGACTCCACCGCCGTGGGCGGCGGCGCGAACTTCGACCCGCTGCAGAAGACCTTCAACCTCAACTTCGCCTCCAAGAGGGCCGCCGAAGCCCTGGGCATGGGCGGGCTGATCGTCCGCTACTCCGCCGGCGTCCACAACGGCGTCTTCGGCTTCTACATGGAGAAGGCCCGGGGCGCCACCGCCCAGGACTGGGTCGCCGGCCGCTACTCCTCCTCCGACGGCCTCACCGCCGACGAAGTCCGGAAGCTCCCCGCTCCCGAGGCCCGGCGGATCAAGGGCGAAATCAAGCGCCAGCTCAACCGCCTGCAGTGGCTCGACCTCGTGACCGGCCAGGCGGACCGCCACGAATGCAACTACTTCATCCACGTCGACCGCACGACCCACGCCGTCACCGTCAAGGGCATCGACAACGACGCCGGCTACTCCCAGTACCGCACCGGCGCGATGAAATACACCTTCGACGAAGGCCGCTCCAACGTCTTGCGCTCGCAGGTGGCGGAAGTCGCCAAACAGATCGACCCCGCCAACGAAGAAGCCCTCTCCCAGCGCCTCCTCCAGGACCCCGGCATCATCAAACGGCTCAACGGCACCCTCGACGTCGACGCCACGCGGCTCGCCGACAAGACCCTCACCCTCGCGGTCACGCGCGTGACGGGCGCCCAGACCCTGGCCATCCCGGACAAGATCGACCGCGAAGCCTACGACGCCATCGTCGCCCTCAAGGAGGGCCCGCGGCGCCAGGCCTACCTCGACTCCATCCGCCCGCGCCTCTCGGAGGCCAGCTACAACGCGGCCGTCAGCCGCCTGGACGACGTCATCGCCCAGGCCGAACGCCTCCGCGCCGAGAACAAGGTCGTCGACACCGACGCCTGGGCCGACGTCCAGGAAACGCCCCGCGGCAGCGGCAAGCTCACCGCCCGCAAGCTCGACAACACGGAAAAGCGCATCGGCGGCGACATCGCCAAGGAAGCCCACGGCGCCTACTGCCCCTCCATCTACGCCCGCGACGGCTTCGAAAAACTCTTCCGCTGACCCCGTCCACGGCGCGGCGCGGAGGGGGACTCGCACAGAGGCACGGAGGTGTTGTCGGGCGAAAGCCTTTTCGTGTTGGGATTCCCGTGCAATGCGGACCCTGCCGCGCGACTTCGACGGGAACACGCCCCGCCGACGGGCCGCTTCCGCCGCCCCCTTTTCTCTGGCCATGCCCGTCGGCCGGTGTTATAAGGCAGGCAGAGAACGCGCGCGGGACGGTCCGCGCCGCCGAACTGCAAGGAGTGGCCATGAACACGAACCGGAAAAGCGCATTCACGTTGATCGAACTGTTGGTGGTGATCGCCATCATCGGCATTCTCGCGGGGATTCTCATCCCGGCGGCGCTCCGGGGCGTCGAAATGGCCCGCCGCTCCTCCTGCGCCAACAACCTCAAGGGAATCGGCACGGCTCTCCTCAACTACGCCCCTGAGCACCGCGGCAACCTTCCGGCGGGCGAGAGCCTCACCGACATCGCCAAGGAACTCCACGCCGGCGGCTACCTGACCGACCTGGGCCTCTGGCACTGCTCCAGCGACAAGAAGGACGACTCCGGAACCGCCGCGATCGCCACCGGCATCGACGAATTCGACTCCTCCCGCCACTGCAGCTATCTCTACGTCTCCGGCTACAATCTTCTCGCCACCCCCGAAATCCCCGCCCAGGCCCCGCTCGCCATGGACGAATCCAACCGCTCCGACGGCGGCATGAATCTCCCTTCCCTCGAAAAGGACGACAACCACGGCGACACCGTCCGCAACGTCCTGTATCTCGACGGCCATGTTTCCCTCCTCAAGGGAGACGACGCGGTCAACCATGTCCTCGACTCCCTCAAGGAGCCCGACAACCTCGAGTGCGTGGATTGACGGCCTGTTCCGGCGGCTGGGCGCATCCGCGGCCGCCGGAAACCGGAAGTGTCCGGTTGGTGCCCGCGCCGCGCCGTGCGCCCACAAGGAGACGGACGATGGAACGCAAATGGACAACTCTTGCACTCGCCGCCCTGCTCGCCGCCACGGCGGCGGTGCAGGCCCTCGAATACCCGCCCTACGACGTGTACGGCTATCTTGCCGACGAAACCGACGACCCGCCCCTCAACTACATGAAGGTCTGCGACCCCGGCGTCCAGGGCGAAGCCAACGCCTCCTACGTCGTCCTCGGCATCTCCTTCCCGCGCGTCCGCCCCGCCGTCGCCGCCGGCTACGAAGGCCCCCTCGAAATCCCCGCCTACATCGACGGACTCCCCGTCCGCAAGATCGGCGAAGCCGCCTTCATCCAGTGCACCAAGCTCACCGCCGTCACCATCCCCGCCACCGTCCGCGAAATCGGCGACCGCGCCTTCGCCGACTGCTGGCAGCTCCAACGCGTCTCCATCGCCCCCGGCGTCTCCCGCGTCGGCGACGCCGCCTTCTCCAACTGCCTCGCCCTCGCCGAACTCGACTTCCCGGCGACCCTCTCCCGCCTCGGCGCGGGCGCCTTCCAGGGCTGCATTGCCCTCCGCGACGTGTACTTCCGCGGCAATGCCCCGCGCCTCGCCGAAGCCGAGGCCGGCTGGGCCGGCGAAAAATCCTACCTTGGCGAAGGCATCTTCCGCCAGACCGGCTACAACGCCCGCTTCCGCGTCCACATCGACCCCGCGACAACCGGCTGGATCGCGCCCGGCGCCAAGGGCGTCCCCGAAAAATGGCCCGTCGATTTCGGCTACATGCAGGCCCACGAGACCGTCTCCGAACCAAGCGGCGATGACGGCGGCGGCGGCGCAACCCCGTCGCCCGGCGGCTTCGTGGCCGTCGTCACCGAAATCGGCGGCTCGCCCGGCGGCGCCGTCGCAATCCCCGAGAGCTGGGCCGCCCGCTACCCGTCCTACGCCGACCGCTTCGGCACCGACTTCCCCGCCTCGCTCACCCGCCCCACCGGGAAACGCGACGCCGCCGGCAACCCGCTCGCCGTCTGGCAGGATTACGTCGCCGGGACCGACCCCACCGACCCCGACGACCTCTTCAGGGCCTGGATCGAAGTGGAGGACGGCCTCCCCCGCATCGCCTGGAAGCCCCGACTGGACCCCTCCGAAGCCGCCTGCCGCCGCTACACCCTCCACGGCCGCGCCTCCCTCCTCGAAGGCGACTGGGAAGAAGTCCCCCCCCGCATCGCCGACTACAACTTCTTCCGCCTCCGCGTCGAAATGTCGGAATAGCCTCCCCCCCTGTCCCTGTCCCGCCCGTGGCCGACCCGTCGGCCACCCCCCCCCCCCCCCCCCCCCCC
>CACXEY010000261.1 GCA_902766695.1 uncultured bacterium
GGGGGGGGGGGGGGGGGGGGGGGGGTGGGTAAGGGGGGGGCTCCTTTGGCAAGACACCTAGGCAAAACACTTACGGCAGGGGGAAGCTAGCACGATTTCCCGCCGATTCCAAGAGGGAGCGAGAGGAGGCGGAAGGCGGCGGGTCATGGTGGGGGCACCCCCGGTTTGCGGTCGGAACGCGGAGATTTTTCATGGAGGGGACAATGGGTGGAAATGCGTGGGTTTTCGGGGTGTTTTCCATAATCTCAAATGTGGTGGCGCGGACGGCCGGGGACGGTTGAGGAGTGGCCGGGGAAACGGGTCAGGGACCGAGGAGGCGGAGGTTGTTCTGCAGGACGGGGGAGTCCGGGGCGAGGGCGAGGGCGCGCTGCCAGTAGTCGCGGGCGCGGTCGCGGTCGCCGGCCTGGTAGGCGAGGGAGCCGAGGTTCGTCAGGACGTCGGGTTGGCCGGGCTGGATGTCGAGGCTCGCGCGCCACTGCTCCAGTGCGGCCTGGACGTGGCCGCGGCGGGCGAGCAGCATCGCGGCGCGGTTGCGGGGGAGGACGGTCTTGGGATAGAGCTGGACGAGCTGGGCGTAGCAGGCGAGCGCGCCTTCTTCGTCGCCCGTCAGTTCGAGGGCGTGCGCGAGGTCTTCCAGCGCGGATTCGTCGCCGGGATGGATTTCCAGGGCGCGGCGGAAGTGGCGGATGGCGCGGGGCCAGTCTTCCTTTTCCGCGGCGCGGATGCCGGCCTGCAGGGCGGCGGTGAGCTGTCCGATGGGGTCGGCCTTGACGACGGGCGCGAGGAGGTTCTCGACCGGCGCCCAGTCGTCGGTGAGGACGCATTCGCCGTTGCGGGAGGCGAGGTCGGCGAACTGCGCGTCGGTGAAGGGGAGCCCCTCGAAGGCGGTCCCGGGGCGCATCCACGCGAGGACGTTTTCGAGGTCGAGGGGGGATTCGGCGCCGGCGAAGACGGTGGTGTTGCGGTTGTCGGGATCGGTGGTGACGGAGACGGCGCCGCGCCAAGGGAAGACGGACGCGAAGGTCTGGGCGACGGCGTTCATGAAGGCGCCGGGACGGAAGGCGTCGATGAGGTTCATGACGTACAGGCCGCCGCCTTCGCCGGGCGCGCCGGGCTTGAGGAGGGTCTTGACGTCGGAGATGAATTCGCGGGTCGTCAGCTGGAAGGGGACGGAGTAGTCGCTCACGGAGTCGCAGACGACGAGGTCGAAGGGTGGGACACTGCCGGGGGCCTCCTTGTTGCGGCGGACGGCGTCGGCGACGTAATTGCGCGCGTCCATGTGGTGGATCTCGACGGGGGCATCGGCGGGGAAGCCGAAGGCGTCGATGGCGGCGCGCGTGACGCCGGGGTCGATCTCGACGACGACGATTTCGCTGCCGGGGCGGGTGCGGGCGAGGTAGTTGGGGAAGACGTAGCCGCCGCCGCCGAGGAGCAGCAGCCGGACGGGCGCGGGGGCGGGGCCGGCGATGCGCGTGACGAGGGCGTCGTAGACGCGCATGTAGGGGTACTTGAGGTCGGTGATGTCGTGGAGGTCCACTTCGCTGTGGCGGAGCTTGTCCTGGTAGAAGGCGCGGTGGTCGGGGTTGCCCGGTTCGGCGGTGACGGTCAGGATCTGGTACTGGGTCTCGGCGTAGTAGATGGCGTCGGGCTCGGACGGGGCGTCGCGCAGGAGCAGCCTGGAGCCGAGGCGGGCGGAGGGGGTGCCGTCGGGGGCGCACGCGAGCCAGAGCGCCGCCAGGAAGAGCAGCGCCAGCGCGGCGGCCGCCGCCGGCCAGAGGTCGCGGCGGGCGGTCATCGGGCGCCGGCCTCCGCGCGGCGGGCGGCGAGGGCCGGGACGATGGCGTAGGCGAGGCCGAGGACCGCCATCAGCGCCGCCATGCACACGACGATGCGGACGCTGCCGAGGTGCGCCGTCAGGTAGAAGCCCGTCAGGAAGGTCCCGAAGATGCTGCCCACCGCGTTCCAGGCGTAGAGGTTGCCGATGGCGCGGCCGGTGTTGGCGGGGCAGCGGTCGATGGCCAGCTTGGCGACCATCGGGCTGATCGTGCCGAGGACGATGGTCGGCAGCAGGAACACCCACGACATGTGGATCAGGATGCGCAGCGGCCAGTTCAGGGACATCAGCCAGAGCGCGCGGCCCGCCCACGCGTTCAGCGCCAGGATCGCCAGGCACGCGGCGGCGCAGGCGAAGAACATCTTCGAGATGCGGCGGGGGAGCGGTCCGGGGCGGTCCGCGAGGCGGCCGCCGATGGCGTTGCCGATGCTCATGCCGGCGAGGATGACGCCCATGACGCCCGTCCACGTGTAGAGGGAGGAGCCGAGGAAGCGCGCGATCAGGCGGCTGGCCACCAGCTCGACGGTCATCATGCCGGCGCCCGTCAGGAAGACGGTGGCGTTGAGTTCGAAGGTGCGGGGGGATGCGGAGGATTTCATGGAGGGGGAGTATAGGCGGTCGCGGGGCGCGGCGGAAGAGGAAAGTGGAGAGGGGGCCGGCAATCGCTCCGGGAGGGGGGGACCTCCGTTCCCCGTGCGGCGAGCGGGGGATTTTTCATGGTGGCGGAGTGTGCGGAAACACGAAGGTTTCCGATGTGTTTTCCGTAATCTCAAGAATGATGGTGGAGGGGCGGGGCGGCGGCAGGCGATTGCACTCGACGGGGGGGACGGGGAGGGCGCGGAGGACGGCTCAGAGGCCTTTGGTGAGGTGGAAGATCATCCAGAAGATCCAGATGATGATGGCGGCGGAGATGAGGGCGTTCATGGGGACTCCGGGGAAAGGGGAAGGGTGGCGTAGAGGCGGAGGGGGATGGGTCGGGTCGTGGTTTCGTAGAATTTCTGGCGCTGGCCGTGGGCGACGGTCTGGGCGGGGTAGTCGAGGGAAAGGATGGGGGAGGGATCGACGGGGGAAGGTTCGGGGTACACGGAGAGGCCGTCGGTGGTGGTCGTGAGCCAGAGGAGACGGGTCTGGGAGACGCTGGCCCAAAAGCGAAGGGCGGTCAGGAGGTCGGCGCGGTCGGCGGGATCGGGGGTGCACCAGAGGGTGCCGTCATCGCCGTCCATGAAGCGCTCGCCGTTGACGGCGGGGATGTCTTCGGCAAGGATCAGGGGGGCCATCCAGGCGGAGTTGTCGGTGATGACGACGTCGCCGGGCTGGATGGCGGAGCGGAGGGTCTCCAGGACGCCGACGAGTCCGCGGTAGTCGCCGGCGCGGGCGGCGGCGCGGGTGACGGGGAGGGTCAGGAGGACGACGCAGATGAAGGCGGCCAGGATGACGGTGGCGGCATTGCGGGCGAACGGGGTGCGTTTGGGCTTGCGGCAGGAGGCGTCGAGGGCCCACGCGACGGGGATGGACTGGCCGAGGGCGACGGCGGGGAGGGCGACGGCATAAAAACGGCGGAGGGCCCAGGGGAAGAGTTTCTTGATTCCGGGGTTGTAGAGGATGGCGAGGAAGCCGGCGCCAAGGACGAGCAGGAGCAGGGCGGTACGGCGGCGGGCCGGGTCGCGGCCGAAGGCCAGGAACGCGAATCCGGCCCCCGCGAGGACGAGGGCGGGCACGCCGAAGAAGGGGGAGATGCGCATGAGCCACCAGAGCATCTGCCCGAGGGGATACCAGCGTTCATAGACGGCGTAGAACCCGTCGCGGGCGGGGCCGGACAGGGAAGCGAGGGCGATGGCGGGCACGAGGACGGCGGCGAAGAGGGCGGCGGCGCGGCCGAGCCATCCGGCGGCGCGGCGGAGGGGGCGCGGCAGGGGCGGGAGCAGGGCGGAGAGGAGGGCGGCGGCGGCGACGTACAGGAAGTAGCGGAGGAGGGTCGCGACGACGGGTCCTTCGGCGGCGAGTTTGGCGATGGTGGTGTGCGCGAAGACGGCGTCCCAGAGTCCGCCCAGCGCGAGGGCCGCGAGGGCGACGCCGCTGCGGAGGAGGCGGGTGCGGCGCGGCAGGGGGGTGTCGGAGGAAGTGGCTTCGAGGAGGGTCGCCAGCGCCAGGAGGGCGCCGGCGAGGACGGCGGCGTTGAGGTGGTTGACGACGAGGAGGAAGCAGGCGGCCCAGGCTCCCCAGGGTGGGCGGCGGGCGTCACGGGAGTCGAGCCAGTCGGCGGCGCCGCCGAGGAGCAGGAAGAGGTAGAGCATCTCGGAGGTCGGGATGTTCTGGTGGTACCACCAGAGGGGGGAGAGGACCATGAAGAAGAGCGGCAGCGCGCGGCGGTATCCGCGGAGGCCCAGCGAGGAGAGGAGGGACGCGAAGGCGAAGAGCGCGCCGAAGGCGAGGAAGCCGTTGAGGCGGTCGAGGAAGGCGTCGCCGCCGAGGCGGTGGAGGGCGGCGCCCGCGATGGGGGTGAGGTGGAAGAAGTAGAGAGGGATGGAGCCGTCGGGGGCCAGCGGGAGGCTGTCGGCCAGGGCGCGGTAGGTGCCGCCGTACTGGGTGCGGGCGAGGGAGGCAAGGGGGGAGTCCGGGCGGGCGGCTTCGACGTAGAGGGGAAGGTGCGGGCCGTCGAGGCGGCCGTCGGCGGCGATGCGCACGGCGTTGTTCTGGTAGAAGCCGGGGTCCCATCCGCCCATCCGCCATTCGCTGCGGACGGGGAGGAGCAGGACGAGGGCGGCGGCAGCCAGGACGAGGAGGGCCGGGGCGAGCCAGTGGCGGAGGTCGGCGGGGACGAGTTCGCGGCGTTTCACGCGCCAGCGGACGGCGTTGGCGACGATGACGATCCACCACACCCAGTCGAACAGGACGGTCCAGCGTCCGGCGACCAAGGCGACCGGGATCAGGAGGTTGGCCACGACGCCGGCGAACAGGGCGCGGCCGATGCGCGGGAGAAGGTCGGCGTCGGGGGAACTGGTGCCGGCGACGCGGGGCGAGAGGAGGAGGCCCGGCAACATGACGCGGAGGACGAGGACAATGAGGGCGAGGATGGCGGAAAGTACGCTCATGGGGAGTGAAAAGTGAAAAGTGAAAAGTGAAAAGTTTGCGGTGCGCCCTGCAGGCGCGAATGGCAAGAAAAGGCGCGCGGGAAGAGTTTTCCAATGATTGGAAAATTTTTTTCCAATGGTTGGAAAATTTTGGCCAGTTTTTCCAATGATTGGAAACTTTTTTTCCAATGGTTGGAAAAATCGGGTTGGTTTTTCCAATGATTGGAAAACTTTTTTCCAATGGTTGGAAAACCTGTCGCGGGGGCGGGGGTCATGGGGCGGGCTCCAGGTGGGCGATGTGGACGGAGCGGAGGGTGCAGGGGGCGGCGCGGGTGTAGCGGAAGGAGAGGCGGGCGTAGCGGGTGTCGGGGACGTCGAGGTGGAGTTCGGCGGGGGTTCCGGCGAGGACGGATGTGGTGGCGGCGGCGGCCGTCGGACCGGTGCCGATCTGGAGGGTCAGGGTGCCGAGGTCGGTGCCGGCGGAGGCCGGGGTGTCGAAGTCGAGGGTGATGCGGTGGGGGCCGGGGGCGAGCCAGAAGTTGCGGGCTTCGAAGATGTCGTCGGAGGGGTTCTTGTCGGGTTGGAAGGTGACGGCGCCGGTCGCGGGATCGGCGTAGCCGGAGCGGTAGAAGCTGATGGCGGGCAGGGTCGCGGTGGCGCCGGGCGGGGGCGGGAAGGTGTTTTCGACAGGATTTACAGGATGAACAGGATTGCCGGAGGGAGGGGATGCGGTGAGGGAGGGGGCGGCGGTGAGGAGGACGGTGTCCATGTCGGCTTCGCCGTCGAGGATGCGGAAGTCGGCGGTGAGTTCCCATTCGCCGTGGGGAATGGAGGGGCGGCCGGGAATGGCGGCAGGGAGGGTGTGCCAGGTCCAGTCGGGGGCGTCGAGGGTGAGGGTTTGGGTGGCGGCGGCGCCGGTGGTGTCGCGGGTGGTCCATTCGAGGGTGGCGCGGCCGCGGGCGCGGTAGCGCCATTGCCAGTCGTAGGGGCCGGTGACGCGGACCCAGCGGCTGGTCAGGGGCGCGGTCATGGCGGAGGTGGCGTGGAGCCAATGGTCGGAGTTGGCGGAGGGGCCGGGGACGGTCGCGAGGCCGGGCGGAGGGGGGAGGTCGCGGGGAAGGCTGTTTTTCCAGTTCAAGGTGCGGGAGGGAAAGAGAATGGGGAGGGTTTGGGGAGTGACGGCTGGAGAATCTAGAGGATCTAGGGAATCTAGAGAATCTAGAATTCTAAAGGCCCAGACGGAGGCGTCGCGGGCGAGGAATTTCAGTCGGGGGTGGGAGAGGAGGTTCAGGAGGGTGGCGCCGGTGGGGAAGGGGGAGACGTTGCCGGGGAAGGCGTCTTCGTGGTAGAGGAGGTAGTCGATGCGGCAGGCGGCGAGGCGGTCGAGTTGGGCGGGGGA
>CACXEY010000262.1 GCA_902766695.1 uncultured bacterium
CCATGAACATCCTGAAAACCGCCTCCTCCCGCACCACCCCCATCACCCGTGCCGCCCTCGACATCGCCGGCACCCAACACGCCGGCATCGCCCTCGGCCTCGTCCCCCTCGTCCTCGGCGTGAGCGTCGCCGCATTCACCGTCTTCGCCGCCACCGAGACCGGCCTGGCCATCGTCCGCGAACTCAAGCGCCGCCAGCGCCTCCGCGAAAAGCACCCCGACAGCCCGTCCCTCCGCGGCACCCCCACTCCCGCCGAACTCGCGGCCGACATCGAAACCCGGCCCCGCACCCTCCTCGTCCGTCTCCGTCTCGGTTCCCGCCTGGCCGACCTCGACCCCACGCTCGACACCACGACCCTCGGCTTCAAGAAACTCCGCAACGGCCAGAAGCGCATCCGTTCCCGCGCCCCCGGCATGAAAGGCTGGCTGGCGGACCGCCGCGTTCCCGCCAACTACACCACCCTCGTCCGCTACAAGAAACTCGCCCAGCGTCTCCGCCAATTCCTCGCCCTCGACGACCGCCTTCCGCTCGAATGGCTTCTCCCCGGCGCGGCGCCCGACCGCCCCCTCCCGCCGGACCTGCTCGCCCCCTACGCCACCGCCCGCCGCCGCCTTTCCCGCCTTCTCCGCGACCACTGGAACTTCACCCGCCTGAAAGCCCACGTCGAAACCAAACTGGGGCTCCCGCCGCTTCTCCCCTCCCGCCGGACCCGCCGTCCCCGCGCCACGCCGCCTCACGACCGGTCCGTTCAAGTCGACGCCACCAAACGCGAACTCATCCGCTTCCTCCGCGAGCCCCCGCCCACCCGCAAACTCGGCCGCCTGCGGGACCAGGCCCTCGCCTGGCTCCGCGGCACTCCCGCCGACTGATTTCCGCGGCGGCAATTTCTCACCTCTTCCTTTCCCATCCACCGGGCGCCCCGACCGCCCTCCCTCGCGCAACCATCCCTTCCGGTCCGGTTTTCCAACCATTGGAAACTTTTTTTCCAACCATTGGAAAACCCCGCCTGATTTTTCCAACCATTGGAAAAAAGTTTTCCAACCATTGCAAAACATCCGAGGCCCTATCGTCGCATCCCTGTTTTCATGGAGGAAAGCATGACGGAATCCGGGGTGATTTCTCCGGTTTCACGTGATTGCACGACATGGCGGGCGGCGGGTGCCCGCACGTTTTTTCTCGCCCGCGCGCCCGCGACGCGGCATGATGCCGGACATGAAAAAGACGCGTCCACCTTCCCTCAAGATTTCCGCCTGCGTCACCGCCGGCAACGAAGAAGACAAGATCGCCGCCTGCCTCGCCAGCCTGCAATGGTGCGACGAGATCATCGTCGTCGATTCCTACAGCAAGGACCGGACGTTCGAAATCTGCAAGCAGTACACCCCCAACGTCGTCCAGCACCCCTGGGAAGGCTACATCGCGCAGAAGAACTACATCCGCTCCCTGGCGAACCACCCGTGGATCCTTTTCGTGGACGCCGACGAAGTCGTCTCCGACGAGCTCCGCGAGGAGATCGAAGCCGAGTTTGAGCGCGGCCCCGGCGAAACGGTCGGCTACCAGTTCCCGCGCATGGTCCACTACCTCGGCAAATGGATCCGCCACGGCGAGTGGTACCCCGACATGAAGCTCCGCCTCTTCCGCAAGGACTGCGGCTACAGCGGCGGCCAGGAACCCCACGACCGCGTCATCGTCACCGGCCCCGTCAAGACGCTCAAGGCCCCGCTCCACCACTTCACCTACGACGACATGTCGGACCACATCAACACCCTCAACCGCTTCTCGACCATCTCGGCCAAGCAGAAAGCGGCCAACGGCGAACCCTTCCGCTGGCGCGACCTCCTCTTCCGCCCGCCCTGGCGCTTCTTCAAATCCTACTTCCTCAAGCGCGGCTTCCTGTCCGGCAAGCAAGGCTTCATCGTCGCCTACATCTCGGCCTTCGGCGTCTTCCTCAAGTACGCCAAGCTCATGGAAATCGAGCAGCAGCGCCGCGCCGCCGAGGCCCAGCCGCCCAAATGACCGACCCCGCCCACCAGCGGCTCGACGCCCCCGGCGGCTGGACCCTGTGGCTCGCCCCGGACGCCCCCGCCGACGCCTGGCGCCCGCTGGCCCCGCGCCTCGGCGACCTCCTCGCCGCACACGGCACCCTCCTCTGCCCCCCCGGACGCCACCGTCTCGACCGCATCGTCCTCTCCCCCGATGACCTCCCCGGCGGCGGCCCGCGCGACCTCGTCGTCAAAACCTACGGCCCCGTCCCCGCCTGGCGCGACGCTACCGCCCGCCGCCTCGGCATCGCAGGCAAAGCCGTGCGCGCCTTCCTGAACGCCCGCCGCCTGCAGGACGCCTCCGTCGGCACCCCCGCGCCCCTGGCGGCCCTCGAACGCCGCGACCCGCGCACCGGCCGCCTCCTCGAAAGCCGCCTCGTGACCGCGTACGAACCCGGCCTCACCGACTTCCGCGCCGAACTCGAGCGCATCTACGCCGAGGCCCCCCTCTGCGCGCCCCTGATGGACCTGCTCGAAGCCGTCGCGACCGCCGTGCGCGCCTTCCACGACGCCGGCCTCGTCCACCGCGACCTCGGCAACCAGAACATCCCCCTCCAGCGCGACCCCGGCGCCCCGCACGGCTGGCGCGTCCTCTTCCTCGACCTCAACCGCGCGCGCGCCTGCGACCCGGCGCCCACCGACGCCCAACGCGGCGCCGACCTCGCCCGCCTCGACCTGCCGAGCGACTTCCGCCGCGTCTTCCTGGCCATGTACAACCGCGGCTACACCCCGTCGCGCGCCCTCCTGCGCGCCGAAGCCAAGACCCGCGCCGCCTTCGCCCGCCACACCGCCCTGCGCCCCTACCGCCACCCCCTCCGCGAAGCCCGCATCCGCCGCGCCGAAGCCGCCGCCCGCGCCCGGGGCGAAGCCCCGCCCCGCACCCGCGGCCGCGACCTCTGGATCTGGGACGACCGCTCCTCACAACCCATCCCCGCCTACACCTCCCGCGACCGCCACCGCTACCTCTCCAACGCCAACGTCACCTGCGCCCTCGCCGGAGCCCTCCGCCGCGGTCTCCCCCTCCGCCGCGAATACCGCCGCCTGCTCGCCGAATCCTTCCGCACCCCCGTCCCCTTCGCCGGCGCCATCGGCGTCACCCTCGACCCCGACCCCGCCACCTGGTCCCCCCAACTCGCCGAACTCGACGCCCTCCGCCCGCCCGACGCCGCCCCCCTGCCCGTCCTCCTCCGCCTCCACCACCACCTCGGCCCCGACCACTGGAACTGGACCCTCGACCGCGCCGGCGAACTCCGCTGCGCCGGCCACCCCGTCACCCTCGCCCTCCTCCAATCCCGACGCGCCATCACCGACCCCGGCACTTGGCGCGCCCTCGTCGAACTCGCCTATTCCCGCGCCTCCGACTGGGCCGACGCCATCGAAATCGGCCACGCCGTCAACCGCTGCAAATGGGGCCTCTGGGACCCGCGCGAAATCGAAACCCTCCTCGCACCCGTCCGCGACATCCTCGCCACCGCCCGTCCCCGCGCCGCGACCATCGGCCCCGCCTGCATCGACTTCGAACCCCACGCCCTCCTCGCCTTCCTCCACGCGATAAAGAAACCCCTCCCCTTCAGCGCCCTCTCCCACCATTTGTACGTCGACCGCCGCGGCCCCCCCGAAGCCTTCCAGGGACGCTTCGACCTCGTCGCCAAATGCGCCCTCCTGCGCGCCGCCGCCCGCATCCACGGCTTTCCATCCGACCGCATCGCCATCACCGAAACCAACTGGCCCCTCCTCGGAACCGGACCCTGGTCCCCCGTCACCTCCCCCTACGAAACCCTCGACCCGCGCCGCAACGACCCCTCCGTCACCGAAGACCAGTACGCCTCCTACATGACCCGCTACCTCCTCCTCGCCCTGGCCTCCGGACACGTCACCCGCGTCCACTGGTTCCGCCTGGCCGCCCGCGGCTTCGGCCTCGTCGACGACACCGACCCCGCCGCCCGCCGCCCCCGCCCCGCCTACCGCGCCCTCCGCACCCTCCTCGCCAACCTTTCCTCCGCCACCTACGACGGCACCGGCCTCCAAACCACCCCCGACGGCACCCGCACCCTCCGCTTCACCCCCCCCCCCCCCCCCCCCCCCCCCCCCCCCCCC
>CACXEY010000263.1 GCA_902766695.1 uncultured bacterium
CCGCCAGCAGCGCGGCCGTCGCCGCGCGGCGGAGCCACCGCGATTTCGGCGCCTCGCACGCCACCGCCGCCAGGACCGCCGCCGCCGGGAGCCACGGCAGCCAGGGGCGGCCCGTCGGATCGGCCGCTCCGCCCGCGAGAGCAATCCAGAGCGGATAGGCCACCGCCAGCGCCGCGGCCGCCGACCGGGCCGGATGGTGGTGGTGCCGGTGCCGCCATGCCGCCGCGACCGCGATGCACAGTCCCGCGAGCGCCGTCGCCAGCAGCAGGAGCACCAGCGCGGTACCCGCCGGGCTCCCTCCGCCGAGGTCCAGGAAGCCCGCCGCGGACGACGAGAACGAGCGGGGCCCGCGGAACGCCGCGGCGACGTCCCGGCCGGTGCGCGCGAGGCCGCATAACCAGGCCGCGAGGCCGGGAAGGAGCCCCGACGCCAGCGCGAGGAGGCCCTTCCAATGCTTTTTCCACCGGCATTTCATCGCGCGGGCCAGCACCCACCACGCCACCAGCAGCGCCGGTGCCGCCAGGCGCGTCGTCCAGAGGGCGAAGCCCGCCATCAGGCCGAGGCCCGCGTAGGCGTTGGGGGACGGCTCCCAGGCGTCCCGGATGTCGTACGCCATGCGCGAAGCCTGCGCCATCACCAGCGTTTCCAGCGCGACCGCCGCCATCCAGCCGCCCAACGGCACCGCCTGCACGGCGAACGCCCCCGGCAAGCCGAACACGCCCGCCAGCAGCGCCAGCAGTCCGCCCCGATTCCCCGCCGCTTCCCGGCCCCAGCGCCAGAGCGCCCAGAGCGCCGCGAAGGCGAACAACGCCGGCGCCAGCCCCGCCACGAATCCCGATTCGCCCAGCGCCGTGTGGAGCATGCCGCCCACCGCCGGCTCGATCGGCCCCATGCGGTAGGGGGCGTCGCCCAGCAGATGGAACGCGGTACCGTGCGCGATCCGCCGTGCCTCCAGCGCCGCCGCCACCGCTTCCGGATCGGCCAGCGCCCGGCCCGCCCACGCCTGCACGAGGCGCAGGACGCCGCCGGACGCCAGTGCCCCCACCGCCAGCTTGCCGGACAGCGGCAGGCGGGCGTAGCGTTCGCGCAGGGTCGTGTGGTGGTGGTACGGACTCATCCCTCCCTTTGTAGGAATCCCGCTCCCATCGGTCAAGGCCGGATGCTTCGGGTTGCCCCGGCGCATGGTCCCCCCTGTCTCCGGATGCATTTGGAAACAGGAAAAACCTTGAGTTTTCCCGCCCGTTCCCCCCTATACTCCCCCCCATGAAAAACCACCCCCTTCCACCCCCTTCGCGCCCCCTTCCCGCTCCCCGCGATTGCGCTTGAGGACGGGACCGGTTTGCGCTATGGTCCCTCCCGTCTTCAGGGCGTGGTGCAATTCCCGACCGGCGGTGAGAGTCCGCGAGCCACTTGTGGCCGACAAGGTGCGATTCCTTGACCGACAGTAGAGTCTGGATGGAAGAAGGCACGGCGGCGCGTCCGCCATCCCCACTTCCAGCCGGCCGAACGGGGGGCGTCGCGTCCGGGGGACGGAAAGGCATCGGAAACCACAGTGGAACCAGACAAGGCATTCTGCACCGTCGAAGAGGCGGCCGGCATCCTGCGCGGCGGCGGCATGGTGCTCGTCACCGACGACGAACACCGCGAGAACGAGGGCGACCTCGTGGCGGCCGCCGCCGGCTGCACGCCGCAGACGATCAACTTCATGGCCACCCACGGCCGCGGCCTCATCTGCGTGCCGATGGAGGCCGACCGCCTCCGCGCCCTCGGCCTCGAACGCATGGTCCCCCCCGACGAGCGCGACCGCTACCGCACGGCCTTCACCGTGACCGTCGACGCCCGCACCGGCACCACCACCGGCATCAGCGCCGCCGACCGCGCCCTCACCGCGCGCAAGCTGGCGGACCCGTCCGCGACCCCCGCCGATTTCATACGCCCGGGCCACATGTTCCCGCTACAGGCGGTGTCCGGCGGCGTCCTGCGCCGCACGGGCCACACGGAGGCGTCGGTGGACCTGATGCGCGCGGCGGGCCTGCCGCCCGCGGCGGTGATCTGCGAGGTGATGAAGCCGGACGGCACGATGGCGCGCCTCCCCGACTTGCAGGCGTTCGCGGCGGAGCACAATCTCCGCATCCTCACCGTGGCGGACCTCGTCGAGTGGCGCCGCCAGCGCGAAAAGACGGTGCGCCGCGCCGCCACCGCGCACCTGCCCACGGCCTACGGCGACTTCGTCCTCCACCTCTACGAGGACCTCGTGACCGGCGCCGAGCACCTGGCGCTCGTCAAGGGCGACCCCGCGGCGGCGGCGGCCGACGCCGGCGCGCCCGCGCCGCTGGTGCGCATCCATTCGGAGTGCCTGACGGGGGACGTCTTCGGCTCCGCCCGCTGCGACTGCGGCTCGCAGCTGCACGAGGCGATGCGCCGCATCGAAGCCGCGGGCACGGGCGCCGTCCTCTACATGCGCCAGGAGGGCCGCGGCATCGGCCTCGCCGCCAAGATCCGCGCCTACGCCCTCCAGGAAAAGGGCCTCGACACCGTCGAAGCCAACCTCGAACTCGGCTTCGCGCCCGACCTGCGCGAATACGGCACCGGCGCCCAGATGCTCCTCGACCTGGGCATCGTGCGCCTGCGCCTGCTGACCAACAACCCCCGCAAGATCGCCGGCCTGCGCGGCTACGGCATCGAAATCGCCGAGCGCGTGCCCATCGTCATCCCCCCGACCCCCGACGACGCCCGCTACCTCGAAACCAAGAAACAGAAGATGGGCCACCTCATCTGAACGCAAAGGAGAACCGCATGGACTGCCAGGAATACACCGGAATGCTCGACGCCAAAGGCCTCCGCTTCGGCATCGTCGCCAGCCGCTTCAACGACCTCTTCACGGGCCAGCTCCTCAAGGGTGCCCTCGACTGCCTCGCCCGCCACGGCGCCGCGCCGGCGGACATCGCCGTCGCGTGGGTGCCGGGCGCCTTCGAACAGCCCCTCGCCCTCAAGCGCCTCGCCGCCTCCGGCAAGTACGACGCCCTGGTCGCCCTCGGCGCCGTCATACAGGGCTCCACCGCCCACGCCGGGCTCATCAACGCCCAGGTCACCCGCGCCATCGCGCAGATCGCCCTCGACAGCGGCATCCCCGTCATCGACGGCATCGTCGCCGCCGAGAACCTCGACCAGGCCGTCGAACGCTGCGGCTCCAAGGCCGGCAACCGCGGATGGTCCGCCGCCCAGACCGCCATCGAGATGGCCAACCTCCTCCGCCAACTCCCCTAAGGAAAGGACCGCCCCATGGGACTCCGCCACGACGCCCGCGAATGGGCCCTCCAATTCCTCTTCCAGTCCGAATTCAACCAGGACGCCTCCCTCGACAAGGCCTTCCAGCTCTTCTGGCAGTTCCAGGACGAGTGGGCGGCCGCCTCCCCCTCCGAAGCCGCCGCCTCCGCCAAGGACCCCGCCGACAGCGCCCACGCCGCCAAAGGCCGCGCCAAGGCCCGCCGCTTCGCCGAAGAACTCGCCCGCGGCGTCATCGCCCACCACAAGGAAATCGACCCGCTGATCGAAAAATACGCCGAGAACTGGGAAATCGACCGCATGGGCATCGTCGACCGCAACGTCATGCGCATCGCCGTCTACGAAATGCTCCACCGCGACGACATCCCCCCCGTCGTCTCCATCAACGAAGCCGTCGACCTCGCCAAGGCCTTCTCCTCCGTCGAATCCGGCAAATTCGTCAACGGCATCCTCGACCGCGTCCGCATGGGCCTCGACCGCCCCGCCCGCGACGCCGTCGACGAGCGCAAGGTTTCGCCGCCCCGCGCCCCGGCGGACACGCCGGCGCCCCCCGCCGCCCCCTCCCCGGAGCCCGCCCCGTGAGCTCCTGGTTCGCCGGCCTCAAGAAAACCCGCGACCGCATCGCGGGCGCCCTGCGCAGCGTCTTCGGCGGCGGCGCCCGCCCCGCGCCCGAAACCATCGAAGAACTCACCGACCTGCTCGTCATGGCCGACGTCCCCATGGCGCTCATCCGCGAACTCATCGCCGAATGGGAAAAAGCCTCCACCCGCTCCGAGCCCCCCCGCGACACCTTCCGGCGCGTCCTCCTCGGCGCCCTCGAAGGCTCCGGACCGCCCGACTGGGCCTCCATCCCCGCGCCCGGCGTCGTCCTCCTCGTCGGCATCAACGGCTCCGGCAAGACCACCACCGCCGCCAAACTCGCCCGCCTCGCCCAGCGCGCCGGCAAGCGCCCCCTGCTGGGCGCGGCCGACACCTTCCGCGCCGCCGGCTCCAGCCAACTGCGCATCTGGGCCGACCGCCTCGGCTGCCCCTGCGTCGGCGGCCCCACCGGCGCCGACGCCGCCGCCGTCGCCTTTGACGCCGTCGACTCCGCCCTCGCGCGCCATTGCGACCTGGCCATCATCGACACCGCCGGCCGCATGCACACCCGCGAACCCCTCATGCGCGAACTCCGGAAGACCCGCGCCGCCATCGCCAAACGCCTTCCCGGCGCCCCCCACCACACCTGGATCGTCCTCGACGCCATGCTCGGCCAGAACGCCGTCTCCCAAGCCCGGCTCTTCCACGAAGCCACCCCCCTGACCGGCGCCGTCATCACCAAACTCGACGGCTCCTCCAAGGCCGGATTCCTCTACTCCGTCCGCCGCGAACTCGGCATCCCCATCCTCTACGCCGGCCTCGGCGAAGGCGAAGACGACCTCGCCCCCTTCGACCCCTCCTCCTTCACCGACGCCCTCCTCCAGGACGCCTGACCGTCCCCATGCCCCCCTCGTCCCCCCCGTCCCGGTCGTCCCGTCCGTCCCGGTCGTCCCGTCCACTCCCCACCGACCAGCTCTGGATGACCCGCGCCCTCGCCCTCGCCCGCCGCGGCGAAGGCCTCACCCGCCCCAACCCCCCCGTCGGCGCCGTCATCGTCAAAGACGGCCGGTGTATCGGCACCGGCTGGCACCGCCGCGCCGGCGGCCCCCACGCCGAAGTCTACGCCCTCCGGCAGGCCGGCGAAGCCGCCCGCGGCGCCACCCTCTACGTCACCCTCGAACCCTGCTCCACCTACGGCCGCACCCCTCCCTGCTGCGACGCCATCCTCCGCTCCGGCATCGCCCGCGTCGTCGCCGCCATGCCCGACCCCAACCCCGCACACGCCGGACGCGGCTTCACCCTCCTCCGCAAAGCCGGCGTATCCGTGACCGTCGGCCCCTGCCGCACCGAAGCCGAGCGCCTTCTCGCCCCCTTCGCCACCCACCAACTCCGCCACCGCCCCTACGTCACCCTCAAACTCGCCACCACCCTCGACGGCCGCATCGCCGACTCCTCCCGCCGCTCCAAATGGATCACCGCCGCCGCCGCGCGCGACCACGTCCAAGCCCTCCGCCGCGCCTCCGACGTCATCTGGGTCGGTGCCGGGACCCTCCGCGCCGACAACCCCTCCCTCCTTCCCCGCCCCCCCCGCGGACGCACCCCCTGGCGCCTCGTCACCGCCCTGGAACACCCCGTCCCCCTCGACGCCCAACTCTTCACCGACGCCGCCTCCGCCCGCACCATCCTCGCCGCCCCCCGCGGATGGTACCCCGACCAGGCCGCCGCCCTCCGTGCCCGCGGCATCACCGTATGGGACGACCTCCCCCGCACCCCCGCCCGCTTCCTCCCGGCCCTCCTGACCCGGCTCGGAACCCTCGGCGCCCTCCGCGTCCTCTGCGAAGGCGGCGGCCACCTCGCCTCCGCCCTCGTCCGCGCCGCCCTCGTCGACGAACTCCTCCTGATCCTGGCCCCCAAACTCCTCGGCGGCCCCGTCGGCGCCATGGGCCCCACCGCCTGGCCCATCTCCCGCGCCCCCCTTTTCACCCTCCAGGAAACCCTCCCCCTCCCCCCCCCACCCCCCCCCCCCCCCCCCCCCCCCCCCCCCCCCCCCCCCC
>CACXEY010000264.1 GCA_902766695.1 uncultured bacterium
GGGGGGGGGGGGGGGGGGGGGGGGGGGGGGGGGGGGGGGGGGGGGTGGAGTCGCGGAAGACGGAGAGGACGAGGCGGTCGATGTCGGTTTCGGCGCGGCGGAATTCGAGGATGGGGATGGCGGCGGCGAGGAGGGGGGGGAGGGCGTCGGAGGGGCGGGCGGGGTCGGCGGGGGTGAAGCGGAGGAGGTCGGGGGCGTCGCGGTGGACGGGGGCGGGCAGGAGGGGGGCGGCGCGGTCGGCGTCGGCGGGGGCGGGGAAGCGGAGGTGCCAGTCGGCGGTGGCGAGGTCGGCTTCGCTGAAGCTCTCGAGGCCGGGGCGCAGGGGGTGCCAGCGGCCGCGGTCGAGGATGGCCAGGCGGTCGGCGATGCTCCGCAGTTCGGGGAGGATGTGGGAGGAGACGACGAGGGTGCGTCCGGCGGCGGCCAGGGTGCGGATGGTCTGGAGGAGGTCGGCGCGGGCGGCGACGTCGAGGCCGGCGGCGGGTTCGTCGAGGAGGAGGAGGGGCGCGCCGGAGAGGAGGGTGCGGCCGAGGGCGAGGCGGCGCTGCCAGCCGGCGGACAGGGTCTCGACTTCGCGGTCGAGCCAGGGGCCGAGGTCGAGGGTGGCGATGACTTCGTCGGTGCGCGCGCGGGGGGCCCGGAAGAGGTGGGCGAAGAAGCGGAGGTATTCGGCGGCGGAGAGGTCGGAGTAGACGCCCAGGGGGTCGGGCATGAGGCCGGCGAGGTGCGCGGCGCGCGCGGGGGCGCCGGTGATGTCGGTTCCGTGCACGCGCACGGTGCCGGAGGTCGGCGTCAGGAGCCCCGCGATGACGCGCAGCAGGGTGGATTTGCCGGCGCCGTTGGGACCCACCAGGCCGAAGATCTGTCCGGCGGGGACTTGGAGGCTGAGGTCGTCGAGGGCCGGCGCGGGGGTGCGCGGGAAGCGCATGGTGACGCCGGTGACGGTCAGGGCGGGGGGCGCGGGGGACGCGGCGGGCGCGGCGGAGGCGGGCGCGGGGGATGGGGCGGGAGGGGTCATGGCCATTCGGTGATCCAGAGGGTTTGGGTGATTTGGTTTTCGGGCGGGATGCCGAGGGGGCCGGCGTCGGGCGGGGTGTGGGTATCGAGGGCGACGGTGACCCAAGGGGCGTCGGCGGGCGGGTATTCGTAGCGGAATTCCGGGGTGTTGTTTTTGCCGCATTTGCAGGAGTCGCCGGAGGGGAAGGTGGCATACGGGGCGAAGTCGATGTCGAGGTCGGCCCAGGCCGCGGGGTCGGGGGCGACGGGCACGCCGGCGCGCACGGGGCCGAGGTCGTACCAGCGGGCGCCGATGTGCACCCAGAGGCCGTCGAGGTCGCATTCGGGCACGATGGCGCGGGAGGCGCACGCGGCGGCGTACCAGACGTTGCTCCCGAAGGGGTTGCCGTCGGCGGGGGCGGGGGCGGACGCCGCGAGCGCGGCCGGTTGCGGGTGGAGGGCGAGGGGGCAGTTCGCGGGTTCGTACCAGGTGGCCTGGATCTGCTGCGGGTGGCCGGAGGTCGCGGGGGGGATGAGGACGAGGGTGCCGGTGCCGTCGGGGGCGGCGCCCTGGCGGATGTAGCGGGAGGGGCCGGGGAGTTCGCCGTGGCGGACGACGGCGGCGGGGGAGGGGTAGCGGAACTCGGTCCAGGCGGGGCGGAAGTGGAGGAAGCGGGTCGCGGACAAGCAGAACTCTTCCGGGAACGTGGCGCACCCGATGCGCAGGTTGCGGGTGACCGCGCGCGCGCCGCGGGGCAGGAGGAGGTGCCCGCTCAGCTGGATCAGCACGGCCAGCAGGACCGACGCCGCGGGCACGGCGAGCCAGAGTCCGGAGCGGTCCTGCGGGGGGCGGCGGAACCAGCGGACGAGAAGGAGCACGATCGCGAGCAGGTACGCGAGGAAGGCCGCCAGCGACCAGGCGAACCAGCGCACGGATACCGCCGCGAAGGGGGACGGCACGCGCAGGGCGGGCGGGCGGTTGGTCGCGTTGAGGGGGTCCTCCATGGGAAGCATGGAGAGGGAGACGTTGACGTGGCGCGCAGAAGTTTGCCAGGGGGTGCGCAGGAACTGGGAGTGGCGGGAGACGCCGGGGATGTCGACGGTGCGGTTCGTCGCGCCTTCCAGATCGATGGGCACGGCGGCCAGCAGGAGGCGGCGCAGCGAGGGGAGACCTTCGTCGGAGAGGATGGCCGCCTGGGCGTTCGAGGAGAGCGTCAGCGCGGGTACTTCGGAGAGGAGGTCCGGCGGCGGAAGGACGTCGAAGGGTATCGCGGCGCACTTTTTCGATGACAGTTTTTTCCAGGACTCCAGCGCGAGGTCGCGCGAGGCGAGCAGGGTGTCGCCGCGGCGGCCCCTGAAGGGCGGGAGCATCACCGAGCAGATTTGCTGCGAGTCGTGGGGGCCGGAGACGAGATTGAGGCGGATGAAACAACAGTAGCCGGCCCAGCGGTGGTCCGTCACGGCCAGGGCCACGGCCGGGGGTACCGGCAGGTCGCAGGGAAGGGGCCCCGGCAGGTCGCGCGTTTCGGTCAGCACGGGCGCGCCGAGGGGGCGTACGGGGGCGGGGAGGTAGTCGGCGGGTACGGGGTTTTTGATGGCGCCGCCATCGGTGCGGGGGTGGTCCAAGTCCCCGATTGCCACGCGGAAGACCTCGAACACGGCCCGTACGGGGCCTTGCGGCGGGGCGCCACCGGCGTCCGTGGCGGGGGCGGGCGCGGCGAGGCGGAGGACGTGGAAGGGGGACAGCGAGGAGGTGTGGTCATCCCAGCTGTCGCCGAGTTCGGCGGGCGGTGTGGCGACGTTGGTCGATACCTGCCTGGCGGCCCAGAGTCCCCATACCGCCGCATCGTTCGACGAACAGAGCGAGGAAGGCGAGAGGGAGACCGGCAGGTCCGGCCAGACCGCGTCCGCCGGTTCCGCGCGCGCGGCGGAGGCCGCCGCGAGGCCGAGCAGCGCCGCCGCGGCGAAAGAGCGCATGGGGAAAAACGGCCGAATCAAAATCTTCATGCCCGCATGATGCACGTCCGGCGCATCCAGCGCAAGGATTTTTCGCCCCGCCCGCCCGCCCGGATTTTGCACAATCCGCTGCCTCCCCGCCCCAACCGGAGTTTTCCAATGATTGGAAAAAAACTTTCCAATGGTTGGAAAAAACGGCCGGAATTTTCCAATGATTGGAAAAATATTTTCCAATGGTTGGAAAAAACGCCCCGATTTTTCCAATGATTGGAAAAATTTTTCGGCAGTTTTCCAACGATTGGAAAAAATTCTCGGCGCGGTTGAAAGGTTGAAAAGTTGAACAATGCCCGCGATTGGATAACGGGTGGAGAAGCGAAAGGGCGTTGTTGGGAGGCCTTTTTTTCTTCACTCGTACGATTCGAATATCCACCGGACGTGCCCGTCCGGCCCGTATACGACGTCGATGGGCCACTCCCTCGAACCGAACACCCGGTACTGGACGCACCTCTCTCCAGTCTGCAGCTCGTAGTGGCATCCCCAAAGCGAGTCCTTCATTTCGATGGGGCGCGAGGTGCAGTACCACAGGCGGCGGTCCGCCGTCTCCCGCAACGGCTTCGCATGCTCCAACCACTCCGACGACCAAATGGCCGCTCCGTACGGCAATGCAGCGGACACTCCCAGCGTGGCCCCCCACAACAGAAGCCCCAACGCCAGCACGGCCAGACCCCGCAAGAACCATTTGAGAGCAGCCCTCATGGCAACGCCTCCGCCGCTGTCTCCGTCTTTTCCGTTTTCCAACCGAGCCACTCAGGATGCTGTGTCGGCAACAAATCGGATGTCAGGAGCAATCCCCAACCAAGCGCTCCTGCAAGCAAATACAGCCCCAATGCCCACAGGACGGTCCGAGCCAGCCGCGGATGCTTCTTCCGTACCATCCAAACCCACACGCACAACGCGCCCAATGCCAGTCCCACCAACATCGGCCCCGCAACCGGCAGCCAAGGCTCCGTGAATTCAATCGCAACCACCCCGTCCGCCATGGGGTCGGCCAATTCCAACGTGAGTCCCTCGTTCATTTCTTGATTTTCCTCGACATGAAGTCGCTTTCCCCAACCATCATCATGGGGACCGAACCTTTTTCCTGCTTGGTCTTGCGTTGTTCATGGAAAGCCTTTGGAATGCGGGTTGCGAGTTCCCGTCTAGCAGAAGGCGCGGCGCGAGGAACCCAAAAGGGGCCAGACCCTTTCTCCACGAGACCCGTTTTCCCAACGATTGAAACAATTTTGGAAGAACCCAACTCCCCTTATGGGACCTCTCCCTTTATTTCCCTCGGACGAAATCCTCTTGTGGGTTTTCTCAATTCAGGTTCAACCGAGATACCGCACGTCTTCAATCGAATCAACCATGCGTCCTTTGAAAGGCCCTGATCCCAAGTGTGTTTCTTGGTATCAACGAGAAAGTACCCCGGTTTGAATCCATCCGTTTTGGAATAATTTTCCGGAATCTCGGCCAAGCCGAAAATATACTCCTCGTCCGTATCCAACAGGACGATTTTCGGACCAATGATAAGGGACCCATCCGGTTTTGCAATGCAGACTTCCTTGGCACTCATCTTCCAGAGCCGATACCCGTTCTGAAGGTCCACGATGAAGTCATTGCCACCGCAACCACAGCAAAGACACATGAGGACCAGAGAAGCAAATAAACCCTTTCTTGTCATAGCGACCAACCTCCTGGAAAGAAAACCAATTCCTTACGGCAATTGAGACTACAAGGGACGGATGGATGCGTCAACTCCATTTGCGTCACCCCGCCGCGCCCCCGTGCAAGGGGAGCGCAAGGGGCGCCTCTGTCCCAATCCGCCCAAGGAAAGCTCGGGGGATTACGGAAAAAATGCACAATGCACAATGCATAATGCATAATGCTCAAGGGGGCGTAGATAGAGGAAAACGCAAAGAACAAAGGCGGGGGGTGGGAGGGACGAGGGAGGAAAGCGGAATCTCGAATACCGCTGCGCGGACTCGAAGGCTTGGTGGGGGATGGATGATGCAAGGAAATCCGGGCTTGCGGTTGTGGCCCGATTGGGGCACAATCAAGGCATCATTGAAATCCAGGAGTTCCACATGCCGGCCATCGTCCCCATCCGCGACCTCAAGAATACCGCGAAAATATCCGCCCTGTGCAAGGAGACGGATGCCCCCGTGTTCATCACGAAAAACGGCTACGGCGAGCTGGTCCTCATGAGCATCGCCACCTACGAGCGCATCCTGGCCCGGCAGGAGGTGTTCGACCGCATCGACGAAGCCGAACGCCAATTCTCCGCCGGGCAGACCCGCGACGCCTTCGCCTCCCTCGCGGAACTCCGCGCCAAGCACCATGTCTAGGCTTGCCGTTTCCGAGGCGGCCCACGGGGACCTCGACGGGATTCTGGAATATCTGGCCGCGCCCCTCGCCAATCCCGCCCCCGCGGTTGCGTTGGCGGATGCCGTGGCGGCGGCCTATCTGCGCATCCAGGAGCACCCCGCGTCTTCGCCGCTTTGCGCCCATCCGCGGTTGGCGGCCCTCGGCTACCGCAAGGTGCTGGTGCGGAACTATCTCTTCGTGTACCGTTACGTTGCCGAAGCGGACCTCGTGTTCGTCGTCCGCTTCTTCCATCAATCCCAAAACTACGCCGATTTGCTGTAGTCCATGCTGCGGACACCGTGACGAGTGACGAGTTTGCGGGTCCCCCTTTCAACCCTTCAAGGTGGTGCGCCCGCGGAGCGGGCGGGTCGTGGCTGGAACGCGGCTGGAAGTCGCATCCCCCAGGCTGGGAGATGCGGCATCCTGCCGCGTTCCCGTGCAAGGGAAAGCGGGATGGAGGCGGGTTTTTCTTATTCGAGGAAGAACGATTTTTCGCAGAGAAGGCGGCCATCGGCCCAAATCTGGAAAACGTACGTTCCGGGGGAGTCTTCGGGTTCGACGAGCCAGCCGATGATGGGATTCACGATGGTCTCTTGGATGGTCCGGTCGAAGCGCACTTCGCGGGTGCCGTCGATGCCCAGGATGTCGGGGCAACGGGTCACGAAGGTGATCCGGTTTTCCGCAAAGTAGCCTTCCGGCCGGAAGCGGTAGCCGAAGGCCGTGCCGTCGGTTCGGGGAATCCGGTCGGTCGTCACCAGGTGTTTCTGGTCAATGATCATGTGGCTGCGGGCGCCATCTTCTTCCGAAATCCCGGTCTCCTGGAGGTTGCCGTAGGTTCCGTACTCGATGATGGTTGCCTTGGCCTCCTTGGGCATCTCCTGGTCCAGATTGGACTTGATCCAGATTCCTCCCCCGCGGGGGGGGGGGCGGCGATCGGCTTTGCGGATGCGGAGGGCGGGGATGCCGGAGGTCTCGGCCTCCCCGCTGGGTTCGGCCAGTTCAATCCATTCGCCGAGCTTGCCGGTGAATGCCCCGGTGCTGCGGCGCTCCCAAAACACCGGAAGCCGCTTCAAAGCGATTGCCGGATTCCACGGGTGGTTTTTGTCCATTGCGAAGGGCAAGGCTCCTCCGTCGCAGATAACGACATTGGGATCGTTGCGATCGACCGTGCCCCGTGGATCCTCCGGCGGGAATGCGTACCATCCGGTGGGTTTCCGTTCCTGCCAATCCAGCTGGAAGGACACGGTTTCCCCTTCACGGGCGAAATCCCGCAAGTCCAGCGAAAGGCCGATTCCGCTCTCGAAATGCTTGACGGGGTTTCCATCGGAATCAAACACCTCGGGCCGTCGGACGGTGGCATCGAACGGCTTGTGGATTTCGAGATTTTCGTCGAACGGCAGGCTGAAGATTCCCTCCTCCGGAAGGGAGGTGCGGATGTCGGCGACGTAGGCGTAGTCGGCGGCGAAAGCGGTGGACAAGAGGGAGAGCGCGAGGAGGAGCGAGGGGATGGGGAGTTTCATGGGAAGCCTTTGGTTCGAGGGTGTTCCTGTTTCAAGTTACCGTCTAGCAGAAGGCGCGGCGGGAGGCAACGGAAAACGCGCGGCGCGCCTTCGGCGCGGTTGAAAAGTTGAACAGTTGAAAAGTTGAAAGGTTGAAAAGTTGATGAATGGCCCTTCAACAGCTTTTATGCGGAGACATTCTTAGTTGATGGAGCAAGAGAATGATGGTAGGAATGTGCCATGGTCTTGGCCGGAAAACGGATTGGATGGCGGCTTGCGGGGCTGGGCTTCGCGCTGGCCACAGTCGTGGTTGCCGCCGCGTGGGGCACATACCGGAGCCGGGCGCTGGAACGGGACAAGCAAAAGGCCTATCTCCTGTTCTCCGGGTTCGCGCCGAACTACACCGCTATTCTCGTTGAGGGCTTCGAGGCAATGGAAGCGGACACCTTCCCCGCGTGGGGCGTCTTTCCAAACTCCACGGCATTTTTCGCCGGATTGGTGGAAAGATGCATCCTCAACGGCGCTACGTTCGACCTGTTTGCCTTGCCGGGCGTACCTCCCTGTCGGAGCGCGGCCCCGGCGGACTTCTCCTGCTCAAACAACGCCTGGTGCGTCGTCGCGGACTACCGGACCGAATGGTACGGGAAGGATGTCCCGTTTCTCTTCACGCGCAATCTTGCCATCGACAGCCTGTCGGAGGCGTCGGCAGAGGCGCTGGAGGGCATCGCACCGTACGGGAAAAAGGGCGTGCTGGCCCTCTATCCAGATGCTTGGGGTTGCCGTGTCAAATTCATCCCGGCGACCGACATCGCGACTGCCTTCAACCCCCTCCACGTCACGAACCGCGTCCTTCGCCCCTGATGCCGCATCCCCGGCACAAGGGGAGAGGCGTAAGGTGCGCGCAAGGTGTGCGAAAGGGAAGCCCCGTCCCAATCCGCCCAAGGAAAACTCGGGGCGCCCTGCGGGCGCAAGTAAGAAGGACGAAGTGCGGTGCCGCCCTGCGGGCGGGGAGTGGAAGGGACATCGCGGGCGGGTTTGACAAAGGGGACGCGGGCGTGGTAGGGGGGTGGGAAACGGAAGGAGAGGCGAAAGAATGAAAAAGTGGAAACGGGCGTTGGCGTGGGTCTTCGCGGTGTATTCGCTGGCGGGGATTGCGGGGTGGGTGTTGTTTTTGGGGGCCATGGGCCAGGATTGGAGGTCGCGTTGGGAAACCCCGGAGGCGGCGCACGGGGTGCCGTCGGAAGCGGCGCAATGGGGAGCCGGAATTCACGGTGTGGTGTTGCCGTGAGGCTCGCGCGGAGGATACTGGTTTGGTTGGCGGTGGTGGGGTGGTTGCTCGTTGCCACTGCGGGAATCCTCCTTCTGCCCCAAGGGGTGTTCATTTGGCAGGACGAGCGGCTTCTCCATTCGTTGCCGACGACACGGGCGGCTGTCGAAAAACACCTGGTTTACACCAACGCACGGGCATTCGAACCGGATGACGCTTCGGTGTGGGAACTGAAGGAAGGCGAGACAGGCGTGCAATACTCGTTTTTGTGGAGTGAATCCATCCGGGTGGTGTACACCCGCGATGGATGGGTGCGGGCTGCAAGCTATTGGGATTGAGACGGGGCAAACGAGGGGAACGGAGGAGGGAGGGGATGGGCAAAACGGAGCTTGCTTTCGAGGGCGTTTCGGATAGATTGCAAAGTTGCTAACCGCCAGTTAGCAATGTTGCTAACTGCCGGATGGCGGATTGGAGCAGCATGATTGCCCTCGATGATTTGCAGGCGGTCGCCGACAAGCAGCGGAAGGCCGAAGAACGGAGGTCCCCAGGACTCCCCCGCAAGGTGGAGGTTTCCGCGGAAATCCTCAAGTCGCACGCCCTCGTGCTCACGGGCGTCCGCCGCTGTGGCAAGAGCACCGTCATGACGCAACGCATACGGAGCGCGGACGCCCCGTGGTTCTACATGAAGTTCGACGCGCCGCAGCTCGTGGCGCTGGAGCTTTCCGACTCGGGGCGCCTCGACAAGGTCGTCGAACGGAGCGGCGCGGGGCGCCTCTACCTCGACGAAATCCACGAGCTGGACGGCTGGGAGCTCTACGTGCTCGAGAAGCTCGACGAAGGGTTCCGCGTGTGCGTGACGGGTTCCAACGCGTCGCTGTTGAAGGGCGAGCGGGCGAGCAAGCTGACGGGGCGGCACGTTTCGGTGGAGCTGTTCCCGTTTTCGTACGCCGAGTTCCTCGCCTTCACGGGGCAGGTCCGGGGGCGGGAAAGCGTGGAGGCCTATCTCAAAACCGGTGGCTTCCCGCGCTATGTCGAAACGCGCGAGGAGTCGCACCTGACGGAGCTTTTCGACGACATCGTGTACCGGGACGTGGTGGTCCGCCACGGCGTCCGCGACGTCGCCGCGCTGGAGCGGCTCGCGGCCTGGCTCTCGGAAAACCCCGGATGCCGCTTCTCCGCCAGCCGGATGCTCAAGGCGCTGGGGGTTGCCAACGCCTCGACCGTCACGCAGTGGTGCGACTGGTTCGAGGACGCCTACCTGTTCTTCTTCGTCCCGAAGTACTGCGATTCGCTCCGCGCGCAACTCGTCAACCCCCGGAAGGTCTACTGCGTGGACACGGGGCTGCTCCAGGCCGTCTCCACCCGTCTCGTGTTCAACGACGCGCTGCGGTTCGAGAACCTCGTGTTTCTCGCCCTCCGCCGCAAGTTCCGGGAAATCTACTACTTCGACGGGGAAGGCGAATGCGATTTTCTCGCCGTGCGCCGCCACGCGCCGGCCATGGCCGTGCAGGCGTGCGTCGGACTGGAGACCGGCGACCTCAAGCGCGAGCTGGGGGGCGTCCGCGCCGCGATGGCTCGGTTCGGCCTGAGGGAAGGCTGGATCGTGACCCTCGGCCAGACCGACATCTACGAAGTCCCCGAGGGAACGGTCCGCGTCGTGCCCTTCCACGATTTCGAGCCCTGAACCGCCCGGAAACGCGGGAGGGAAGACAATGCACAATGCATAATGCACAATGCACAATGCTCAAGGGGGAGTGGATGGGAACGTGGGGTAAACGGGCTTGGGTTTGGCACAATCTGGTAGCTCTACGGGGAAAGGCCGGTTTTTCCAATGATTGGAAAAATTTTTCGCGCGTTTTCCAACGATTGGAAAAAATTTTCGGTGCAAGGGGAGAGCAAGGGAATCGCAAGGGGAAAACGCAAAGAACGCAAAGGGGTTGACGCAAAGAACGCAAAGGCGGGGGGCGGGAGGGGCGTGGGAGGAATGCGGGA
>CACXEY010000265.1 GCA_902766695.1 uncultured bacterium
GCCCCCGGAGCTGCCCGCGACCATGGCCGACAGCCCCCACGCGGCGCCCGCGACGGCCAGCGTCCCGAGCAGCGTCCAGAGGCATTTGCCGGCGATGTCGCGGCCTACCATGGCGTATGAGCGAGCGTGCCCCGCGCGGGGGCGTCAGACCAGCTTGAGCGAGGCCTCCACCGCCTCGTCGACCGTCGGGTAGATCTTGACGATCCGGGAGAGGCCGAGCAGTTCGATGGTCTTCATGATGCGCTTGTTGAGGGCGGCGACGCCGAAGAAGGAAAGGTTCTTCATGCAAATCTGCTGGTAGCGGCCGAGGAGGGCGAGGCCCTTGGAGTTGACGTAGGTGAGGTTGGCGCAGTCGAGGACGAGCCGGACGCCGGACTCGTTGACGAGCGGGTCGAGCTGACTGCGGAACTGGTCGTGCGTCACGGAATCCAGCGGACCCGACACGCGGATCAGTTGGACGCCGTTGGTGTTTTCCAGCTGGATTGTCAGTACCGCTTCCGCCATCGCTCGGCCCATGTCCTTTCCCGGGACCGACCATCGGCCCCATTTCCCCCCGACTCTACCACAGCCCTCCCCGCCTGCAAGCCGGAATCCGCGGTCGGGGAAACGGAGCAAAGGGAGGGGGGACGGTCATGCGGGGGATGTCGACGGGAATGCGATGGATTTCAGGGGTTTTTCTGTAATCTCACGATATGCGGGAGACGGGGCCGGAGGGGGTGGGGTAGGGGGGCGGGCGGCGGTCAGCCGGGCGACGGCGGGTGGAAGACGGGGGTGGCGGCGCGGCGGCGGAGGGCGGCGCGGAGGGCGGGGAGGGTGAAGTCGGAGTCGCCGAAGTCGATGAGGGTGTGGTTGGAGGCGATGTCGGGCAGGAAGTGGGCGTCGGAGGCGGTGAGGAGGGTGTGGGTGGCGCTGTAGGCGGCGGTCATTTCGGGGACGTGGTGGCGGGTGATTTCGAGGATGGGGCCGCTCTCGGACGGAAGGGTGCCGAGCTGGCCGAGGACGCCGGAGGCGGGACGGTCGATGTGCGCGGGCCAGAAAAGGCCGCCGGCGGATTCGACGAGAAAGGGCAGGACGGTGTAGGGGATGTCGGTGGAGGAACCGAGATAGCGGGGCTCGAAGTCGAGGATGTTTTCGTCGGCGTCCACGACGGGCTGGTCGCCGAGTTTTTCGGGGATGTTCGGGAAGTCGGGAAGCCGGTCGTAGAGGGTCGCGCCGAAGGCGAGGGCGGCGTCGGGGGTGTCGAAGAGGGCGATGCAGTGGACTTCTTCGACGGTGGAGACTTCGAGGCCGTAGAAGGCGCGGAGACCGGCGCGGCGGCAGGCTTCCGCGAAGGCGGGGGTGTTGCGGGCGGTGTTGTGGTCGGTGAGGGCGACGGCGTCGAGGCCCGCGGCGCGCGCGGCTTCGGCGATGGCGGAGGGGGACATTCCGAGGTCGGCGCAGGGGGAGAGGCAGGAGTGGAGGTGGAAGTCGCAGCGGAGCTTCATTGGAAGAGTGACAAGTGACAAGTGACAAGTGACAAGTGAGCGGTGCGCCCGCTGCGCGGGCGGGAAGTGGAAGGAATGAGGGCGGGGAGGCGTCGCTGCGACGGGCTGGAGTGGTTTAAGTTTTTCTGCAGCGTCTCAGAAGTTTTCCAGCCGCATGGTCGCGCGGAAGCGCGACCCTCCCGGGCGCTCTCCACGGGGAGGGACGCGCTTCTGCGCGTCCGCGAAAGAAAAGGTGGAGACAGAATGGACGGCGGCCGCACTGTTTCCGAAACCGCTCTAGGTTTGGTGGCGGAGGATGGCATCGGCGAGGGAGCGGAGGGCGGAGGAGTCGAGGACGGGGGGATCGAAGCAGTGGTCGTTGATGTAGCGGACGGCTTCGTTGAGGGTGAAGACGCGTCCGGCACCGCCGCGGATCTCGAGGCGCGCGCGCGGGTGGGTGAAGACCGCCATGGGGTGGATGCGGTCGTCGGGAAGGCGCAGGTTGAAGAGGGAGATGAGCATGCGGCGCTGGCGCTCGCACTGCTTGACGGGACTCTTGACGGTGCGGGGGAAACCGCGGTTTTTCTGGGTCCAGTTGGAGTCGACGACGTCGCCGGAGAGGGTGCCCGCCCAGTACTTGGATTCGATGACGTAGATGCCGGAGGGCGCCAGGACGAGGTGGTCGATCTGGGCGCGGTCGTGGCCGAGCCGGAGTTCGAGGTCGTTGAGGACGAGGTGGTCGTCGGCCAGGCGTTCGGCCAGGATGGAGGCCATCTTGTTTTCGCCGCGGCGGCCGCCTTCGAGGTTGCGGACTTCGTCGGCCATCTCGCGTCGCCGGAGTTCGACGCCCAGCCCCAGAAGCGCGAGCACGGGGATGCCCGCCAGCGGCCACGGCGAGGCCCGCCGCACGGCGGCCACGGCCAGCAGGATCGAGAGCACCGCGACGGGTCCCCACGCGGCGAGGCGCATCCAGAAGGTGCGGGCGAGCTCGCGGCGGAGTTCGTTTTCGCGGCGGCCGAGGCTGGTTTCGCTGCGGAGAATTTTGGCCATGGGGGGGGCTAGGTTTCTAGATGTCTAGATATCTAGGTTGCTGGGGCGGGGGGGGCTCAGGAGGGGGTTTCGCCGGCGAGGAGGCCGCGGGCGAGTTTTTCGACTTCGGCGTTGGAGAGGATGGGTTTCTCGAAGCAGAAGTCGTTGATGAAGTTGACGAGCTCGGTCGGGGTGACGACGCGGTTCTTGGCGTTGAGGACCTGGATGTCGGCATCGGGGTTGGCGCAGACGACGAGGGGATAGACGCGCTCCCAGATGAGGTTGGTGCCCTTGAGCCAGTTGCGGAGGAGGCGGCGCTTGCGGAGGACGTTGCCGACGGGGTTGCGGGCGGGGCGGAGCTGGCCGGTGGCGGCGTCGCGGATCTTCCAGACGTGCGCCTGGCGGGCGGTGTCGCCGATGATCTTTCCGCCCCAGGCGAGGGTGTGGATGACGAAGAGGCCGGAGGGGGCGACGACGAGGTGGTCAATCCAGCATTTTTCGCGTCCGGACTTGAGGCGCAGGTCGTTGAGGATGTAGTGGTCGTTGGCGAGCTTTTCGTCGAGGAGGGCCGCGACGGAGGCCTTGGCGGCGCGGAATTCGGCGGTCTCTTCGCCTTCCTCGGTGCTCTCGCGGCGGTGGAATTCGTGGCCGAGGGCGACGAAGGCGATGAACGCGCCGAGGATGACGATGCCCCAGCCGCCGCCGTTGCCGTAGCGCCAGGCGAGGCCGGCGGCGAGGACGATGGCGGCCGCGCCCCATTCGAGGATGCGCATGCGGTTGAGGAAGCGGACTTCGCGTTCGATCTCTTCCTGGCGGCGGAGGAGGTTGCGTTCGGTGGTGAGGGTCTGGGCCATGGCGGAGTCTCCTTATTTCTGGGTGGCGGCGGCGGCGGCCGGGCCGAGGGCTTCGGCGAACGCGACGCGCGTCATGCGGGAGGTGATGCGGGCTTTCACGCGGGAACCGGGTTCGGTGGCGCCGCTGACGAAGATGACGAGGCCTTCCACCTTGGCCACGCCTTCGGTGTCGGGGTTCTTGCGGGAGGGTTCGAGGATGTTGAGTTCCAGGACGGCGCCTTCGACGACATCGGCGATGGAGGGGGCGTTGGAGGCGGGCTTCGGCGGGCGCGGGGCTTTCTTGATTTCGGGCAGGGGGCCGGTGCCGGCGGGCTTGCCGGTGGGCTCGGCGAAGGCGATGCGTTCGCGGCGGTCGGTGATGCGGACGTTGACGCGCTCGCCGATGGTGGTGGCGCCCTTTACGGCGACGACGAGGCCTCCGATCTTGGCGATGCCTTCTTCGCCGGGTCGCTTGGCGGAGGGCTCGGCGATCACGACGTCCAGCTCGGCGCCGACGACGGCGGGGTCGCCGGGTTCGGGGCGGTAGGCGGGTTTGGCGGGCCGCGCTTCGCGGATGGGGAGCGGATCGGTGCCGGCGGGCTTGCCGGTGGGTTCGGCGAAGGCGATGCGCTCGCGGCGGTCGGTGATACGCACGTTGACGCGCTCGCCGATGGAACTGGACGGGATGCCCTGCACGACTACGACCAGTCCGGCGACGCGCGCGATGGCCTCGTTCGCGGGGTTCTTGGAGGAGGGTTCGGTGAGGACGACGTCGAGGACGGCGTCCTTCACGATGTCGGCGGTCGGGTCGCCCGCCTTGGGCTTCCAGACCGGACGCGGCGGCTTCGGCGGCATGTCGATCTGCCCGACGACCGCCGTGAGGACGGCATCCACCACGCGCTCGCGCACGCGCGTCACTTCCGCCAGGACGGTCTGCCCGCGGCGCGCGTCCGGGATGAAGACCGCGCGGCCGGCGAGATGCGCGATGCCGGAGGAGCGGTCCTCGCTCTCGTCTTCCACGAAGAGGCGGTAGCGGAAGCCCAGGCGCGGCTCGGCCCAGGCGCCGGGAACCGTCGCGTCGATGATCTGCCCCAGGTTGACCGAGGCGCCGCTGGAGGGCGGCAGGATTTCGGTCACGACCACGGGGCGCACCGGCCGCAGCAGGGCGATGGCCAGCACGATCAGCACCAGCCCCAGGAGCGGGAGCGTGATCAGGGCGATGGTTTTCCAGACGGTGTCCCGCGGCGCGGCGGCGGGTTCGGGGGAGGAGGAGGGGGCGGTCTCGTTCATGTCGTCTCTTTCGTATTGCGTTCTCACGTCGCCCCGACGCTACCCCTTTCCCCTCCCTTCCGCAAGCCCGGAAATCGGCGCCGCGCCGCTCGGGCGGCATCCCCGTCCTCCCCTCCCCGGCGCGTTTCCGGGGGGCGGAAAAAAAGGATTGCCAAGGCGGCGGAGGAAGCGTAGATTGTCTGCGATTTTTCCGTAAGGAAGGCCACGCGACCCCATCGTCTAGAGGTCAGGACATCAGGTTTTCATCCTGGTAACACGGGTTCGATTCCCGTTGGGGTCGCCAGTTTCCGCGCCGGAAAGCCGAAACCAAGGAGTTTGACATGTCCCGCAACGCCCGCAACAACGATACCACCCGCCCCCGCAAGTCCGGCGCCGCCAAGAACCGCCGTCTGCTGGAGCACCGCCGCCGTCTGGTCGCCCTCGGCGTCCCCCAGGAGAAGGTCATGCAGATGGACCACGCCCGCATCCGCCTGCTCCTCGCCAAGCCGGCCTTGATCCCCGAATACGTCAAGTAGGACGTACCGGCTCCGCACCCGCGGAAGCCCCGAAGCCCGCCCATCGCCCCCGATGCGCGGGCTTTTCGTTTGCCCACGCAGAGGCGCAGGGAGGCAGCGGCGCAGAGAACAACTCACGCGGAACCGCGGAGCCGCGGAGAGGAAAACAAAAAATGGATTCCTCTCCGCGCCTCCGCGTCTCCGCGTGAGATTCCTTCTCTCCAAGCCCTCTCTGCGTCTCCGCCTCTCTGCGCCTCTGCGTGACCTTCGCGTGACCTCCCGCGGAACGGTCTTTCCTTTTGCCGCGGGTGTGCGATACTGGAGGGATATGGACAACGCAATGTCGAGGGAAATCCTGGCGCAGGCGAAGCGCATCGTGGTCAAGGTCGGCAGCCGCGTGCTCGTGCAGCGCAGCGGGCGGCCGGACATCCGGCGCATGGCCGCGCTCGTGCGCGACCTGGCCGCCGTGCGGGAGCGGGGACGCGAGGTCGTGCTCGTGTCGTCGGGCGCCATCGCGTGCGGCATGGAGGCGATGGGCCTCCGCCGCCGCCCCGAAGACCTGCCCACGCTCCAGATGGCGGCCGCCGTCGGCCAGAACCGCCTCATGGCGCTCTACGACCGCCTCTTCGCCGAGGCGCACTGCCGGATCGGCCAGGTCCTGCTCACCCACGCCGACCTCGAAAACCGCCAACGCCACCTCAACGCCAAGCACTGCCTTCGCAAGCTGCTGGAGCACGGCGCGGTGCCGGTCGTCAACGAGAACGACGCCGTGTCCACCGACGAAATCAAGTTCGGCGACAACGACGCCCTCGCCTCCCGCACCGCGATGCTCCTCCAGGCGGACCTGCTCGTCCTGTTGACGACGGTCGACGGCTTCCGCGTCCCCGGCGCCGACGGCCGCGAGCGCGTCGTGTCCTGCCTGCCGTGCGTGGACGAGGAGGCGCTCTCCCACACCGCAGGGAAGGGCAGTCCCCTCTCCACCGGCGGCATGGCCAGCAAGCTCGGCGCGGCGGCGGAAGCGGCCCAGACCGGCACGCACGTCGTCATCGCGAACGGACGCAAGGGCGGCACCCTCCCGAAGATCCTCGCCGGACGCCCCGTCGGCACCTGGCTGCCCGCCGGCGCGCCCAACGCGCTGAACCTGCGGCGCCGCTGGGTCATGTTCTTCCACCGGCCGCCGCGCGGGACGCTGACGGTCGACGACGGCGCGCGCGACGCGCTCGTGCGCGACGGCAAGAGCCTGCTGGCGGTCGGCGTGCGGTCGGTCGAGGGGACGTTCGCCCCCGGCGACCTCGTCGAGGTGCGCGACCTGCGCGGGGACCCCGTCGCGCGCGGCCTCGCCGCCTACTCGCACATCGCCGCCATCGCCTTCATGGGCCTCAAGACCTCCGAAATACACGCCAAATTCGGCGCCGGCATCCCCGACGAAATCATCCACCACGACAACCTCGTGCTCGACCCCGCCGCCCTCCGCGGCGCCACCCCCAACCCCGGAACCTGACCATGGACAACCCCCCCCCCCCCCCCCCCCCCCCCCCCCCCCCCCCCCCCCCCCCCCCCCCCCC
>CACXEY010000266.1 GCA_902766695.1 uncultured bacterium
GGGGGGGGGGGGGGGGGGGGGGGGGGGGGGGGGGGGGGGGGGGGGGGGGGGGAAGGCGGCGCGCCAGGCGCGGGTGAAGGTGGGTTGCTTCTTCTCGGGGATGGTGAAGAGGAGTTCGAAGTCTTCGCCGTCGGTGAGGGCGGAGGCGAGCGGGTCGGGGGTGCGGCGGGCGGCGGGGGAGAGGGGGATGGCGTCGAAGTCGAGGGCGGCGCCGGCACGGGAGGCGTCGAGGAGGCGGGGGAGGTCGGTGGAAAGGCCGTCGGAAAGGTCCATCATGGAGGTGGCCCAGGGGAGCAGGAAGCGGCCTTCGGCGAGGCGGGGGAGGAAGGTGTATTGTTTTTTGCTGCCATCGCGCCAAGAGGCGCCGAGGCGGCCGGTGACGTATATGATGTCGCCGGGGCGGGCGCCGGAGCGGAGGATGGCGCGGCGGCGGGGGACGGTGCCGACGGCGGTGAGGTGGAGTTCGAGGGCGGGGCCTTCGGCGGTGTCGCCGCCGATGATGCCGACGGCGTGTTTGAGGGCGAGGGTTCGCATTCCGCGGAAGAGGCCGAGGGCGAAGGGGACGGGGAGGTCGGCGGGTGCGACGAGGTCGACGAGGGCGTGGAGGGGGGTGCCGCCCATGGCGGCGATGTCGGAAAGGGTGCGGGCGAGGGCCTTTCGGCCGATCATCGCGGGGGTGACGCCGGAGGGGGCGCAATCGCGCCAGGCGGGGAAGTGGCGGCGCTCGATGACGGCGTCGGTGGTGTAGAGGAGGTCGGTCGGGGCGCCGGGGAGGCGGACGACGGCGCAGTCGTCGCCGGGGCCGACGGCGACGTGGCGTCCGGGCGGGAGGAGGGGGAGGATGCGGCGGAGGAGGGCGTTTTCGCCGAGGTCGCGGAGGAGAGTTTGGGGTTTGGCGGGCATGGCTTGGAGGGGGAACTAGATATCTAGAGACCCTAGATTTCTAGAAGGGCTGGGCTTGCCACCTCGCGTAGATGGAGAGGGGGAGGAGGCGGGAGGGGTCGGAGGCGTGGGGGAGGACGAGTTCGCCGGCTTCGATGGTGCCGGGGAGGCCGCGGAGGGTGTCGGAGAGGAGGTTTTTGAGCATGAGGGCGGAGGCTTCGATGTTGTAGGTGGTGAGGATGAGAAGGAGGGGGCGGTCGGAGAGGGCCTGGCGGCAGAGGGACAACAAGTCGGCGAGATGGTATTCGACCTTCCAGACCTTGCCGGTGGGGGAGCGGCCGAAGGCGGGCGGGTCGAGGAGGATGCCTTCGTAGCGGGAGCCGCGGCGGATCTCGCGCTGGACGTATTTGACGGCGTCTTCGAGGATCCAGCGGATGGGGGCGTCGGAGAGGCCGGACAGGCGCTGGTTTTCGCGGCCCCAGGCGATGGCGGGCTTCGAGGCGTCGACGTGGGTGGAGTGCCATCCGGACTGGGCGGCGGCGAGGGTGGCGGCGCCGGTGTAGCCGAAGAGGTTCAGGAGGCGCGGGGGTTCGCCGCCCGCGCGTGCGGCGGCCTTGCCGGCGGCGCGGATGGCCCGCCAGTGGGGGGATTGCTCGGGGAATACGCCGAGGTGTTTGCTGGTGTCGGCGATGCGGAGGAGCAGGCGCAGGCCTTCGCAGTCCATCTCCCACTGGCGCGGGGTGCGGGGGCGGAGGCGCCATCCGCGGTCTTCGTCGTGGATGGCGTCGGCGCGGTCCCAGTCGGCGCGGGGGAGACGGGGCGACCACCAGGCCTTGGGCTCGCCGCGGATGACGGTGACGGGCCCGAACCGCTCGAGTTTGAGGCGGTCGCCGGAGTCGAGGAGTTCGTAGCCGCGGAAGCCGCCGGGGGCGACGCGCAGGCTGGGCGCGCCGTCAGGCATCGGCCGGGGCGGCGACGGCAGTGGCGTGGCGCCGGGCTTCGGAGCCCAGTCCGCGCTCGCTGTCGGCGATGAAGGCGAGGTATTCGGCGGCAAAGGGGCTGTCGGGCATGTCGGTGCGCAGGCGGTCGGCGGCCTGGTGGACATTGAGGCCGCTGCGGAAGACGATGGTGTAGACTTTCTTGATTTCGGCGCGCTGGGCGGGGGTGAAGCCGCCGCGGCGCAGGCCCACGACGTTGAGGCCGGCGATGACGCCGCCGAGGGTCATGACGGAGGTGCTGCAGAAGGAGGGGACGTCCTTGACGACGCCGAGGACGCCGGAAATCATGACGTAGCGGCCGAGGTGGACGTGCTGGTGGATGGCGCATCCGCCGCCGAGGAAGGTGTGTTCGCCGACGTGGACGTGCCCGGCGATGAGGGCGCAGTTGGCGGCGATGACGTGGTCGCCGATCTGGGTGTTGTGGCCGAAGTGGCTGTTGGCCATCATGTAGACGTGGCTGCCGAGGCGGGTGGTGGTGCCTTCGCCGGCGCCGCGGTGGACGGTCGCGCCTTCGCGGAAGGTGCAGTCGTCGCCGACTTCGAGGAAGGATTCCCAGCCGCCGTAGGAGAGGTCCTGGGGGAGGTCGCCGACGACGGCCCCGGCGTGGAGGACGCAGCGGGCGCCGAGGGTGGCGTAGTCGAGGACGCAGGCGTGGGGGCCGAGGCGGCAGCCGTCGCCGAGGCGGGCCTTGGCCGCGACGTAGGCGAAGGGGCCGATTTCGCAGTTGGTGCCGAGCTGGGCGCCTTTTTCGATGATGGCGGTGGGATGGATCATGGGGTGCTCTCCTTGTGGCTTGTGTCCGGGCATCCTGCCACAAAGGGGCGGTGGAGGGAAGGAAAAGCGTGCGCGGCGAAAGGGAAACAGGATGCCGCGCCGCGGGAAAACGTTTTTGCAGGGGGGCGAAACGGGGTTTGCACGAAGCGGGGGGAGGATGCCAGAATGACGGAAAGACCGGGAGCGCTCCCGGACGACAACCGCAGGACAACCAACCGCAGGAGAATGCCATGGCCGCCAAGATCACCCGCCAGTTCCTCGAGAAAATCCCGAAGACCGACCTCCACCTCCATCTGGACGGCTCGCTCCGGCTGTCCACCCTCATCGAGCTGGCGAAGGCCGGCGGGGTGCCGTTGCCGTCCGAGACGGAGGAAGGCCTCAAGGAACTCGTCTTCAAGGAGAAATACGCCGACCTCCCCGACTACCTCAAGGGCTTCGGCCTGACGTGCGCGGTCCTGCAGACGCCCGAGAACCTCGAACGCGTCGCCTACGAACTGGCGCAGGACAACATCGCCGAGAACGTCCGCTACATCGAAGTCCGCTACGCCCCGCAGCAGCACATCCGGCCGGGCTTCCCGATGGAGGAGGTCATCGAGTGCGTCAACCGCGGTCTCCTGCGCGCGCAGAAGGAGCACAACGCGACGGAAGCCGTCAAGAACGGCACGGACATCCCATTCAACTACGGCATCATCGTCTGCGCGATGCGCTTCTTCAACCGCCACTTCTCGCCGTACTACGCGCAGCTGTTCGACATCCTCCCGCAGGCCACGCCGCGCGAGATCATGTCGCTGGCGTCGCTGGAACTGGCGCGCGCCGCGGCGCACATCGTCGAGACGCGCGGGACGCCGGTGGTGGGGTTCGACCTGGCCGGCGCCGAGGCGGGGTTCCCGGCGGTGGACCACCAGGCGGCGTACCAGTACGCGCACCGGCACTTCCTGCGCAAGACGGTGCACGCGGGCGAAGCGTACGGTCCCGAGTCGATCTTCCAGGCCATCACCAAGTGCTACGCCGACCGCATCGGGCACGGCACGCACCTGTTCGCGTCCGGCATGATCAAGGACCCGAACATCGCCGACCCGGACTACTACGTCGCGCGCCTGGCCGACTACATCGCCTCGCGCCGCATCACCCTCGAAGTCTGCCCCACGAGCAACCTCCAGACCCTCCCCTCGCTCAAGTCCGTCGCCGAACACCCGCTCCGCAAGATGCTCGAGGCCAACCTTTCCGTCAGCATCTGCACCGACAACCGGCTCGTCTCGCGCACGACCGTCACCGACGAACTCCAACTGGTCTGCGACAACCTCCCCGTCACGCCGGCGCGCCTGAAGAACCTGATCCTGGCCGGCTTCAAGGGCTCCTTCTATCCCGGCCCCTACAACGAGAAGCGCGCCCTCGTCCGCCAGGTCATCAACCGCTACGAGGCGCTCGAAAAGACCTGCCTCGCCCAAGAGTGAGCCGGATTGCCGCCGCCGGGAGGGTTCTGGGAACCGCCGCGATGCTCTTCGCCGCCGGGTGCCTCGGACCGCGCCCCGGCGACGGGTTCCGCGCGGCCGACCCGCGCCCCGTCCTGCGCGCCGGCACCGTGGCCGACGCCGCGCCGCTCGCGTTCGTGCGCGACGGCGAATGGTGCGGGGCCGAAGCCGACATGGGGCGGGCCCTCGCCGACCGCCTCGACCGCCGCCTCGAATGGCGCGCCTATTCGGAAGGCGACCTCGAAAGCGCGCTCCGCCGCGGCGAAATCGACATCGCGATGGCCGGTCTCGCGGTGACGCCCGAGCGCCGGGCGGCGCTGGACTTCGCGCGCCCCTACCTCGCGAGCGGCATCGGAGCCCTCGCGCGCGCCGGGGAAGCCGCACGCTATCCGACGGCCCCCGACCTCCAGGCCGCCGACGGTTCCGTCGGCGTCCTGGGCGGCTCCCGCGCCGAAGCCTGGGCCGGACGCTACCTCCCGCGCGCCCGCCTCCGTGCCTTCGACACGTCCGCCGACGCCCTCGACGCCCTGCGCGGCGGCAGCATCGACCTCTTCCTCGGCGAGGCGCCCTTCCTCTGGAATCTCGCCCGCCGCGATCCGGCCCGGTTGGGAATGGTTCCGGCCCTGGTGGACCGCACCGACCTCGCTTGGGCCTTCCAGCCCGCCGTCCCGACCCTCCGCGAAGCCGCGAACCGGGTGCTGGAGGAATGGATCCGCGACGGCACTCTCGCGGCTTTGCTGGGGCCGTGGCTTCCCGCCACGCGGTGACGGACGGAGGAGTTCGGGGGCCTGGGGCAGTTCATTGTGCCGGCCATGGCTGCCGAGGACGGCCGCCCTCCCGGGGGGCCATAGGGTTGCCAGGAAACCTTGTCTTTTGCATGGTGAGGCTGGCCGGCCTCCGGGCGGCCCGTCACAAGCCATCCTTTCGCACGGCCCGCCCGGAGGGCGGGCCCTGCCGGCGGGAGCACCCGACAAGAAATCGCAAGGTTTTCTCCGGACAACTCCCATGTCATGATCCATGGCCGGGACGATAAGGAATCGTGTGGCCGCAATCCATTGAGGAGCACCTGTTCCATTGCGGACGCGCAGAAGCGCGTCCCTCCCCGTGGAGAGCGCAACGGGTCGCGCTTCCGCGCGACCATGTGCTTGGGACACGGCCGGGAAGCTACAGGAAAACGCAACCCGCCCTGTGGCATCCGCGTATCCGCTTCGGCGGAAAACACGTCTGGATGACACCCGTCTTCATGGGGGCGGATGATGCATGGAAAAACGGTTGAAACAAGGTGTTTTTCCGTAATCTCAAATGCAGTTTCCGGGGGAGGGGGGACGGAGACGGGGCATGACCGGAGCGGCCCTACGGGGCGGGGGTGGACGGAGCGGGCTTGCGCTTCCACTTGGGGCGCTCGGTGCGGATGACGTCCACGCCGGTGCCGGGGGGGATGTCGAGGACGCGTTGCGCGCGGATGTAGCCGGCCACGAGGTCGCGCATCGCGACGGGATGCATCGCCAAGCGTGCGTGCGGCTGCGCTGCGAGTTCCGCCAGCCGGGGAAAGCGGCCGCCGCCGCCCGCGAGATGGTAGCTGTTGAAGGCGACCCGGAGGCGCCGGCGCCCGTTGATGGCTTCCCCGTCCGCCCCTCGCAGGTTGCGGATGCGGTCGCCGGGCGGGGCGTAGGCGTGGATTTCGTAGGAGAGCCCCCAGGTGCCGATGGCGCGGACGGTGCCGAGGAACGGGGTCGCTTCTTCCAGGATTTCGCGGATTTCGGCGAGGGTCAGTTCGGCGGTGCCGATGGTGTTTTCGTAGGGGACCAGGCGCCAGAGGTCGGCGCCGGTCACCGGTCCGGCGGGAACGGACGCGGCGGAAAAGACGCCGTGGAGCACGACGTCGGCCCCCGTCGCGTCCGCGATGGCGCGGCAGAAGAGCTGCTGGACGGGGGAAAGTCCGGGCGCGGCCAGCGAGGCGGTCAGCGGGCGGGCGGTTTGGCCGAGTACGGCCTCCATCGCATGGTCGGCGCGTTCGAGGAAGGGGGCGACGGCGGCGCGCAGGTCCGGGTCCTCGGGCACGGCGGGGGTGACGGGGATCCACTCGAAGCGCTTGGCGGTGACGCGGCGGGAGACGGTGTCGTAGTCGAGGTCGGCGCGGAGGAGGCCCGTGGCGCCGCTGCCGGCCTGGGCGTAGTCGGCGAGCCCGGCGCGCGCCCCCCGCACGACGTGGTGGACGTGGCCGCCGAGAATCAGGTCGAATTCGCCGAAGCGGGCGCCGATCGCGTTGATTTCGTTCGCGTCGTCGTCCTTCGCCTGGAGGCTCTGGTGGGCGAGCAGGACGAGCACCTGCGGGTTCTCGCGGCGGAGGTCGGGCAGGCAGCGTTCGAGGGCGGTGCGGGAGTCGCCGGCGCGCAGTCCGGCGGGGGCCATGTCGCGGAACCACTGGTTGAGGTTGGGGTTGGTGAGGCCGACGATGCCGACCCGCACGCCGTCGACGGTCTTCACCGTCCACGGCCGCACGCGCGCGAAGGCGGCCGGCGCCCCCGGGGCCCGCAGGAGGTTCGCCGCGAGCACCGGCGCGTCGAACAGCGAAACCAGGCGGCCCGCTTCGGCGACGCCCCAGTCGAATTCGTGGTTGCCGAGGGCGATCGCGTCGTAGCCGAGCGCGTTCATGGGCACGGACATCGCTTCGCCGCCGGAGAGAAGGCTCTCGGCGGTGCCCTGGAAGACGTCCCCGGCGTCGAGCAGCAGGAGGTCCGGGGTCCCGGCCCGGATCTGGCGCACGAGCGAGGCGAGGCGCAGGAGGGAGCCGGTGTTGTGTTCGAGGTAGCGGCCGGGGGTGTCGTGGATGCAGCCGTGGAGGTCGGCGGTGCAGAGAATCGTGATCGTGGCGGTCCGGGCGAGCGCGGCGGGCGGCATCACGGCGGCGGCGGCCAAGAGCAACGCGGCCACGAGCCGACGGAACCGGGAGGGGCTGACATTCGGCATCATCGCGCGGCGGAAACGTGCGCTCAGGGCAGCAGCGCGAGGGAGAGGGAGGGGCAGTAGGTGATGGCCAGCAGCAACACGAGCATCAGCGCCATCCACGGGAGGGAGGCGGCGGCGAGCTTCAGCAGCGGCCGGTCGAGGCGGATGGCGGCGATGAAGAGGTTCATGCCGACGGGCGGGGTGCTGTAGCCGATCGCGAGGTTGGCGAGGAAGACGATGGCCAGATGCACGGGGTGGATGCCGTAGCGGGCGGCCAGGGGGGCGAGCAGCGGGACGAGGACGACCGTCGCGGTGTAGATGTCCATGACGCAGCCCGCGAGCAGCAGCACGGCGTTCAACAGGACGAGGAACAGGAGCGGATGGCTCACGCGGGCGCCGACCCAGTCGAGGATCTGCTGCGGGACTTCCTGGTCGACGAGCCAGTTGGTGATGGCCATGCCCATTCCGAGGATGAGGAGGACGCCGCCGACGAGAATCACGGTGTCGCGCACGAGGTAGGTCAGGCGACGCCACGGGATTTCGCGCTGGATGAGGACTTCGACGACGAGGGCGTAGGCGGCCGTCAGCACCGCCGCTTCGCCCACCACCAGCACGCCGCTGTAGATGGCGCCCAGCACGACGAACGGCAACGGCAGCTCCCACTTGGCTTCCCAGAGGGCCGCGCCGAGTTCGCGCGCGCTGAACGGGTCGCGGCGCACGGCGGCGCGGCGGCCCCGCCACACGCAGTAGGCGCAGAAGGCGGCGACGCAGAGGAGTCCGGGCAGGATGCCGGCCCGGAAGAGGGCATCGAGGGTGACTTCGCCCGAAATGGGCTGCGCGAGGATGGCGTACAGGATGAGCGGCAGGCTCGGCGCGAAGAGCACGCCCATGTTGCCGCCGCTGGTGACGAGCCCGAGCGCGGTCTTTTCGTCGTAGCCGTTGCGGAGCATCGCGGGCAGCAGCAGCCCGCCCAGCGCGACGATGGTGACGCCGGACGCGCCCGTGAACGCGGTCAAAAACGTGCACACGACGACGCCCACGACGGCCAGCCCGCCCGGCATCCAGCCGAACGCGGCGCGCGTCAGCCTCAGGAGGCGTTCGGAGGCGCGGCTGCCGGCGAGGACGTAGCCGGCGAGCGCGAACATCGGCAGCGCCTGGAGGGTCGGCATCGCGGTCAGGCGCTTGAGTTCGTTGATGACGATCGCGGCGTCCATGCCCTGCGACCCGTAGGCCCAGAGGGCGAGCGCGCCGAACAGCGCGAACATCGGCAGGCCCAGCAGGGCCAGGATTCCCAGCAACCAGCCCATCACGCCCCCCTTCCGGCGTCGGCCGCCGCGTCTTCCGCGAGCCACGCCGCGGGCACGAGGGCGCGCACGGCGAAGCGCAGGGCCATGAGGCCGAAGGCGGCGGGGATCACGCCGTAGTATTTCCATTGCGGGATGCCGAGCAGCGGGTTGGTCTCCATGTCGGCCAGGAACGAAACGTACCGCCACGACGCGTAGGCGAGGATGCCGCACACCACCGCCGCCGCCACCGACGACACCCGCGCCGCCTGCGCCGCGAGGGCGCGCGGCAGCAGCGCCGAGGCGAGGTCGATGGCGATGTGCCGTCCGCGCCCCGTCGCCGCGAGCGCGCCGAGCATCGCCATCCAGAGCAGCGCCATGCCCATCAGCGGCTCGACCCACGGCCAGCCGGTATGCCAGACGTTGCGCATCAGCACCTGCGCCGCCGAGAGCAGCACCATGCCCGCGACCAGCACCGCCAGCACCGTGCGCTCGACGGCGCCGACCGCGCGCGCGGAGGACAGGAATGCGCGGCGCAGGCTCATGGGGCGGCCGCGGCGCGGGCGTCGGCGAGGGCCGCCTGGACGCGGTCCCACGCCTCGGCGGAGAAGACCTTGCCGCGGACGTTGGCGAGCGCGGCGGCGGCGACGTCCTCGAAGCCCTTGTATTCTTCGGCCGTCGGCTCCTGCGCCTCGATGCCGATGGAGCGCATGTAGGCCAGCGCCTCCTCGTCGCTCTTGCGCACGAGCGGGGTCACGGAATCGCACGCCGCGCCGAGGATGCGGCGGACCGCGTCCCGGTGCGCCTCGGGGATGCTCTTCCAGGCGGCCTGCGAGAGGAAGACGCCGCCGAAGGCGTACGTCAGCCGCGCGGTGTTGTAGTAGCGGATGCGGCTGGGCCACTGGACCGCCACCGCGGCCGTCGGCGGGCTGAACACCGTCTCCAGCGCGCCGGTCTGCAGCGAGGTCAGCACGTCGGTGATGGCCATCGGGATGGAGACGACGCCGGCCTTGGCGAAGAGCTCCTTGAGCATCACCGAGTCGAGGCCCCACACCTTCGTCGCGCGCATCTGGTCGAGGTTGCCCACGGGCTTGACGCCGTACATGTGCGAGAAGCCGACTTCCGTCCAGCCCATCGTTTCCCATCCGGAGGCGCGGGCCTTTTCCTCGAGGTAGGGGCGGAGGGCGGCGAAGACCGCGTCGGCTTCGGCGTGGTCGCGGAGCAGCATCGGGAACATCAGCGCGTTCGAGTCGGGGCAGATCTGGCCGATGGCGTAGCCCATGAAGCCGCCGCCCTGGAGCTGGCCCATCTTGACCTTGAAGAGCACGTCCTTTTCCGCGCCCATGATGCCGCCCGGATAGAACTTCAGCTTCACCTCGCCGCCGGTCGCCGCGTCGATTTCGTCGCGCGCCTTGTTCAGCGCGTTCATCCAGATGCTGCCCTCCGGCGCCATCGTCGCCAGCTTCAGCACCACCGCCGCGCCCGCGGGCTGCGCCAGCAGCAGCGCGCCGACCAGACCCAACACACACTTCTTCAGCATCGTCTTCATCGTCCCATTCCTTTCAGAACAAATCCTCGGTCCGCGCCAGCAGCGACGCGGCGCGGCGCTTGGCGGCCTCGTTCGCGAGCCCGTTCGCCTTCGACGCCGGTTCCGCGGCGACCACCGCGCGGAGCGTCTCCTCGAAGAGCGGCTGGTCGAACGCGTAGCGCGCGTAGTACTCCGCGAACGCCACCTTCGCCGGCAGGTAGTCCGGTCCCGCCAGCTCCATGCTCCGCTCGAAATGCTCCCTGGCCTTCTCCAGGTCCCGCCCCGCACCGAACGGCAGCACCGTGTAGTAGATCCCGTAGAACAGCTCCGGCCCACCGTTGCGGATCCCCGGATCCAGCTCGTGCGTCCGCTCCACCATCGCCAGTGCGCGCGGCAGCCCGCCCAGCGCCGCCGGCGAATCCGAATTCGCGACGATCCACAGCATCCACGACGCGGCCGCCGTGAAGAGCGTCCCCGCGTCCCCCGCACCGAACCCCGACAGCGATGCCACGAAAGCGTCCTGGTCCTGCCCCTCCAGCGCTTCCGCGAACGCCCGGTTCCGCAGCGACAGCGCCTCCAGCGAGAGCTTCCGCGCCTTCGCGTACATCCGCTTCGCCCGCGCTGCGTCGTCGCCGCCGAACGCCGTCGCGTAGGCCAGCTGGGCGTCCGCGGCCGCCGAGAGCGCCGACGGATCGTCCGGGTGCGCCGCCGCCATCGCGTCCAGCGCCAGCAGGAACGCCGGCATCCCCTCCTTCGCCAGCTCCAGGTCGTCCTCCTGCATCAACCCCGCCGCCAGGTCCCGCGCCGACCGCTGGACCCCGCTGCGCACCAGGGCGCACCCCGGCAGCGCCGCGCACAGCGCGATCGCCGCCGCGGCCTTCCAAAACCAATTGCCAAACCGTTTCGTGTCCATGACCCGCGAACCCTACACATCTCGTCCCCATCCAACAAGAAAAACCCGCCGCCCCCGGCGGACAAAATGCCCCGGCGGTGAAGCCGGGGCCATGTGGCGGCAGGGAATCCCGCCCGCGTCAGGGGATGCGCAGGCGGTAGTAGATCGGCGTGCTGTTGGTCTGGGCAATCACCACGCCCGACGTCTTGCGTCCCAGCGACTTCCAGGCCGGAGTGGCGGCGGAGATGTTCGTGCTCCAGTAGACGTAGGTGTTGGTGGTGACGGGCGTGGTCCACTCGAGCTTGAGCGTCTTGTTGGAGGCGATGAAAGTCATGGCGGTGAACTGCGGCGCCTGGACCGACGAAACGGCAATCGAGTAGTCGCGGGTGGCATAGCCGAGCAGGTTGGACGCGGTGACCGCGAAGGAGAACGTCCCGGCCGCGGTGGGCGTACCGGAAATCACGCCATCGGCCCCGAGGCTGAGCCCGCCGGGCAGCGACCCGGATGCCAGGGCGAAGACCGGCACGGGCCAGCCCGTCGCCGCGAGGGTCCCGGAATACGCGGCGCCGATGCGGCCCGCGGGCAGGGTTTCCGTTTCGATGGCCGGCCAGGCGTTGACATCGAGCGCGAACTCGGCGGTGGTGGTGCCGACGGCGTTGGCGGCCTGGATGGTGAAGGCGTACGCGCCGGGCGCCGTGGGCGAGCCGGAGAGGATGCCGGTGGCGGGTTCCAGACCGAGCCCCGCGGGCAGGGTGCCGCCCGTCTGGGCGAAGGTCGCCTCGCGGTCGGTCTCGAACTGCACCGAGTAGGGCTCGTCGAGCCTCGCCGCCGGCAACGGGCTGCCGGTCAGGATTTCCGGCGCGGCGCTGGCGGAAGTGATGCGGATCGAGAACTGCTGCTCGACCATGTCCGTCGCGTTGCTGGCCATCACGTAGAAGACCGTCGCGTCTTCCGCCGCCGGCGTCCCGGAAAGGGTTCCGTCTTCCGCGAGCGCCAGCCCCGCGGGCAACTGGTACTGGTCGGCGCGGGAGAGGTAGTAGCCCGCGGCGTTGGATGCCACGATGGCGACGCGGTAGGGCAACCCCACCTCTCCGTCCGGTACCGTCGTCGTGATGAACGCGGGCGGATCGAGCGGCGTGTCGGAAACCTCGATGGCGAGGGTGGCGCTGGCGACGGTGCCGTAAATGTTGGACGCCACGACGGCGAACTCGGCGCTCTTGGCCGTCTTCGTCGGCGTGCCGGAGAGGGCCCCCGTGCGGGCGTCGAGCTTCAGCCACGACGGCCAGTTGTTCCCGGACTTGTGGTACGTCACGGCCGGCATGCCGGTGGCGGTTACGGTCGCGGCGTAGGCGCGCGCGACGTAGGCTTCGGCCGGAATGGCGTCCTCCAGCCAGTAGGGGGCCAGCCCCGCGCCGAGGGCGAGGGCGTGGCCGTAGCCGGCCGCGATCTGCGAAACGCCGGCTTCGAGGCTGGCGGGCAAATCCAGCTGGCCCTCCGAGTCATCCCCCCAGGCGTACACCTTGCCGTCGGCCGTGCGAACCATGCTGAAATCGTATCCCCCGGCGATGTCGGTTGCGCCGGTCCGGGCTCCATCCGGGATGACGTGGCCCTCGGTCCAGCCCCATTCCACCACATCGCCCGTGTCCTTCGTGAGGGCCAATGCATGGTAGTGGCCGGCTGCGATGGATTTGGCTTGCGTCAGCGTCGGGGGGATGTCCAACACCCCACCATCCTGGTCGGGGTCACCCCACGCCACGATCGAGCCGTCGGCTTTGCGTGCGAGACTGAAGTGCGATCCGGCGGCCACCTGCACGACATCGGAAAGCGAGTCGGGAACCCGGCATTCAGGCGCGGTACTGTCGACGCCAGCCGCCCTCACGGTGCCATCCTTCTTGAGAATCACCACATGGTCTTCTCCGGCAGCGATCTGGGCAACATCCGTCTTGTACTCGTCGGGCAGCGTGAGAGATCCGACCACGTCGGAACGCCCCCAGCCGACAACCGTGCCGTCCTGGTGAAGCGCCAAACTGAAGCCCGCGCCGGCGGCTACGGCCACGACGTTGGTGCGCCCGGCGGACGGCACGTCGCACTGGCCCTCGTCGTTCCGGCCCCACGCGTAGGTGCACGAATCCACGACGGCGAGCGAGTGGTGGTGCCCCGCGGCGATGGCGGTCGTGCCGGAAAGCGCTTCCACGGGCGTCGGGAAGGCCTGGCCGTTGGCGTTCATGCCCCAGCCGACGACGAAGGGTTCCGCCCACGCCCCCGCCACCAGTCCCATCAATGCGGAAGCCGCCGCCAGGCCCGCGCGCCACATGGAAAAAGATTTTTTCATACGATGCACTATCCCCCTTTTGCCCGTTCGGGGCAAGACTTATTGTCATGCGGCAGCGGGTGCAGGACCGTCCGGTGCCCCCCATGTCTTTTGCCTGGTGCGGACGGCCCGTCCTGGGCACCAAAGTCCCAATTCCGTCCTGCCCCCTGCGGCAGCGGCCTGCGCTCACATGAGGGAGTGGGCGTCGACGTCGACGGCCAGGGTGACGCCGCGGGGGAGGTTGGGGCGGGCCTGGAGGGCGCGGAGGGCGGGGAGGTAGTCGCGGGCGGCGGGGGCGAAGAGGAGAAGGTGGACGCGGGTCTGGCCTTTGGCCTTGGCCAGGGGGGCGGGGGCGGGGCCCTTCAGGTCCACCGTTGGCGGGAGCATGGCGCGGAGGCGGGTGGCGACGGTCTGCGCGGCGGCGTCCACGGCCGAGGCGTCGGGGCCCTTGAGGAGGACCGTGGTCATGCGGGTGAAGGGGGGGTACTTCATCAGTTCGCGCATGAGGATTTCCTGGTCGTAGAAGGTGTCCATGTCGGCGTGGCACGCGCACTGGAGGGCCGGGTTGAACGGGGAGAAGGTCTGGAAGAAGACTTCGCCCGGCACGTCGCCGCGGCCCGCGCGGCCCGCGACCTGGGTGAGGAGCTGGAAGGTGCGTTCGGCGGCGCGGAAGTCGGGGATCTGCAACGAGGCGTCGGCGTTGATGACGCCCACGAGGGTGACGTTGGGGAAGTCGAGGCCCTTGGCGATCATCTGGGTGCCGATGAGGATGTCGATGTCGCCGCGCCGGAAGGTGCCGAGGATGCGCTGGTGGGCGTCCTTGGCGCGCGTGGTGTCGGAATCCATCCGGGCGATGCGGGCGCGCGGGAAGAGGGCCTGCGCGACGGACTCGATGCGCTGGGTGCCGGTGCCGGTGCGCTTGATGCCGGGCGAGCCGCAGTCGGGACACTTGGAGGGGGCCGGGCGGCGGGCGCCGCAGACGTGGCAGAGGAGGAAGTCGCCGGAGCGGTGGTAGGTCATGTGGACGGAGCAGTCGGGGCAGGTTTCCTCGCGTCCGCAGTCGGGACAGGTGACGGCGGTGGAGAAGCCGCGGCGGTTCAGGAAGAGGATGGACTGCTCGCCGCGCGCGAGCCGGGCGCGCACGGCTTCGACGAGTTCGGCGGCGAGGAGCGGGCGGCCCTGGCCGGACTTTTTTTCGCCTTCGAGACGCATGTCGACGACGCGGATGTCGGGCATGACGGCCCGGTCGATGCGCTTGGTCAGGCGGACGAGACGGTATTTGCCGGCGCGGGCGTTGCGGTAGGATTCGAGGGACGGGGTCGCGGAGCCGAGCAGCACGGGGCAGTGTTCGAGGGCGCCGCGCATGACGGCGACGTCGCGGGCGTGGTAGTGGGGGGTCTCGTCCTGTTTGTAGGCGGGCTCGTGTTCTTCGTCCACCACGAGGAGGCCGAGGGGGCGGATGGGCGCGAAGAGGGCCGAGCGCGCCCCGAGCGCGACGCGGGCCTTGCCGGACGCGATGCGCTGCCATTCGTCGTGGCGCTCGCCGTCGGAGAGCTGGCTGTGCAGGACGGCCACCGTGTCGCCGAAGCGGCCGCGGAAGCGTTCCATGGTCTGGGGGGTCAGGGAGATTTCGGGGACGAGGGCGATGGCGCCCTTGCCGGCGTCGAGGGCCATCTGGATGGCGGCGAGGTACACTTCGGTCTTGCCGGAGCCGGTGACGCCGTGGAGGAGGGTGACACCGGGGTTCGGCGAGGCCATTTCCTCGGCCATCGCGGCGAGGGCGGCGGTTTGTTCGTCGGTGAGGGGCGGCGGCGTGGTGGGAAGGATTTCGAGGCGGTCGGCGGGATTGCGCAGGGCCGGCACCTTGGCGAGGGTGATCCATCCGCGCGCGGCGAGGCGGCGGAGGGCGTCGAGGGAGACGCCGGTGCCGCGGGCGAGGTCGGCGGCGGTCAGGGTGGCGCCGTCGCGCAGGGCGTCCCAGGCGGCGGCGGCCTTGGGGGAGCGGCGGCGGAGGGCGGATTCTTCGTCGGGGGTCGGCCCGGCGCCGGGTACGCGGGTGGCGGAGAGGAGGCGGCGGAAGTCGGCCCCGGCGTGGCGCACGGCGGCGGGCAGGATGGCGGCGATGGCGGCCTCGAAGGGGGCCGCGTAGTAGTGGCCCATCCAGCGGGCGAGGCGGAGCATGGTGTCGTCGAAGAGCGGATCGGGGCGCGTGATGGCTTCGATGGGCTTGAGGGCGGCCGGGTAGTCGGTGTGGTCGGCGAGGGCGGTGACGAAACCCTCCATCCGCCTGTGGCCGAACGGGATGCGCACCGCGTGGCCGATGCGGAGGCGGCCGAGGAGGTCGGGCGGGATGCGGTAGTCGAATTCGCGGTCGAGGGAGAGGCCGGTGATGACGCGCGCGACCGTGAGGGTGCCGGGGGGCGCCGCGACGGCCTCCGGCGGGGGGGCGGCCGGTTCGGGGAACAGGGATGGCGTATCGGGGGCTTTCATCGCGCGGCCTCCCATCGTAGCACGGGCGGAACCCCTCCCGCAAGGCCGCCCCGACGCCCGCGGAAACCATTCGCGATATCAAGGAAAATCATCGGATTTCCGCCTGTTTTCCCCCATGCTCCCTTCGCATGAACGCATTCCCCTCCCCGCCGCCGCCGTCACGAGTTTTCCAACCATTGGAAAACTTTTTTCCAATCATTGGAAAATTGCCGAAAATTTTTTCCAATCATTGGAAAAATCGGCCCGGTTTTTCCAACCATTGGAAAAAAAGTTTCCAATCGTTGGAAAACTCCGCGCGGCCGAGGGAGCGTGCCGCGGGGCCAAACCGCTCTTGCTTTTCCCGCCGGACGTGGTTGAATGCGCGGCGGTGCCGCTACGGGGCGGCGCCCCGAAACCATCCACCCGCCAACAGGAGTTTTCCAATGTCCAAAGAACTGGCCTTCGTCCTCATCAACCCCTACACCGTCTCCAAGTCGCGCACCGGCGGCATCATCGGCCGCTACATCTCGCGCACCGGCCTCGACCTTGTCGCCGCCCGCATGTTCGCCCCCAGCGCCGAACTCGCCCGGAAGTACGCCGACCTCATCCGCCACGACGAGGAGGTCGATCCCGTCGCCCGCCCGCTCCTCGCCGACTACGTCGCCCACCGCTACGCCCCCGACCCGACCACCGGCGCCCGCCGCCGCGTCATGATGCTCCTCTTCGAGGGCGAGGACGCCATCAAGCGCATCAAGGACGCCACCGGCCCCATCCGCCCCGCCAACGCCGGCGAGACCATCCGCGACACCTACGGCGACTACATCATCGGCGCCTCCGGCGACGTCCAGTACTTCGAGCCCGCCGTCTTCATCGGCCCCTCCGTCCGCAGCGCCGGCGCCGCCCTCAAGCTCTGGGCCGCCCACAGCGCCGAGGACGGCGGCATGGTCGACACCGCCGGCGACGTCGTCCAGGAAGCCGACAGCCAGCGCGCCCTCGTCATCCTCAAGCCCGACAACTTCCGCTTCGCGTCCGCGCGCCCGGGACAGATCATCGACATCTTCTCCCGCAGCGGCCTGCGCATCGTCTGCGCGAAGGTCCACCGCATGAGCGTCGCCGAGGCCGAGCGTTTTTATGGCCCCGTCCAGCAGGTCCTGCGCGAAAAGCTCAAGGGCAAGGTCGCCGAACGCTCCGCCAAGGCCGTCGCCGCCGAGCTCGGGATGGAACTGACCGAAGAAACCAAGGGCAAGCTCGGCGACCTGCTCGGCCCCCTCTACGGCGACAACCAGTTCTACCAGATCGTGCAGTTCATGACCGGCCGCTGGGGCGAAGGCCTCGTCGAGGGCGAGAAGGCCAAGCCCGGCACCGTCCGTTGCCTCCTGCTCGTCTACGCCGGCCCGAACGCCATCTCGCGCATCCGGACCATCCTCGGCTCCACCGACCCCACCAAGGCCGCCACCGGGTCCGTCCGCCGCGAATTCGGCACCGACGTCATGGTCAACGCCGCCCACGCCTCCGATTCCCCCGAGAACGCCGCGCGCGAGATGGGCATCACGCAGGTCGATTCCGAGAGCATCTGCTCCTGGGTCGAAGCCTACTACCCCTGAGCCGTCCGCACCCGCCCCCCACCGCCCCGCGAGGAGGTCCTCCGCCATGTTCGACCGCATCCAACCCGCCCCGCCCGACCCCATCCTGGGCCTGACCGACGCCTACCGCGCCGACCCGCGTCCCTGCAAGGTCAACCTGGGCGTCGGCGTGTTCATGGACGAGACCGGCACCACGCCCGTCCTGGACGCCGTCCGCAAGGCCGAGCACCTCCTCGCCGCCACCGAAAAGACCAAGACGTACCTCCCCATCTCCGGCGACCCCGCCACCATGCGCCTCGTCGGCGAACTCGTCTTCGGCGGCGATTTTGGTCCCCTGCGCGAAGGCCGCATCGCCGCCGCGCAGGCCCTGGGCGGCACCGGCGCCCTGCGCCTCGGCTTCGCCCTCGCCCGGCAGCTGCGCCCCGACGCCACCGTATGGCTCCCCGCCCCCACCTGGGGCAACCACGGCGCCATCGTCCGCGACGTCGGCCTCGCCCAGAACACCTACCCCTGGTACGACCCCGCCTCCCGCTCCGTCGCCGGCGCCCCCCTCCTCGACGCCCTTTCCGCCGTCCCCCCCACCGACATCGTCCTCCTCCACGCCTGCTGCCACAACCCCACCGGCGCCGACCCCGACCCCGCCCTCTGGCAACAGATCGCCGCCATCGCCGAAAAGCGCGGCTGGCTCCCCTTCTTCGACTTCGCCTACCAAGGCTTCGGCCGCAACCCCGTCGACGACCGCGCCGGACTGCTCGCCGTCCTCTCCCGCGTCCCCGAAGCCCTGGTCGCCACCTCCTTCTCCAAGAACATGGGCCTCTACAGCGAACGCGCCGGCTCCCTGCAACTCCTCGCGCGCACCCCCGACGACGCCCAATCCGCCCTCACCCACGTCCGCCGCATCGCGCGCGTCCTCTACTCCAACCCGCCGCGCCACGGCGCCGCCATCGCCAAGACCATCCTGGCCGACACCGAACTCCGCGCCCTCTGGCTCAAGGAACTCGCCGCCATGCAAGCGCGCATCGCCGGCAATAGAACACTCCTCGCCGACGGCCTTGCCGCCCGCAACCCCGACCGCGACTTCACCTACATCGTCCGCCAGAACGGCATGTTCTCCTACAGCGGCCTGACCGAAGCCCAAGTCGCGTGGCTGCGCACCGAACGCGCCATCTACATGGTCAAGGGCGGCCGCATCAACGTCGCCGGCCTCCTCCCCGCGACCCTCCCCTATGTCTGCGACTCCATCACCGAATCCCTTGCCCTCTTCCCCTGACCCCTCCGCCGCGCCGGCCTCCGCATCCGCAGCATCAAAAGTCCGGCCGGGGGCCGCCCCGTCGGCCCCCCCCTCCCCCACCCCCCCCCCCCCCCCCCCCCCCCCCCCCCCCCCCCCCCCCCCCCCCCCCCCCCCCCCCCCCCCCCCCCCCCCCCCCCCCCC
>CACXEY010000267.1 GCA_902766695.1 uncultured bacterium
CTCGTCGCCTTCCAGCACGGGCTCCCCTTCCTCGCCATCGGGAACCCGGTACCACCCGATGCGCGCGTGGGTCCCGTCCGGCGTGGTCCCGGGCAGGTCATGGTACGTTCCGCCGAACTCGAAGGTCATGGTCATCGTCGGCTCGCCGCGGAACGTCCCGTAGGGGGACGGGTCGAACGTCACCGTCTGGACCGTGGAGTCGTCCCGGTAGAGGCGGGGAGCCACATGCGCCCTGTCGTATGCGGCAAACCTTTCGTTTGCCGCGAAGTTGTCACGCTGCAGGCAGCGGTCGGGATAGGACACGCTGTAAAACTTGACGGCCGGCAGGGCCGAAGTATCGATTGTCCACTGGGCAAGGGCATCCGTGCCGTCGGCCAGCAGCTGGGCGCGGCCAGCGAGGTCATCGGAATCGGCGGCAAAGACGTTCGCCGCCGCGTTGTACAACTCGCACTGGCCTACGGCCGTGCCTTCCAGGAGCTGCCAGACGATGGCGTCGGAGGCGGCGGCGATGGTGTTGCCGGAAATGGCGTCATCGGCGAGGCCGAGACACCCGATGCCCGTGCCGTTGACTTCGTTCTTCATCGCGCTGTAGGCGCCGTCCACGGTGGAGACGACGAGGTAATCGGCACCCACCACGAGGTCGTCCGCGCTTTCGACCAGCGTGTAGGTCTTGGGCGTGCCACAATAGACGAACTTGGTGTGGTAGTTGTCGCCGTCGCCGCTGTACCAGTGGTCGCCGGCATCGCCGTAGGACTTGGCCCACATGTTCAGATAGTAGGTCTTGCCGTCCTCCAGCGTGACGCCGAACGCATCCGCCAAATCGAACGGGCCCGTATAGGAAACGGAGAAGTCATGGACGCTCCCTTCGATGCGTTCGGCGCCCCCCAGCCAAACGTCCACGTCGCCGCCAATCTGGCCATTGTCGCCGTAAAGCCGGAAGAACATGTTGACGCCGCCGCGGTCGTTGTCGTCGTCCCAGATATTCATTTCGACGCTGGAAAGGGTCAAGCTGGTCAGCGCACCCAAATCCGTGTCCGGATCACCATTGCCGCGAGACCAGTCCTGGAAATTGCTCTTGATGCCGCCGATTCCGATGCTGGTGTCATACCAATCGTAGTTGGCGAATGCGCTGGCGCCCACAAGGGCAGCCGTGGCAAAACAGGCGAGGGATTTCAACAGTTTTCTCATGGGGAGGACCTCCTGGTGGCGTACACACTTTCTTCTGGCTGTTTTTTTACCACCCCCCGCCCGCTTCCGTCAATGCATTTTGTTTCGTTTCCAAGACGGGATTAAAGGACGATTGTTCCACAAAAACCCTTGTGATTTCTTGTCGGGCGTTCCCGCCGGCAGGGCCCGACCTCCGGGCGGGCCGTGCGAAAGGATGGTCCATGACGGGCCGCCCGGAGGTCGGCCAGCCGCGCCAGGCAAAAAACGAGGTTTTCGCCTGACACCCCCATGGCCCCCCCCGGGAGGGCGGCGGGCGCACGGGCGCCGACGGTCCGCCGCGCAGGCAGGATGCCCGCGTCCACACAGGTTCCCACCCTCGTTTTTCACGGGCCGCACTCAACGGATTTCCCTTGCCGCCGGGGACGTGCGTTGGCAAACTAGCGGCATCGAACCGAGAGATTCATCCCATGCCCTTGCCCCGCAAAACACTGAAATTCAATGTTGCCGGCCCCTGCAATCCGGATGAACATTACATGTTGCCGCCGCTTGGACGCATTCCCGGCCTCATGCAACTTGTCGAGGAAGGGAACTACTTCGTCCTCCACGCCCCGCGCCAGTCGGGCAAGACCACGGCCATCCGGGCCCTTGTCCGGGATTTGAACGCGACGGGCAGGATGTCGGCGCTCTATTTCTCCCTGGAAGCCACGCAGGCTTTCACCGATCCGACCGCCGGACTGGAACGGATGGTCGGGAACATGGTTTCCGACCTCCTCGACCATCCCGTGTTCGGCTCCATCGCCGCGCCGTTCGACCCTGTGAAAACCAGCCGGTTTCCGCGGCCCAAACGCTTTCTGACGTTGCTGGCGCAAACAGCCGCTCCAAAGCCCCTGGTTGTCTTTTTCGACGAAGTGGACGCGCTTTCCGACGGAACGCTCATCACCTTCCTGCGGGAACTGCGCGACGGCTATGTCAACCGGGATGAAACCCCCTTCCCCGTCTCCGTCGCGCTGGTGAGCATGCGCAACATCCGCGACTACAAGGCGAGAATCCGGCCCGACGAGCAGACCATGGGGTCCGCAAGCCCGTTCAACATCATCACGGAGGCGTTGACGCTTTCCTCCTTCTCCGAAGAGGACATCCGCACGCTCTACGGGCAGCACACGGCGGCCACGGGACAGGCGTTCACGGACGACGCCGTATCCGCGGCCTACACCCTGACGCGGGGCCAGCCGTGGCTGGTGAACGCGCTGGCGCGGGAGTGCGTCGAGAAAATCCACGCCCGCCGCTACGCGGAGCCGGTCACGGCCGGGGACATGGAAAGCGCAAAGGAAAGCATCATCCGCGCGCGGGGCACCCACGTGGACTCGCTGATGGAGCGCCTCAAGGAAGAGCGCGTCCGGCGCGTGGTGGAGCCGGTCATCCTGGGGGACGCCGCCGGCGCCTCGCGCAACGACGACGACTACCGCTACGTCCTGGACCTGGGCATTCTCCGCGAAGACGGGGCCAATCTCGTTCCCGCCAACCCGATGTACGCCGAAATCATCCTGCGCTACCTCACGGTGGACCAGCAGGCCGCTTTCGGACGGACCTACCCCACCCCGTTCTGGCTGCTTCCCGACGGCTCCCTCGACATGCCGAAGCTCATGGCGGAGTTCCAGAAGTTCTGGCGCGAGAATTCGGAATCCGACCGCGCCATCTACGAGTACAAGGAAGCGTTCCCCCACCTCGTCCTGATGGCCTACCTCCAGCGCGTCGTCAACGGCGGCGGGCGGATTCTCCGCGAGATGGCGCTGGGGTCGCTGCGCCTCGACCTGTGCGTCATCTTCGGAGAATTCCGCTATGCCGTGGAACTCAAGATGAAACGCAACTACCGCGAGCCGCAATCCCTCGACCAGTTCGCCGCCTACCTCGACCGCCTCGGCCTCGACGAGGGATGGATGCCCGTATTCGACGAGGACAAAACCAGGCCTTGGGCCGACAAGCTCTTCCTCCGCGACCTCGTCCACGGCGGCAAAACCATCCATATCGTCGGCCTCTGATAGTCCAATTCCTGACTTGGGAATGGTTTCCATTCCGAAGCATGTGTGTTCCAGTTGGTCACAAGAGAGTGCGGCCGTTTTCAAAAAGAGTTTCAAAGATGGAGGACTTTTCGTATATTCCCCATCTGACATGAACAGGCTTTTTCATAATCAATCCGCCAAATCCGCCAACAAAGGAAAAAACAAGCCATGAAAGCGCTCATCCTGAATTCCGGACTCGGTTCCCGCATGGGGGTCCTCACGTCGGAGCATCCCAAGTGCATGACGGAGGTTTCGCCGAGCGAAACCATCCTGTCGCGGCAGCTGAACCAGCTGGTGGACGCGGAAATCCAAGACGTGGTGATGACGACCGGGCTGTTCGACGGGGTGCTGGAGCGCTACTGCCAGAGCCTCGACCTGCCGCTGCGGATCCGGTTCGTCAAGAATCCGGTCTACGACAAGACGAACTACATCTACAGCATCCACTGCGCGCGGGAGCTACTGCGGGACGACGACATCCTGCTGATGCACGGCGACCTCGTGTTCGAGAACGAGGTGCTGGACCTGCTGCTGGCCGCCCCGGGATCGGGCATGGCCGTCTCCTCCACCCTGCCGCTTCCGGAGAAGGATTTCAAGGCGGTGGTGGCGGACGGGTTCGTGCAGAAGGTCGGCACCGGATTCTTCGGCGAAGGGGCGATGGCCGCCCAGGCGCTCTACAAGCTGGAGAAGGCGGACTGGCTCCGCTGGCTGGACAAGATCGCGGAATACTGCGAGGCCGGCAACACCGGCGTCTACGCGGAAAACGCGCTCAACGACCTCGACGGGGCGGCAAACGTCCGCGCCGTGGACGTCCGCGACCTGCTGTGCGCCGAAATCGACAACCCGGACGACCTGGCGGTGGTTTCGGCGCGGTTGCGCGAGGTCGAATCGCGCACGGTCTACATGACGTTCTCGACGGACATCCTCCACGGCGGGCACATCGCGATCATCCGCAAGGCCGCCCGCCTGGGCCGCCTGGTCGTCGGCGTGCTCTCCGACGAGGCGGTGAGCGCCTACAAGCGCTATCCGCTGGTTCCCGCGTCCGAGCGCCGCAAGCTCTTCGAGGGCATCGCCGGGGTGCGGAAGGTCGTGGAGCAGCGCACGCTTTCCTACCGGGAAAACCTCGAGAAATACCGCCCCGACATCGTGGTCCACGGCGACGACTGGTGCACGGGCTTCCAGAAGCCGGTCCGCGACGAGGTGGTCTCCATCCTCGCCGGCTACGGCGGGCGCCTGGTCGAGTTCCCCCACTCCGACGCGCCGGAATACCGCGAAATGGAGGCGCGCGCCCGCGCCGAACTCTCCCTGCCCGACCTCCGCCGCGCCCGCCTGCGCCGCACGCTGGAGATGAAGGGCTTCGCGACGGCCATGGAAGCCCACAGCGGCATCACGGGGCTCATCGTCGAGAAGACCAAGGTCTACCAGGACGGCGGCACCCGCCAGTTCGACGCGATGTGGGTCTCTTCCCTCTGCGACTCCACGGCCAAGGGCAAGCCCGACATCGAGCTGGTGGACATGACGAGCCGGTTCCGCACCATCGACGACATCATGGAGGTGACGACCAAGCCGATCATCTTCGACGGCGACACGGGCGGGCTGACCGAGCACTTCGTCTACACGGTCCGCTCCCTCGAACGCATGGGCGTATCCATGGTCATCATCGAGGACAAGACCGGGCTCAAGAAAAACTCCCTCTTCGGCACGGAAGTCGCACAGACGCAGGACTCCATCGAGAACTTCTCCGCCAAGATCCGCGCGGGGAAGAAGGCGCAGAAGACGAAGGACTTCATGATTTGCGCCCGCATCGAGTCGCTCATCCTGGAGCGCGGGATGGAGGACGCGCTGGAGCGGGCCTTCGCGTTCGCGGCGGCGGGGGCGGACGCCATCATGATCCACTCGCGGAAGAAGGACCCGTCGGAAATCTTCGAGTTCATCGAAAAGTTCCGTGCGAAGGACGCCTCGACGCCGATCGTGCTGGTGCCGACCTCGTTCAACGCGGTGACGGAGGAGGAGTTCAAGGAACGCGGGGCGAACATCGTGATCTACGCGAACCAGCTCACCCGCACGGGCTTCCCGGCGATGCAGAACGCGGCGCGCACGATCCTGGAACACCACCGGGCGAAGGAATGCGACGCGATGTGCATGTCCATCAAGGACATCATCACGCTGATTCCGGAGGAATAGGCGATGGAGCAGGCGGTTCTCCTCCCCGACGGTGGCTACGCGCCGCTCGACGCGTGGCTGTCGGAGCACGGCGTCTCCGGCCTGTTCGTGGTGTGCGACCCGTCGCTGGAGTTCCTCTCCCGCTTCAAGGCCAAGCTCGCGGAAATCGGGGAGCGGATGCCGGTGGTGCGGTTCTCGGACTTCCGGCCCAATCCGCTCTACGAATCGGTCGCGGAGGGGGTCGCCCGGTTCCGCGCGTCGGGCTGCAACGCGATTCTCGCGGTGGGCGGAGGGTCGGCGATGGATGTCGCCAAGTGCATCAAGCTCTACGCCAACATGGACCCGGCGCGCAACTACCTCCGCCAGGAAATCGTGCCCAACGCCATCCCGTTCCTGGCCATGCCGACGACCGCCGGCACCGGCTCGGAGGCGACGCGCTACGCGGTCATCTACTTCGAAGGCAGGAAACAGTCCGTCACGCACGCTTCGTGCATTCCCTCCGCCGTGCTGTTCGACCCGTCGGCGCTCGACACGCTCCCGCCGTACCAGCGGAAGGCGACCGCCATGGATGCGCTGTGCCACGCCATCGAATCGTACTGGTCGCTCAACTCCACGGAAGAAAGCCGCGGCTACAGTGCCGATGCCATCCGCCGCACGCTCGCGAACCTGCCCGGCTATCTCGCCAACACGCCCGAGGGCAACGCCGGGATGCTCCGCGCCGCCCACGTCGCCGGGAAGGCCATCAACGTCACCCAGACCACCGCCGGCCACGCCATGTGCTACAAGCTCACGTCGCTCTTCGGCATCGCCCATGGACACGCCGCCATCCTCTGCGACCGCGTCCTGTTCCCGTGGATGCTCGACCACGCCGATCGCTGCTGCGATCCACGCGGGGAGGCCGCGTTGCAGGACGCCTTCCGCGGCATCGCCGCCGCCATGGACTGCGCCACGCCCGAGGATGCCGCGGCGAAGCTCGACGCCATCTTCCGGTCCCTCGAACTGCCCATCCCCGCCGCCACCGAAGAACAGTTCGCCGAGCTGCGCACCTCCGTCAATCCCGACCGGCTCAAGAACCATCCCGTCGCACTCGACGTGGTAGTCATCGACGCCCTTTACCGCAAGATTCTCGCAACCGCCCCAACCTGAACCCCTGCCAAGGAGAGCCCCCATGAAAGTCGAACGTTTCATCGAAATCCTCGGTGCCGATTTCTTCACCGGCGTCCCCGATTCCCAGCTCAAGGCCCTCTGCAACTGGCTGATGGCCACGTACGGCATCGACCCGCACCACCACGTCATCGCCGCCAACGAAGGCAACTGCGCGGCGCTGGCCGCGGGCTACCATCTGGCCACCGGCAAGGTTCCCGTCGTCTACATGCAGAACTCCGGCGAGGGCAACATCATCAATCCCGCCGCCTCGCTGCTGAACGACAAGGTCTACGCCATCCCCGTCATCTTCGTCGTCGGCTGGCGCGGCGAGCCCGGCATCCACGACGAACCCCAGCACGTCTACCAGGGCGAAGTCACCGTCAAGCTCCTCGACGACATGGACATCCGCTCCTTCGTCGTATCCAAGGACACCACCGAGGACGAGCTCGCCGCCGCCATGGAGGCCTTCCGTCCGCTGCTGGCCGCCGGGAAGGACGTCGCCTTCGTCATCCGCAAGGGCGCGCTCTCGTTCGACGGCAAGGTGGACTACTCCAACGCCAACGCCATGGTGCGCGAGGAAATCGTCCGCCACGTCGCCGCCGCCGCCGGGGACGACCCCATCGTTTCCACCACCGGCAAGGCCTCCCGCGAACTGTTCGAAATCCGCACCGCCAACGGCCAGGACCATTCCCGCGACTTCCTGACGGTCGGCTCCATGGGCCACGCCTCCTCCATCGCGCTGGGGGTCGCCCTGAACAAGCCCGGCCGGCGCGTCTGGTGCATCGACGGCGACGGTGCCGCCCTCATGCACATGGGAGCCATGGCCGTCATCGGGGCCAACAAGCCCGCGAACCTCGTCCACGTCGTCATCAACAACGGCGCCCACGAGACGGTCGGCGGCATGCCCACCGTCGCCTCGCAGATCGATCTCGTGGCCATTGCCAGGGCCTGCGGCTATCCCCATGCCGTCTGCGTGGACAACTTCGACGCCCTCGACGACGCCCTGGCCGACGCGAAATTCCGCGGCACCCTCACCCTCATCGAAGCCAGGAGTTCCATCGGTGCCCGCGCCGACCTCGGCCGTCCCACCACCACCGCCCTGGACAACAAGCGCGCGTTCATGGAGTACCTGAAAAACCTCTGAGGTTGCGTGCGCGCCCTTGTTGTTTGTCTGCTTCGGGCTTGTCAGGTGAAAACCTTGTCTTTTGCATGGTCCGGTCGGTCGGTAGGGGCCGACCTCCGGGCGGGCCGTCATGGGCAATCCTTTCGCACGGCCCGCCCGGAGGTCGGGCCCTACCGGAGGGAGGGCCCGGGAAGAAATCGCAAGATTTTCGCCTGACAACTCCCTCGGGCGCAATGAGAGGACATGGCGCGTCCCCTTCCTGGTGACCGAAAAGGACAACGACGAAGTGTTCGAGTGTAGTGGCCCCCGTTGCAATCCCACGAATGCGAGATGCCAGGAGGGCGACTGGACCCGCCCCCCTCCGAGGGGGGGTGGCGCGGCCATGGATTGGATGTCCATGCATGGAAAAAGACAAGCGGCAGGGGCCGCGACGGGGGGAGTACTGCGGTCGGCCCTCACGGAAAGCGCGACTTTCCACCGACAACAAACGAATCAAGTCCTTTGTGGATGGACCCTGCAGAAGCAGTCATCGACGGCCACCCGCAGTAATCCCCCACCGTCATTCCCATCCGCTCCGAAGGCGCAATCCTCTTACCATTCCTTCCACCGGCCCCCCCCCTCTCGGAGAGGGGCGGATGCATGCGCACACCTCATGTCCTGAATACGGCCGCTTCGTTACGGCAACATCATCGCCATCCAGTAAATGTCCAGAAGGACCTATACTTTCCGCGGGTTTTCAGCGCATCCAGCCACCCGGAAACCGTCAAAGCCTCCACCAAAGGACGCCCGAGGCGTTCAATTCGGCGATGGGGAACAGGCCTTTGACGTCGATGAGAACCTTTCCGGCGGGGTTGCCGAAGAGTTCGAGGGTGCCGGCCAGGCCCATTTCCTTGAATTGCTTGTGGGCGACGGCGACGACCACGCAGTCGGCATCCCGGGTTCCGGACATGTCCACGAGGTCGATCCCGTATTCCTTCTTGGCGACGGCGGGGTCTGCCCAGGGGTCGGCGACGAGCGGGGCGATGCCGAACTCGGCGAAGCGGGAGACGATGTCGGCGACCTTGCTGTTGCGGACGTCCGGGCAGTTTTCCTTGAAGGTCAGGCCGAGGATGACGACCTTGGAGCGTTTGGGGGCCTGTCCCGCCTGGATCATCTTGCGGATGGCGGCGTCGGCGACAAAGGCCCCCATGCCGTCGTTGACGATCCGGCCATTGAGGATGATCTGGCTGTGATAGCCGAGTTTTTCGGCCTCGTGGGTGAAGTAATAGGGATCCACGCCGATGCAATGCCCGCCGACGAGGCCGGGGCGGAAGCCGAGGGCGTTCCATTTGGTGTTCATGCCGTCGACGACTTCGTTGGTGTCGATGTCCATGCGGTCGAACACCATGGCGAGTTCGTTCATGAAGGCGATGTTGATGTCGCGCTGGCTGTTCTCGACGACCTTGACGGCTTCGGCCGTGCGGAGATTGGACACGGGGTGGGTGCCCACTTCGACGACCAGGTCGTAGACCGCCTTGATTTCCGCCAGGCTCTCGGCGTCGATGCCGGACACGATCTTGTGGATGTTTTCGAGGCGGTGGACCTTGTCGCCGGGATTGATGCGTTCGGGACTGTAGCCGACCTTGAAATCCACGCCGCAGCGGAGGCCGCTCTGCTTTTCGAGGATGGGGATGCAGACGTCCTCCGTGCAGCCGGGATAGACGGTGGACTCGTAGACCACGATGGCGCCGGGCGCGAGATTGCGACCGACGATCTCGGATGCGCCGATGACGGGGGAAAGGTCCGGCGTGTGGTCGGTGTTGACGGGGGTGGGAACGGCCACGATGATGAACTTGGCCTTCCGGAGCTCCGTCTCGTCCGAGGTGAACTGGACGGTGGTGTTCCGGATGGCCTCGTCCCCGACTTCCAGGGTCGGGTCGCGTCCGGAGCGGTACACATCGATCTTGGCCTTGTTCAGGTCGAACCCGATGACATCGAGGCCCTTTTTCGCGAAGGCGATGGCGATGGGCATTCCCACGTAGCCGAGGCCCACGAGGGCCAGGGATTCGCTCTTGTCCAGGAGTCTGTCGTAAAGTTTCATGGCGGTTTTCCCATTCCTGTCCGCCGACTGACGGGCGGACGGCCAAACACACGGTTTTCCGGGAGATTCTGGCCTTTGCCCGCAATCGAAAGCAAGCAAAAAGTTCGACGGAAAATAAACCTTGCCGCCGTCCGCGGTCTGCGTCATTGTGCGGGGCAGAAGAAACGTACCGGAGGACTCCGCCATGAAATCCACGATCCGCACCCTCGTTTTCGCGATCGCCGCCGCGTCCGCGATCGCCCTGCCCGCCCGCGCCGCCGCGCCCGCCGCCATCGCGCAGGTCGAAATCCGCGGGCTCGACGCCTTCTTCGGCGCCGTCGACCGCATCGCCGCCCCCTACGCCCCCGCCGGACAGGCCAAGGCCATGTTCACCGGCATGGGGACCGCGGCGCTCGGTGCCGACCCGTCCGAAATCGCCAACGGGAACGGGACGGTCCGCGCGGTGGTGTGTTCGTCGGAGGGAAACGACTGGGCCGTCGTGCTCGAGTACCCCGCGGCCGGCGGCGATTCCGCCGCCTCGGTCGGGAAGATGGCCGGCGCGCTCCCCGCCGACGGGTTGCCGGAGGGTCTCGTCCTGCCCGAAGGGGCCGTGGCGCTGCGCAGCGGAGGGGGCATCACGGTCGCCGTCCCCCGCGGGGACCGCATCGCACTGGTACAGTCCGACGCGCTCGGGAACGGGATCGGCGGCGTGGACGGGGCCCTCGCGCTGCTCGACGCCGCGCCCGCGGTCCGCGCGGAAGGCGTATTGGCCGCCGCCATCGATTTCGATGCCCTGCGGCAGGCCGTGGCCGGCGCCCGGACGGGATCCCCCGGAGCGGCGTTGCGGGAGTTCCTGGCGCAGCCCGATTTCCCCATCCGGTCGGCGGCCTTCGGAATCGGGCTCGACGGGGAGGACCGCTTCCGGGCCGGTTTTGCCGTCGAGAGCGTCCCCGGCACGCCCCAGGCGCGCATCGCCGCGACCGTCGGCGCCCCGGCTTCCCCGCTCGCGAACGCCATCTTGTTTTCCGACGCCGTGGCGGCGGGGACGACCCGGCAGGAGTTGTCCCTTTTCTCCGACGGCGACCTCCGCGCGTTCTTCGCCAGCCAGTCCTTCCTGGGCGGCCTGGATGCAGACGAGGACGGAGGGGAGCAGACCGCCGTCCTCCGCGAAACCTTCGTTTCCTCCTACATCGCGTTCTGCCGCCTGATCGGCGACGAATACGCCATGGCCCTCCTCCCCGCGGAAGACGGGACCGGGGCCGGCAGCAGCGCCCTCCTCGCGTTTCCGGAGGATCCGCAGGGCACGCTCGACGGGTTGCCCGAGTTCGTCCGCGGGATGGCATCCGCCGTCGCGGAGGCCTTCCGCACCGCCGCCGGAGAGGACGAGGACGGCGCGGACGGCGCGGACGAACTGGCGGACGGGGTGGAGGGGCTCCGGCTCGAAACCGCCGGTGAGCGGATGGTGGAGGGGATTTCCGTGCGCCGACACGTCCTGCGCTTCGAGGGCGCAGGCGCTGTCCCCTCGCGCGAACTCGGGGAGTTCGACGCCGCGGCGGTCGGTCCGGCGCTGTACCTCGGGACGCTCCCGGAAGGGCGGCTTGGCGAGGTCCTCGCCGATCTCGCCGCCGGAAAGACCGCGAAGGCCCCGGTCGCCGCGATGCCGGCCTTCGCCGCCGCCTACGGCGATGCGCCTGCCGGCGCCTCCTGCGGTTTCGTCCGCCTGCGTCCGGCGCTCCGCGCGATCCTGCCCCGTCTGGAAGCCTTCGTCCAGACGGTCGCCGGCGACGATGCCGACGACGCCGTCGCGCTCTTCCCCGAAGGCCTCTCCGCTTTCGCCTCCGACCCCGACCTCCCGGAGATGACGCTGGCCTTTTCCCAGCGGTGGAACCCGGACGGCGGGCGCCTGGAAAGCGTCGCCTCGATGCCGCTGGCGGACCTCCATGCCGCCCTCGACTCCATCGCCAAGGGGGCGATGGCGGTGCGCGAAGCCGTCGCGGAGAACGACGGGGAGGAACCTGACGAAGACGAAGAAGACGGCCTCTCCGCCGACTGGTGAATCCCGGAGGTTGCAAGCGCCATGAACGAAAACATCGGAAAACGGAACGCCCTCCTCGCGCAGAAGGTCATCCAGGGACTCCGCTCCCGCAACATGGAAGGCTTCTACGCCGCCGACCGCGCCGCCGCCCTGGAACTCGCACTCTCGCTGATTCCCGAAGGCGCGACCGTCGCGATGGGCGGTTGCCAGAGCGCGCACGACATCGGGCTCGTGGAGGCCCTCAAGGGCGGCGGGCGGAACTACATCGACCGCGAAGCCGCCGCCGACAAGCGCGCCGCCATGCTCGCCGCATACGACGCCGACGTCTTCCTCGCCAGCGCAAACGCCATCACCGAGGACGGCATCCTGGTCAACATCGACGGCAATTCCAACCGCGTCTCCGCCATCGCCTACGGCCCCCGCAAGGTCCTCTTCGTCGTCGGCATGAACAAGGTCTGCCACGACTTCGACTCCGCCCTCAAGCGCGCCCGCGGCGTCGCGGCCCCGATCAACGTGCAGCGTTTCGACCTGGACACCCCGTGCCGCAAAACCGGCTCCTGCATGGATTGCAAGTCGCCCGACAGCATCTGCTGCCAGTTCCTGGTGACCCGTTTTTCGCGCCATCCGGGCCGGATCCAGGTCATCCTGGTCAACGACGCGCTCGGGTTCTGACGCCCCCTCCCCTCCCGGGGAAAATGGAGCCGGCGGACGGATTCGAACCGACGACCTGCTGATTACAAATCAGCTGCTCTGCCAACTGAGCTAAGCCGGCGCGGGAAACGCTGGACTTCATAACGGGTCGCGCGCGGAAAGTCAAGGAGGGCGCGCGGCGGGGAGAACGGGAATCAGCGGGCGTGGGCGCGGACGAGGGCGTAGAAGCGGTCCTCGTACTCGGCGAAGCGGCCGCGGCGGCGCAGGAGCGACGCCAGGGCGGAGAGCGAAGACCGGTCGCGGGCGGCGAGCCGGAACGCGGCCTCGATTTCGTGCCGGGAGCCGTCGGGATCCGCGCGCAGTTCGCGGGCGTTCCCGGGGGCGGAGCGGCGGGCCATGCCGAAGAGCAGCGTCAGCAGGCACACCTCCCACGGCTCGTCGACGCCGACGAGCAGCGCGCCGTACGGATCGTCGCGGGCTTCGAGGTCGGTCTTGACCCGGTCGAGGACGTTGGGCAGCGTGTCGTGGACGAGGGTCTCGTTGACGGTTTCCTGCCGGATCCTGAATCCGTACTTGAGGATGGCGATGTCCTCCTCGTGCTCGCGGAGCCACCGGACGAACGCCTCGGCCTGCTCGGACGCGAACCCGGCTTCGAGCGGGGACTCGGCAAGGCTTTGCGGGGTGAGGATCTGGGGCCGGAAGGCCTGGATGCGCCCCTCGCGGATGCGGACCTGCCCCACGCCGTCCATCGGCTCGGCGAGCAGGTGGTAGCGCAGGAGGGTGACGCCGAACGTTTCGAGCCGGCCGCGCGGCATCAGCACGATCTGCGTGTTGTGCACGGCGTACCAGAAATCGAACTCGCGGGTGGACTGCATGCTTCCAATCTATACGGGGCCGCCCGCCCCATGCAACGAAAAACGGCGGACCCCGGCCCTGCCGGACTCCCGAACGCGGCCGCCCGGCAACCGCTCCTCCGGCGGTCCGCAAGGCCGGACGTTCGCGGCGGGAGGGCGGGGCGGCGGTCAGGCGGCGGGGGCGGATTCGCGCCAGGCCCGGAGGATGGCATCCAGCGCGGGCCCCGGCTCCAGGCCGAAGAAATCACGGTAGAACCGCGCGATTTCCGCCTCCATGCCGAACCCCGGGAACGCCTCCGGCCACAGCTCCGCCGCAAGCCATTGCAGGCACAGGACCCAACGGCTCACCGGCTGCGCGTACGCCACCAGGTCCGCCGGCATCGCGCGGAGCCGCCCCGCCCGCGCCGCCTTGAGGAGCCGCCAGCGGCGGTCCGCTTTCACCGCCGCCAGCAGCGGCGCGACGGGCGCCTTGAAGGAGACGAAGAAGATGGCATCCGGATTCCACGCGGCGATCTGCTCGAACGACACCTTGCTCCAGCCGTCCGCCGTGAGGCCCGTCCCCTTCCAGACCGGATCCCCGCCCGCCGCCTCGACCATCCACGTCTGGAGCCACGCGTCGGGCGATACCGAAAACGACATCGTGCCGTCCGCCGCCGACGCCTGCAGCACCAGTACCCGCGGTCGCACCGCCCCCGGCGCCGAAAGCGCCGCCTGCACGCCCGCCGCCACCGCTTCCATGCGGGACCGGATCATCCCGCACACCTCCGCCGCCCGGGCGTCCTCGCCCAGCAGACGCCCCAGCTCCGGCAGCTCCCGCAGCCACTCTTCCGGCGTCTCCAGCGACATCGCGAAACTCGGAATCCCCAGCGGCCTCAGCTTCCCGACGACCGTCACCGTGGAGGCCGTCTTCGCGATCACCAGGTCCGGACGCAGCGCCGCCAGCTCCTCGGTGCCGCCGTTCTGCATCGTGGCCGCCCCGCCCTCCGCCGCCAGCCCCGGCTCCAGCAGCGCGAAGAGATTCCCCATCCCCTGGTCCACCCGCGCCAGCCGCAGCAGGTGCTTCCGGCCCTCCGGGAACAGGAACAGTGCGTCCGACGGAATCAGGGCCGCCTTCCCCGCCACCACGATCCGCTCCGGGATACCGGCCAGCGTCACGGCATCCCCGTTCGCATCGACCGCCGTCCGCGGCGCCGCCACGGCCCCCGCGGCAAACAGGAACCCGATCGCAAGCCAACTGTACGGACGGCGCATCGCCACGTCCCCTTTCCCGGAAACGCCGGCGCGCGGGACTTGACGCACCGGCCGCCGGCGGGATAGGATGCGTCCGATATACCGAAGTGGATACATCGGTCTCCCCTATGGCAGAACCAACCCCGCAAGTCAACGCCAAACGCGTGCGCGCCGCCGCATTCACGCTCGTCGAGCTGCTGGCGGTGATGGCGCTGGTCGCGCTGCTGGCGGCGGTGGCGCTCGGCGGATTCGGCCGCGCCCGCGCCGCCGCCCAGGCGGCCGCCTGCCGCGAGAACCTGCGACTCTGGGGAAGCGCCTTCCACCTCTACGCGGCCGAACACGACGGCCGCTTCCCCCACACCGACGACCGGACCCGCAGCGACAAGTCCGGACTCCCCTCCTCCGAATCCCCGCACGACCACAGCTGGGTCGACGAACTCCCGCCCTACATGGGTCTCAAGCCCTGGCGCGACCACCCCGAGGGGCAGCGCCCGACCCGCAATCCCTGGCAGTGTCCCGCCGCGCACTGGGCGGCGGACGGAGCCTACTCCTACAACCGGCGGAAGGAAGGCGGCTTCAGCTACGCCATGAACTCCTATCTCTCCTACGACTTCGACTACGGCGGCCGCCACGGCGGCGAATCCTACCTCAACACGCTCCGCTGCGAAGCCCCCGCCCGCACGATCCTCCTCTTCGACCAGGCGGCGAACCCCACCGACGGCCTCCATCCCCAGTACGCCAACCGCAAGGCCGGCCGCTATCCCGGCGAAGACGTCACCGCCCTCACCACGCGCCACCGCCGCGGCGACGGACGGGAGGGCGCCAACTTCCTCTTCATCGACGGCCACGTCGCCTTCCGCGACGACGTCTGGGTCCGCCAGCACTCCGACTTCCCCGAAGACGCCGGCGACCTCGAGTGGTTCCCCTACCCCTACGAGTGACGCGTCCGTTCGCTGATACGGCCAATCGGATCAATCGGAGTATCCATCCGGGTCCGGGCATGGAACAATATGGTTTCCACAGGCCGAAGCGGTTTCAAAAATAGTGTGGCCTCAAGCCGTTGTCTCTCCAGTCATTTCCCACTGCGGACGCGCAGAAGCGCGTCCCTCCCCGTGGAGAACGCAACGGGAGGGTCGCGCTTCCGCGCGACCTTGTGGTGGTGAAACGTCTGGGGAGCCACAGAATACCTAAAACCGATCTAAGGGATGGCAGCGCGGGAGAGGGTGAGGAGGCGGAGGGCGGCGGGGGGGGCTTCGCGGCGGAGCTGGCGGAAACAGGCGCCTTGCTGGATGAGGGGAATCAAGGGGGCGGGACGGCGGACGAGGCAGCCGCAGACGGCGTCGAAGCCGAGGGTGAGGGCGTCCGGGGTCAGGGGGGCGGAGGGACCGACGAGGATTTTGCGGGAGGAGGGAGCGGCGGCGAGGATGGAATCGAGGGTGTCGTTGAGGAGGGTGGCGGCGGTGATGCACAGGATGTCGCAGGCGGCCAGGCGGCGGGCGCGGGCCGGGGTCAGGGCGAAGCCGGTGGTCGGGGATTTTTCGAAGATGTCCAAGCGGTAGCCGTCGGCTTGGAGGGCGTGAATGAAGGGGAACCAGCCGACGATGCCGATTCTGGGGCCCTGGGCATGGCTACGGAGCCAGTCGGATGCGTTGGAGGGGGTGAGGCCGGGTCCGCGGGCCGGACGCGGCAGGAGGGCGTTCAGGGCGGCCAGGCCGACGCTGCGGGCGGGAGACGGGGGTTCGAGGACGTTCCCGGCCAGGGTGCGGGCGCTCAGGGAGGTAAGGTGGCCGGCGCCGGGCATGTTCTGGGAGTGGCGGCCGTGGGTGGGGGCGTCGGCGAATTGGGTGGAGGCCAGGCCGGTGCCGACCGGGGTCTCGACCAGGGTCCAGAAGGGGCCCATGACAACACGGCGGACGGGGATGCCGTCTTCGGGGATTCGGGAGAGGAGGGTTTCGAGGAAGGTCATGTTTCGATTGTTTCGATGGTTTCGAACAATTCGATGGAATCGACGTCGGCAGGCGGGGAACAAAAAAGCCGGGCGCGTGGCCCGGCTCGTTGCCCGGTGGGGCGTGTTCAGTCTTCGTCGGCGGAGGCGGTCTCGATGCCGGTGCCGGGGAGGGCCATGCCTTCCTGGTGGACGGGGCGGCCGGCGGGGTCGACGAGGCGCGCGGTGACGAAGATGAGGAGGTTCTTCTTCTGGCTGTAGGAGCCTTCGGAACGGAAGAGCCAGCCGAGGAGCGGGATGTCGCCGAGGATCGGAATCTTGTCCTTGACGGTGACGAGCTCTTCGCGGATCAGGCCACCCATGACAACCGTCTGGCCATCCCAGATGACGAGGGAGGTGGTGACGTTGCGGGAGGTGAAGACCGGCATGGGCTGGTTGAAGTAGTAGTCGCCGACGGCGCCGCCGTACTGGATCCAGTCGGAGAGTTCGCAGACTTCCGGAGCCATGACCAGGTCGATGGTGTAGCCATCGGGGCCGACGGTCGGGGTGACGTTCAGGATGACGCCGGTTTCGCGGGTCTGGAAGTCGCCGGGCGTGCTGACGGCGGCCAGCTGCTGCCAGGTGTTGCCGACTTCGTTCTCTTGGTCGATCGTGATGATTTCGGAGTCGAATTCCATCGGGTAGATGATTTCGCGGACGACCTGGATCTGGGCGTTGACGCCGGACCGGGTGGTGACGCGCGGGGCGCTCAGCAGGTCGCTGCCGCCGTGCTGGGAGAGGGCCTGGATGACCATGGTCACGTCCGGATTCGTCAGCACGGAGGAGAAGGAGGCGATGTTGCCGAGGGTGGCCTGCGTGGCGGTCTGGACGACGGAGGAGACGGGGCTGATGATCTTCTTGTTGTCGTCGGAGGTGAAGAAGCGGAGGCCCTGGGTGACGCCGTTGGCGTTGGCGTTCATGCGGATCTGGCCGCCGGAACCGTCCTTCTTGGAGGCGATTTCGTAGTTGTCGTTGAGAATCCACTGGAAGCCGAGTTCTTCGAGGTCGTTCTGGCCGATTTCGATGAAGCGGGCTTCGATTTCGACCTGGTTGGGGATGACGTTCAACTGCTGGAGGATGCGCTCGAAGGTTTCGAGGTTGTCCGGGGTGTTGTTGACGATCAGCTGGGAGATGGCGGCGTTGTAGCTGATGGTGGCGCCGGTGGGGAACTTGACGCCGGCCCGTTCGAAGAAGTCCTTGACGTCGCTCTTGGTGGTCTGAACGCGGCCGCCGAGGCCGACGAACTCTTCGTCGCGCTCGTCGGCGGTGGAGCCCTGGCGCTCGATCACGACATCCATGAAGGAGGGCTGGACGGGATACATGCGGGAGACGAGCTTGGAGACGGGAGCGTCCATGCGGGTGATGATGACGGCGGTGTCTTCGACGCGGTACTTCAGGCCGGCCACTTCGGTGATGTACTTGATGGCGTCGAGCATGGAGATGCGGCGGAGGTTGAGGGTGATGGGGGTGACGCCGCCGGAGGAACCGGAGGAGTAGGAGGACGAGGAGGAAGCGCCGAAGTCGTCGCCGCCGAAGTCGCCCCAATCGTCGAACCCGTCGGAGGCCGGGGCGGCGGCGGGAGCGGCGGCGGCGGAAGCGCCGGAGTCGCCGAGGTTGAGGATGATGTTGACGCCTTCCTTGTCGGGATCGGCGGAGATGGAGGCATCGACGAGGTAGTTGACGACGTCGGCGATGTTGGCCTGGCGGAATTCGAGGGAGGGGATGATGATCTTCTGCATCTTCTCGTTCAGGCGGTCGCCATCGACGCGGGAGTCGACGGCCTGGCCGGGAGCGGACTCCTTGGGCAGGTCGATCTGGGCGCGGACGGGCGGGGAGAAGGCGCGGCGGACGTCGGTGACCATGGCCTGGCGGGAGGCCTGGAAGTTGACGGAGGCGAGGTCGTACTTGTTTTCCTCGATCTTGCGGATGTAGCGCATGGCGCTCTTGTGGTAGGGGTCGATGACGAGGATCTGCTCGAAGAGGGCCTTGGCGCGGTCGTAGTCGGCGAGGCGGTACCACTGGCGGGCTTCCTTGTAGAGGGCCTCGGTCTTGTTGAACTTCTCGATGGTGGCCTGCTGCTTCTCGGGCGGGGTGGGAAGGAGGGCGAGGGCTTCGAGCTTCTTGAGTTTCTTGTCGAGGTTGAGCGCGCCGGAGTGCGTGGGGGCGGCCTTCAGGGCGTCGTCGAGGAACTGGCGGGCCTCGGGCAGGCGCTCGTTCTTCTGGACGAGGGCGCGGGCGCGGAGGTACTTGGCTTCGGCGAGGCCCCAGGAAATCTGGGTGCGGTCGGCTTCGTTCTGGGGCCGCTCGGGCAGTTTTTCGAGGGCGGCGGTGAAGGAGGCGTCGGCGGCGACGATGTCCTCGGCGCTCAGCTGGCGGAAGCCTTCCTCGGAGGCCTTGAGGGCGTCGGCTTCGTCGGACTGGCGGCGGATTTCTTCCTGCTTGGCCAGTTCCTTGGCGAGTTTCTTGAGTTCGGCGGGGGAGAGCTCCTCTTCCGCGGGGGCGGCGGCGGCCCTGCGGCTGGCGGCGGCCGGAGCGGCGGCGGGGGCGGAGAAATCTTCGTCGGCGGCATCGTAGGCGCCGAAGTCGTCGTCGGCCGGTGCGGCGGCGAAACCGTCGTCCTCGGGCGCGTCGCCGAAATCGCCGAAGCCGTCGTCATCGGCGGCGGCGGCGAGTTCCTCGGCGGGGGCCGCGGCAGCGGGCTCGTCGCCGAAGAGGTCGTCCATGAAATCGTCGGCCCCGCCGGCGGCCGCGGCGGCTTCTTCGGCTACCGGGGCGGGAGCGGCGGCGATGTCGGCGAAGGGATCTTCGTCGGCGGCCTCGGGAATGGCATCGAAGCCATCGTCGGCGAAGGGGTCTTCTTCGACGGCGGCGACTTCTTCGACGGCGACGGCGGCGGGCTCGGCGGCCTCGGCGGCGAAGTCGGCGAACTCGTCGGCGGCTTCGGCGACGTCGGCCGCGGCGGCGTCCGCGGCTTCGGCCGTTTCGGAGACGGTCTCGGCGGCCGGCTCGTCGAAATCGCCGAGCATGGCGTCGAGATCGAAATCGTCGTCCTGGGCAAGCGCACTCAAGCCCAGGGAAAGGGAAAACACTACTGCCGCAACGATGCACCGTTTCATTATGGATTCCTCCTTCATGACACGGACGGCGGAAAGGCACTCCCGATCCGCGACCGTGTCGAAATTCAGTTTTTCTTGCTCAACAACCTTCATGTTTTCTCAAGGAAAATCGCCAAACGGGGAAGCGGACGCCTGAGGTTGGGCTTGGGGCCCGCCCCGGCGTTCCGCATCCGTCATCATGGGTACGGCGACGGTTTCCTGCGTCTGCTCATTCTGGATTACCACGCCATCGCGCCTGATGTCAATGACCTTGTACGTCTTCCCGTCGAATTCGAACGTGTCGTGGAGGCGCTTGGGCGGACGGATCGGCTGGCGGTTGAGAAGGGAGACGAAGAGGATGACGCGGTCTTCCTCGGTGACGGGGCGGCCCTTGACGAGGCGGACGGCGCGCTTGTCGGCCTGGCGGACCAGGATGAGGGTTTCACCGCCCTGGGCGTCGGGGTCGAAGGACTCGATCTTGTAGCCCATCACGATATCGCCGAGCTTCTGGAAGTACGTGCGCTCGAGCGACTGGAGGTTGAGCTGGAAGCGGAGGCCGTCGTCGAATTGGGAGACGCTGACGAAACGGAGGTGGAAGGGGACGGGCCGGATGCCGGCGACGCGCAACTTGACGATGGGCGGCGGGAAGCTGGCGGGGTCCTTGGGATCCATGTTCGCAAGGAATTCCTCGAGGTTGGTGAAGCCGTCGCCGTCGAGGTCGCCGTAGGCGTCGTCGGGGTTCTGGGGATCGAGGCCGAGCGCGATTTCGGCCTTGTCGGGGATGCCGTCGCCGTCGGTGTCGAGCTTGTCGGCATCGAAGATTTCGGGCTGGGCGGCGAGGCAGAAGGGGCATTCGACGGCGTCGTACCGGATGGGGCGGCCGCACTTGATGCAGGCAACGCGGATGTCGCTGACGGCGACGTGCGCGGGCAGCTTCAGGGGCTCGGTGGCGGCCTGGCGGGCGTCGGCGAGGATCTGGTCGAAGCCCTTGGTGTCCTTGAGTTCGACGGCGTTGCCCTTGAGGCCGACGCGGGCGAGGGCGCGCTGGACGTCGCTCTTGGCCGCGAGGATGCCCCCGACGAGCAGGACGCAGGAGACGAGCAGGCCGAGCATGAGGATCAGGAGAATCAGCTTGGCGTAGTTGTTCTTGAACCAATCGTTCTTGCCTTGGATGGTCTGGCTCATTTCGACTCCTCCTCCGTGCCGTCGGCGTCATCGTCGCCGCGGGCCGGTTCGACGAAGCGGTACAAATCGATTTCGAGGCGGATTTCCGGGATTTCGCGCCCGGCGATGACGCGCAGGTCGCGCGGCAGGGGCTCGTTTTCCTTGACCTCGGGACCGCCGGGGCCGCGCACGGGCGGCGGGGCCTGCCATCCGCCGGGGCCGAACGACGGCGGCGGCTGGCCGGCGGGGGCGCCGGGTTCCGGCTGGACGATGACGACGGGCCGGTTGGGGTTGACGAGGTCCATGCGGGTCACAACGGTGAACGGCGCGCCCTTGGCGAGGCGGTCGAGGACGGCCTGGATGGCGGCGTCCTTGGCGCGGAAGCGCAGGATGTAGTGTTCCTTGGTGAAGAGCCCGTCGGGGTCGGTGTAGAGCGCCTTCGCGGCGGCCGCCGCGTCGACGTTCTCTTCCTCGCCCCCGCGCCCGCGGCGGCCGCGGCGGGAGGACATGTCGGCCTCGGCCTCGGCGGAGGGGCCGGCGGCGGCCTTCTCGAATTCGGTGCGTTCGACGCCGAGGAGTTCGCTGATGCCGGACTCGTAGAGGATGTGGCACAGCTGGGTGACGCCCTGGAGCTGGCTCATCAGGCGCGGCATTTCGTCGGGATCGGGCAGCGACCCGGCGACGTAGCGCTGGAAGCCGAACGGGAACTGCACGGGAATCGCGACGGACTGCGCGCGGGCCTCGCGGATGAGCTTGGTGAGGCTTTCGGCGAGCAGACGGCGGAAGCGGTCCTGGTCGACGGTGCCGACGGCTTCCTGGCCCTTGCTCATGCTGGAGAAGAGGCTGTCCTGGTACGCCGTGTAGACCTCGAGCTGGGAGTCGAGGCGGTTGACGTTGGAGGCGGAGGGGAAGGGCTTGCGGTCGGTGAGCTTCTTGAGCTTGGTGCCGACCGAATCCATCGACTCGATTTTCTCGGCGTAACCGCCCTGCTGGACGAAGAGGAACGAGCCCGCCCCGAGCAACAGCACGAGCGAAACCGCTCCCCCGACAATCAATGGCATGTGTTTGCTGCTCATAGTTCCTGCGGTTCCTCCAGTATGGCGCGAATCCTGAACTCCAACGTGCCGGCGTCGTCGCGGGCCGGCTGCCACGTGATTTCGGTCTTGTCGGAGAACGGGGCGGTTTCGCGGAGCTTGTCGCGGTAGACGGTGATGGCGTCGCGCGTGCCGACCTCGTCCTTGTAGGCCATGCCCTCGATGTCGATGGCGGCCAGGCGCTGGCCCTTGGGCGCGGCGGCCGCGGCGGCCTCGGCCTCGGCCTGGCGGGCGCGGTTGCGGCGGGCGGCGCGCGGGTCTTCCTCTTCCTTGGGGGCTTCCTCGGCGAGCTTGTCGACGGGGGAGATCTTGGTCAGCCACATGCCGGGAGGCAGCGGCTTGGCGAGTTCGCCGTACAGGCGGCGCCAGGCCCCGCGGCGGAGCTCCAGGTCGGCGAGCTTGCCGATCTTGCGCTCGACGTCGCCGAGTTCGGCTTCCTTCGCGATGACGCTCTTTTCCACGCGCGAGAGTTCGTTGACGCGGCCCTGGATTTTCTCCTCGGCCCCGCCAACCGCACTCGACATGCGCGCGAAGAACGCGATCCAGACGCCCAGCGTCAGCAGTGCGACCGCGACGGACGCGGCGAAAACCGGCAGCTTGCGCGCGAACTTCTTTTCCTCCTCCACCTGCGGTGGCAGCAGGTCGATTTCGACCGGGCAGGTGTGCAGGCGCCGCAGCGCCAGCCCCACCAGCGGCCCCATTTCGCAGGCGTGCGCGCCGATGTCCTCGGTGGGGATCGATTCGGCGACGGCGACGTTGTTGAAGGGGTTGAAGTAGTCGGTTTCGATGCGCAGCTTCTCGCGCAGGAAGGTGTCCGTGTACGGGATGACCGACGAGCCGCCGGTGAGCAGCAGCAGCTCGGGCTTGTTCCCGCCGCTCTGGCTGCGGTAGAAGTTCAGCGAGCGGTTGATTTCCTGGTGCAGGCGCGTCATCATGCTGCGGACGCTCTTGGAAACCTTGTCCACCGTCTCGCTCTGCGGCCCCTCGTAGGCGCCGCCGAAGGCCACGTACGCGTGGGCCTTCTTCATCGCCTCCGCGTCGTCGAAGGAGATGTTGAACTCGTTCATGATCGACTGCGTGATCGTGTTGCCGCCGACCGGCACGTTGCGGATGAACACGCGCCCCGCCTCGATGAACACCAGGCTCGTCGAGCGCGCGCCGATGTCCACCACCAGCGTGCAGGCCGGGAGGTTGTCGTAGTTGTAGCGGACCGCGTTGTAGAGCGCCGCGGGGGCCACGTCCACCAGGTCCGGCTGGAGCCCGGCGAAGCGCACGCAGTCGCAGAGATTGTTGATGATTTCCGACTTGATGGCGGCCAGCATGATGTCCACCGACCCGTCCTGGCCGCTGATCAGCTGGTAGTCCCAGACCACCTCGTTCATCGGGAACGGGACGTTCTGCTGCGCCTCGTACTGGATGACCTGGTAGATCTTGTCCGGCTGCACTTCCGGCAGCGGCTGGAAGCGCGTGAACACCGAGTGGCCCGAAATCGTCAGCAGCACCGGTCCCGGCTTGCAGCCCGAATCGCGCAGCAGGTCGTGGATCGTCGTGATGATGTACTGCGAGCGGTCCGTGTCGCCCTGCGGGTCCACGCCGAGGTCGCTCACCGCGTAGCGCGTCATTTCCAGGCCGCCGCGGACCTCCACAAACTCGGCGAGCTTGAGGCTGTGCGACCCGATGTCCAGCGTCAACAGGGGCTTTTTGGCCATGACGGATACTCCTTGCTGCTTGCCTTCCTCAGCGTCCGGCCGACGACGGCTTGATGCACGGATACGAATCGAAATCGATCACCGCGAACGGCGTCTGCCCCCGGTGCAGCAGCACTCCGTCCACGGGCGAGAAGCGGTCCCACCAGTTCGCGGTGGAGGCGCTGGACTCGCTGGCGACGACGCGGCCGCCGGCCTTGACGATCACGGCCACGAACTTCGGCACGCCGACGCGGCTGAGCGTATCCGGATGCAGGAACACGTCGCTGAGGTGGCGGCCCTTCGCGAGGTTCACGTAGGTCACGGTGTTGCGGTACATCACCTCGGGATGCTTCGCGCTCTTCTCCACGTACACGTACGTCGTGAACTCCAGCTCGTCCGTCCATTCCGCGTCCGTCTCGAACTCCGTGCGCGCGCACCACCACGTCTTGGCGACCGGCAGGCTCGGGCCGTGCTTGATCTCGAACGCGGGCGTCGTTTCCTTGACCGGCTTGAGCGAGCGGATCTTCACCCCGCCGGCCGAAACCGCGCCGCCGCCCATGGCGGACATCGAAGAAGAGGAAGAAGGAGCGGCGGCGGTGGACGGCAACCGCGGCGGCAGAGCCAGCGCCACGGCGGCACTCCCCAGCAGCAGCGCACAGCAGACGGACCATTTCGCGACGCGGGAACGGGCGCAACTCATCATGACAAACTCTCCTGTCCAAACCGTTTCATGCAACTCCGACATCCACACCGATGTCTTGTGCGCACTATAGCCGCCCCCCCCCCCCCCCCCCCCCCCCCCCCCCCCCCCCCCCCCCCCCCCCCCCCCCCCCCCCCCCCCCCCCCCCC
>CACXEY010000268.1 GCA_902766695.1 uncultured bacterium
CGCCGCCCGCCTCGACCCCTGGTCCCCCTTCGTGCGCAGCGTCCTCGCCTCCCTGCCGCCCGCGGCCCACGACGCCGTCGTCCTGGCGACCGCCCGCCGGCAGGCCGAAGCCCTCCGAGCCGCCAATCCCCCCGACCCCGACGATCCCGACGCCGACCTCCCTCCCGAGCCCGCGCCGGCCGTCATCGCCGCCGTATCCGCCGCCCTCCGTCCCGAAGAAGCCCGATCCATCCTCGCCGCCATTCCCTCCGCCGACGCCGCCGTACGTCTCGCGCCCTGGAGCTCCCAGGCCATGACCGACCGCGCCTGGCTGTACCTCCGCGCCACCGCCCTCCGCGCCGCCACTCCCGAACAGACCGCCCTGGCCCACGCCGACCTCGACCTCGCCGCCGCCTTGTATCCCTCCGACGCCTACAACCTCTCCGCCGTCTGCGCCGCCCTTGCCGCCGAAGAGAACCCCGGCAACATCCCCCGTCTCCTCTCGTACGCCGAACGCGCCTTCACCCTCAATCCCGCCGCCGCCCTTTCCTCCATGGACCGCTGGTACCGCGCCGGCATCCCTCTCCTGTCCCTCGCGCAGCTCGACGGAATCCCCGTCGCCGCCCTCCAGAAACTCTACCGCCGCGCCCTCGCCACCCCCACCCCCGACGACGCCGCAGCAGCCGATACCATCCTTGCGCGCATCGAAACCCTCGTCCGCCCCGATGCCCCGCCCCCCGCCGCCTACGACCGATGGCCGCCAGCCCGGCGCCTCCGCTGGGAGCGCTCCCAGGCCCGCCATCGCCAGTGGGTCCTCCGCGAGCGCCTCCGCCGCGATCTGCGCGCCGGCGACCGCGCCGCCGTCGCCGCCTCCGCGCCCGCGCGCGCCGAAGCCCGCGCCCTCCGCTTCCAGGCCGATTTCGAAGCCCTCTCCGCCTCCCCCGTCATGCGCCGACTGCGCCTGCGTGAATGGGCCTCCCGCAACCTCCTCCCCCGCACCGGCCGCATCGAATGGGCCCTCGCCGAATGCGCCGCCGGCAAGGACCCCGACCTCTACCGCGCCATCTGGACCGAAGCCGCGGCCTCCGCCCCCCTTCCCCCCGACCAGGCCGCCCGCCTGCCCGCCCGTGTCCTCGCCGAATTCCCCGCCCTCGCGTCCACCACCTCCTCCGCCTCCGCCACCGCCTCTGCCCCTTCCGACCCCACCGCCCTCTCCCTCCCCTACCTCGGCGAACGCCTCTACCTTGATGCCATCTCCGTCGCCCCCGACCCCGACCGCCCCGGCGCCGCCAATCTCTCCCTCGACTGGCGCTTCGCGGCCCCGCCCCTCCCCACGGGCCTCCGCTGCATCATCCGCCTCCGCGATGCCGACGGACGCCGCATCCACGCCAAATCCTACGCCTTCGACACCCTCTTTCCCGCCTACTACAAAGGCAACCCCGTTCCCGGGACCCGTTTCACCTCCACCCATCCCCTTCCCCTCGCCTCCACCTGGGCCTCCACCCTCGAAATCCTCCTCCTCGACCGCAAGACCGCCATTCCCCAGGACGATCTCCAAAGCCTCCTCTCCCTCTCCTACCCCGCCCTCGCCGCCGCCCCGCCGTCCCCTCCTTCCCCTGCGGACGGCACGGCGCCGGACGGGCCGTGAGGCAGCGGTCGGGGCTTGCAATCGGCGGGCGGGGAGGGTAGGTTTCAGAGCGTCGCCGGGCGCCGTCCCGGCCGGTCGCCGCGCATTGGTCCCCATGCGGCGCGCCGCGGCAAAACCCCGCCAGGGCCGGAAGGCAGCAACGGTATGCCGTATGGCGCGGGCGCGAGGGTGTCGCCGGTGCGCGACGGCCGGTCGGACGGCGCGCGGCGGCGTCCCCCCCGTCCCATACCCACCGCAGGAGCGAGCATGTCATACGAAGTCCTGGCGCGAAAGTGGCGCCCGCAGAAATTCGACCAAGTCGTGGGGCAGCAGCCCGTCATCCAGACGCTGTCGCGCGCGATCCAGACGGGGCGCGTCGCGCACGCGTACATCTTCGTCGGGCCGCGCGGCACCGGCAAGACCACCACCGCCCGCCTGCTCGCCAAGGCCCTCAACTGCATGAACCGCGGCGAGGGCGCCGAGCCGTGCGACGAATGCGACTCGTGCCGCGAGATCACGGCCGGCAACAGCCTGGACGTCATCGAGATCGACGGCGCCAGCAACAACAACGTGGACCAGATCCGCGAACTCCGCGAAAACGCCCGCTACGCGCCGGCGCGCGGCCCGTACAAGATCTACATCATCGACGAAGTCCACATGCTCTCGACGGGCGCGTTCAACGCCCTCCTCAAGACGCTGGAGGAGCCGCCCGCGCACGTCAAGTTCCTGCTCGCCACGACCGACGTGCACAAGGTGCCGGTGACGATCCTCTCCCGCTGCCAGCGGTTCGACCTGCGGCGCATCGGGCTCAAGGAAATCGCGGGCCGCCTGCGCGAGATCGCGGTCGCCGAGAAGTGGGAGGTCAGCGACGAAGCCCTGCTGGCCATCGCCCGCAGCGCGGACGGCGGTCTCCGCGACGCCGAATCCGCGCTCGACCAGATCGTCGCCTTCAAGGGCGAGAAGGTGGACGAGGAGGACGTGCTGGACGTGTTCGGCCTGGCCTCGTGGGGGGCGATCGCGGGGCTGGCGGAGGCGGTCCTCAAGGGCGACGCCCCGGCGGTGTTGCAGGAAATCGGCCGCCAGGACGATGCCGGACGCGACCTCCAGCGGCTGCTCCAGGAACTCCTCTCCCACTTCCGCAACCTGCTCGTCTGCGCGTACGCGCCGGAGATGGCGGGGACCTTCGACATGACGCCCGCCCAGCTCGACACGCTCAAGGCGCAGGCCGCGCTCGGCGACGGCGAGAAGCTGCTGCGCGTGGTGGAAATCCTCGCGGCGGCGGCGAACCAGGCCCGGTTCGCGCTGTCGCGCCGCACGGTGCTGGAGGTGGCGCTGCTGAAGGCCGCCCGGGCCGCGTCGGTGGTCAGCCTCGACGAGCTGATCGCGCGCATCCAGGATCTTCCGGCGGAGGAGGACGCGCCGGCCGCCTCCGCCGTTGCCCCCGCCCCCAAACCGGCGCCCGCGGCCCCCGCCGCCGTGAAAACTCCCGCCCCGGCCCCCGCCCCGGCCCCGGCTCCCAAGCCCGCACCTCCGCCTCCCCCGCCTCCGGCCCCCAAGCCGCCAGCGCCTCCGAAGCCCAAGCCCGCGCCGAAGCCGGAACCCAAACCCGCACCCAAACCCGCGCCCGCCCCCGAGCCGCCGAAGCCCGCCGCCCCGCCCGCGCCGCCCAAGCCCCGCCTGTCGCGGTCGCAGGAGGACGAAATCCTGGCCCATCCGCTCGTCGGCAAGGCGATGGAACTCTTCCAGGCCGAACTCCTCGACGTACGCTGATCCATGGACGAACTCCAACAGCTCGCCGACGCGCTTTCCCTGCTGCCCGGCATCGGCCACCGGAGCGCCGCGCGCCTCGCGATGCACCTCGCGCGGCATCCCGACGACGCGGCGGCGCCGCTGGCCGCCGCCCTCGAAGCCGCACGCCGCAATCTCGCCGTATGCTCTCTCTGCGGCAACGTGACGCCTCGGGCGACCAACCCGTGCCGCCTGTGCAGCGATCCCCGGCGCGACGCCTCGCTCCTGTGCGTCGTCGAAGACCCCGGCGACATCCCGCTCGTCGAGCGCAGCGGCGAGTACCGCGGACGCTACTTCGCCCTCATGGGCCGCCTCTCCCCGATGCGCGGCGACGGCCTCGGCAGCCTGCGCCTCCCCCTCCTGCTCGAGCGCGCGAAGGACGTGAAGGAAGTCATCCTCGCCCTCGACGGCAACGTTGAAAGCGAAGCCACGGCCTCCTACATCCGCCACGCCCTGGCCGCCCGCCACCCGACCCTGCGCGTCACGCGCCTCGCCCTCGGCATCCCCGCCGGCAGCGCCCTCTCCTACTCCGACCCCGTCACCCTCGCCGGCGCCATCCGCGGCCGTACGGTGCTGTGATCCTCCTCCGCACCGACTCCCCTCCCGCGCCGCCGCCCGACCAGATGGCGCTCGACGCCGCCCTCCTCCTCGACGAAGACGCCCCGCCCCGCCTCCGCTTCTACCGCTGGGACGCCCCCGCCCTCACCTTCGGTTACGCCCAGCACTGGCGCGACATCGTCCCCCTCCTTCCCGGCGGCGACCCGGCCCGCGCCGCCCGCCGCCCCACCGGCGGAGGAATCGTCTTCCACGGCGGCGACCTCACCTTCACCGCCGCCTTCCCCGCACCGCCGACGTGGAACCCCTCCCGCCTCTACGCCGACCTCCACGCCCGCCTGCACCGCGCCCTGGCCGACGCCGGACATCCCGCCGTCCTGCTCCGCGCCCCGCCGCCGCCCGCCGACACCGGCCCCATGCAGTGCTTCGTCTCCCCCGTCCCCATGGACCTCGCGACGCCCGACGGAAAATCCAAAATCCTCGGCGGCGCCCTCCGCCGCATCCGCACCCGCGTCCTCTATCAAGGCTCCCTCCGCCTCTCCCCCCCCCCCCCCCCCCCCCCCCCCCCCCCCCCCCCCCCCCCCCCCCCCCC
>CACXEY010000269.1 GCA_902766695.1 uncultured bacterium
CCCCTCCTATGAACCCCGCGCCCCAACCCCAACCCGCCGACGTCCACACCGCCTCCCCGGAATACGCCGCCCGCTTCTCCGGTGCCGCCGGACGCTGGATGCTGTCCCTACAGGAGCGCATCGTCCTCCGCCAGCTCGCCCCCTGCGCGGGAGGAACCGTCCTCGACGTCGGCGGCGGCCACGGCCAGCTCGCCCTGCCCCTCGCCGACCGCGGATGGGACGTCACGGTCCTCGGCAGCGGCCCCGACGCCCAATCCGGCGCCGTCCGCGCCGCCGCGGCCGCGGGCCGTCTCCGCTACGCCACCGGCGACCTCCTCGCCCTCCCCTACCCCGACCGAGCATTCGACGTCGTCCTCTGCTTCCGCCTCCTGACCCACTGCGACGAGTGGCCGCGCCTGGCCGCCGAACTCTGCCGCGTCGCCCGCCGCGCCGTCATCGTCGACTACCCGACCGGACAGAGCCTCAACTGCATCACCCCGGCCCTGTTCGGTGCCAAGAAGCGCATCGAAGGCAACACCCGCACCTACACCCTCTTCCCCCACCGCCAAATCGCCGATGCCTTCGCCGCCCACGGCTTCCGCCGCACCGCCCTCGACAAGCAATTCTTCCTCCCGATGGTCCTCCACCGCCTCCTCAAGAGCCCGCCCCTCTCCCGGCTGGCCGAATTCCCCTTCCGCGTCCTGGGCCTGACCGCCCTCCTCGGCTCCCCGGCCATCGCCCGCTTCGAGCGCAGCGGCACCCCATGAAGCTCCGTTTCCTCATGCAGGACACCCGCGCCCTCTACGGCGCCGAGCGGGCGACCCTCCGCCTCGTCTCCGGCCTCGCCGCCGCCGGCGTGCCCGTCCGCGTCCTGCTTCTCGACGAAGCCCGCCTCGATTCCTCCGCCCCCTCCCCCCTGGCCGACGCCTTCCGCGCCATCGCCCCCGTCGAAACCATCCCCGTCGCCGGACGCCTCTCCCGCGCCGCCGTCCGCCGCATCCGCGACATCCTCCTCGCCGACGCCCCCCGCGCCATCCTCCACAGCACCGGATACAAGGCCGACGTCCACGCCGTCCTCGCCTCCCGCTCCTCCACGCTCTTTCCCGTCGTGTCCACGGTCCACGGCTGGCTCTTCCGCCGCGACCTCAAGGAGCGCCTCTTCCTGGCCGCGAACCTGTGGGCCCTGCGCCGCTGCTCCCGCGTCGTCGTCCTGAGCGCCTTCTACGAAAACTACCTCCGCCGCCGCGGCTTTTCCCCCCTCCAGCTCGCCCGCATCCCCACCGCCTGCCCCCCCGACGCCGTCCCGCCCGCCGACACCGCCGACGCCCTCTGGCGCGACCCCGACGCCCCCTTCACCTACGGCATGCTCGGCCGCCTGAGCGACGAAAAGGACCACGACACCTTCCTCCGCGCCGCCGCCCGCCTCGCCCGCATGGCCGCCGCTGCCCCGCGTCCCTGGCGCCTCCTCGTCGCGGGCGACGGCCCCCTGCGCGACCGCATCGTCCGCCGCGCCGCCCGCCTCGGCCTCGCCGACCGTACCACCCTCGCGGGCGTCATGGACCCCGCCGATTTCTTCCGCCGCACGCACGTCCTCGTCCAGTGTTCCCGCGTGGAGAACCAGCCCGTGAGCGTGATGCAGGCGATGGCGTGGGCCCGCCCGGTAATCGCCACCCGCGCCGGTGGCCTTCCCGAGTGGGTGGCGCCGCATCCCGACGACCCGACCGTCCCCGCCCCCGACGCCACCGGATGGCTGGTCCCCGTCGGCGACGCCCGCGCCCTGGCCGGCGCCATGCACCGCTGCCTCCTGTCCCCCTCCCTCGCCCGCGCCACCGGCCTCTCCGCCCGCGCCCGCCTCCTCGCCGCCCCCCCTCCGTCCGCCATGCTCCAGGCCCATCTCGGCCTCTACGCCGCCCTCCTCCCCGCCTCCTGACGCCCCCCATTCTCCCTCCCACACGACGCGTCCGCGTCGGCGCTTGCGGGACGGCCCCGGAGCGGGGTATAGTGGCGTCATGCAACAGATATTGACCAACATCGTGTGGGGCCTGCTGTGCGCGGGGCTGCTGGCGCTGGCGTGGAAACTCTGGCGGCGCGGCGGCGCGGCCGGACGCCGCGGCGGCTCCATGGAGGTGAAGACCACCGCCGCCATCGAGGAACTCCGCAGCATCGGCGTGCTCTCGGTGTTCAAGGCGGTGACCAAGGAAATCGTCACCGCCCGCGACCACTCCCTCGGCAACCTCGGCAAGCGCTACCTCGAGTGGCTCGTCACGTCGCGCAAGATGGCGATGATCTTCGAGTTCGACATCGACTTCCGCTACGACCTGCGCGACCCCGCCTTCGCCGTCTCCGAGACCGCCCCCGGCCATTACCGCATCGCGATGCCCCCCTGCGCCTACGCGGTGAACGTCCGCAACATCACCTTCTACGACGAACAGGACGAAAAGCTCCTGCCGATCATCCTCCCCGACGTGGTGAACAAGCTGCTGCCGGGCGGCTTCCGCGAGGAAGACCGAAACCGCCTCATGGACGAGGCCCGCTCCCAGGCGGAAGGGCTGGCGGAAGGCCTGGCGCGGCGGCTGGGCGGCGAGGTCCGCACCTCGGCGCGCCAGACGCTGGAGATGCTGGCGCGGGGCTTCGGCGCGCAGTCGGTGGAGGTGGAGTTCCCGGAAGGGGAGCCGCGCCGCGCCGCGACCGAGGGTGCCGCCGCATCCCCCTCCCCCTCCCCCGCCCCCGCCGCATGAAGCGCTCGATCAATCCCTTCCGCACCCTTGCGGACCTGCTCTATCCGCGTCCCTGCGCGGGCTGCGGCCGGCCGGTGCACGGACCCGAGGCGGCGCTCTGTCCGGACTGCCAGATGCGGGTGCCGGTCGTCTCGCTCCCCTACTGCTCGGTCTGCGGCGACCCCGTCGCGGGCGACGTCCCCGGCCCCTACGTCTGCACCTGGTGCCGCAAGACGGCGCCCGCCTTCGCCTGGGCCCGCTCCGCCGTCCGTTACGCCGGCCCCGTCCGCCCCTGCATCCGCAACCTCAAGTACCGCGCCGGATTCTGGGCCCTTCCCGAGATCGAGCGCTGGCTCGCGGCCCTCTGGCCGACCTGCCCCGACGACCGCGCCACCGCCGACGCCATCGTCCCGGTCCCCCTCCACTGGACCCGCCGCATCCGGCGCACCTACAACCAGGCGACCCTCGTCGCCCGCATCCTTTCCCGCCTCTCCGGCATCCCGGTACGCCCCTTCTGGCTCTGGCGCCTCCGCCGTACCGGCACGCAAACGCATTTGACAGCCGCCCAGCGCGCCCGTAATGTTGCCGGCGTGTTCGGGGTGCCCTCCCGCCGCGCCGTCCGCGGCCGCCGGATCCTCCTGGTGGACGACGTGATGACCACGGGCGCCACCCTGGATGCCTGCGCCCGCGCCCTCCGGAACGCCGGCGCCGCCGCCGTCATGGCCGTCACCGTGGCCCGCGGCTGAAACCCGCCGGAAAACCGACATGCCAACCCGAAATCCAATCTCCGACCCCGACCCCCGAAGTCCGACGTCCACCGTCTGACGTCCACCCCCATTCCAAAGGACCCATCCCATGCCCCTCTTCCTCAAACGTTCCAACGGCCTCGGCAAATCCCGCCGGCGCGACATGCCCGACGGCCTGTGGCTCAAGTGCCCCGAATGCAACGAAATGCTCTACTCCGAAGAGCTCGACAAAGCCCTCCGCGTCTGCCCCCTGTGCAACTACCACTTCCCCCTCGACCGCGCCGACCGCATCGCCATGCTGGCCGACGACGGCACCTTCGAGGAATGGGACCGCGACCTGCTGTCCCTCGACTTCCTGGGCTTCATCGGCCCCGCCCCCTACCAGGACAAGCTCGAAGACAACCGCCGCAAGACCGGCCAGCCCGACGCCGTCACCTGCGGCCGCGCCCGCCTCGACGGACGCCCCCTCGCCCTCGGCGTCATGGATTTCAACTTCCTCGGCGCGAGCATGGGCTCCGTCGTCGGCGAAAAGATCACGCGCCTCATCGAGCGCGCGACCGCCGCCGCCCTGCCCCTGGTGATCGTCTGCGCCTCCGGCGGCGCCCGCATGTACGAAGGCCTCCTCAGCCTCATGCAGATGGCCAAGACCTCCGGCGCCCTCGCCCGCCACGCCGACGCCGGCCTCCCGTACATCTCCGTCCTGACCCACCCCACCACGGCCGGCGTCATGGCGAGCTTCGCGACCCTCGGCGACGTCATCCTGGCCGAACCCGGCGCCCTCATCGGCTTCGCCGGCGCGCGCGTCATCAAGGAAACCATCCAGCAGGACCTCCCCGCCGGCTTCCAGCGCCCCGACTTCCTGCTCAAGCACGGCCTCCTCGACCAGATCGTCCCCCGCCGCGAACTCAAGGCCCGCCTCGCCCTCCTCCTCGACTACCTCATGCCCGCCCCCGCCGCCCCGGCCCCCGCCGCCGCGCCGGTCTGAGCCCCGGCACCGTCGCCCCCCATCCCCTCCCCCGGCGAACAACCGCCTTCCGAACAACCGAACTTCCGTTCCATTCCTTTTTCTCCATGAGCCAACTCGCCTCCATCCTCAACGCCAAACTCACCTACCTCTACGGCCGCACCGGCGGCCGCGGCATCCGCCTCGGACTCGACACCACCCTCGCGCTCGTGCGCGAACTCGGCGTCGACCTGGACCGCCTGCCCTGCATCCACGTCGCCGGAACCAACGGCAAAGGCAGCGTCTGCGCGATGCTCGAGAGCGTCCTGCGCACCGCGGGCCTGCGCACCGGCCTCTACACCAGCCCCCACCTCATCCGCTTCAACGAGCGCATCCGCGTCGACGGCGCCCCGATTCCCGACGAAGACCTCTCCCGCCTGCTCGGCGACGTCGAAGCCGCCGACGCCCGCCAATCCGCCTCCGGGGCCCCCGGCGCCCGGCCCGGGACCTTCTTCGAGCTGACCACCGCCGTCGCCTTGAAGTGGTTCCAGGAGCAGAACGTGCAGATCGCCATCCTCGAGACCGGCCTCGGCGGCCGCCTCGACTCCACCAACATCGTCACCCCGCTCCTCTCCGTCATCACCGAAATCGGCATCGAGCACACCGACTACCTCGGCACCACCCTCCCCGAGATCGCCGCCGAAAAAGCCGGCATAATCAAACCCTCGCGCCCCGTCGTCACCGGCCTCCAGCGCCCCGAAGCCATGGCCGTCATCGAGGCCCGCGCCCACGAAACCCACTCCCCCCTCTGGCGCGCCGCCGACCACGTCGCCATCCGCCGCACCAAACTCGACCCCGACGGCCAGACCCTCTCCGTATCCACCGCCTCCGGCGACGCCTGGCCGCCCTTCCGGCTGCCCCTGCTCGGCGACTGGCAGCTCGACAACTGCGCCATCGCCCTGACCGCCCTCCAGTGCCTCGAAGACATCCTCGGCCAGCCCCTGCCCGGTCCCGCCGTGCGCGCCGGACTCACCCTCGTCCGCTGGCCCGGACGCTGCCAGATCCTCTCCCGCGATCCCCTCGTCCTGCTCGACTCCGCGCACAACCCCGACGCCGCCACCGCCCTCGCCGGCTTCCTCGGCAAATTCCGCTCCGGCCGTCCCGTGGCCCTCCTCTGCGGAATGCTCTCCGACAAAGACGCCCCCGGCTTCTTCCGCCGCATGAAACCCGTCGTCGACGCCTGCCTCCTGGTCCCCCTCGACACCCCGCGCAACATGCCCATGGACAAACTCAAGGCCGCGGCCGAAACCGCCGGCATCCCCGCCGCCGAAGGCACCCTCCCCGACGGCCTCCAGCGCGGCATCGCCTGGGCCAAGAAGCGCGACGGCATCCTCCTCTGCGCCGGCTCCCTCCTCCTCTCCTCCGTCGTCCTCAACGAACTCAACGTCCCCGTCTGACCGAAAGGCCCCCCATGAAATCCTCCCGCAAAGAACTCTGGTTCAACATCCCCTCCCGCCGCGGCTACGTCAACATCACCCCGCAGGTCGAGGCGTGCCTCCGCGAGAGCGGCATCCGCGAAGGCCTGTGCCTGGTGAACGCCATGCACATCACCGCGTCCGTCTTCATCAACGACGACGAATCCGGCCTGCACCGCGACTTCGAGCGCTGGCTCGAAACCCTGGCCCCCGAGAAACCCTACACCCGCTACGACCACAACCTCTCCGGCGAAGACAACGGCGACGCCCACCTCAAGCGCAGCGTGATGGGCCGCGAAACCGTCGTCGCCGTCACCTCCGGCCGCCTCGACTTCGGCCCCTGGGAACAAATCTTCTACGGCGAATTCGACGGCCTCCGCCGCAAACGCGTCCTCGTCAAGATCATCGGCGAGTGAGCCCCATGCCCCTCCCCCCCCCCATCGAAATCGTCGTCCGCGGCGTCTGCATTTCCAACGCCCGCCTCCTCGTCTGCCGCAACGTCTCCCGCGGCAACGTCTACCTCCCCGGCGGCCACGTCGAGTGGGGCGAGACCTCCCCCGCGGCCCTTTCCCGCGAATGGCGCGAAGAGCTCGGCTGCGACTGCACCCCCGGCCGCTTCCTCGGCATCCTCGAGCAGCGCTACGGCGACACCTGCGAACTCGGCCTCTACTTCCAGTGCACCTCCCCCCCCCCCCAAACCCCCGCCCCCCCCCCCCCCCCCCCCCCCCCCCCCCCCCCCCCCCCCCTCCCCCCCCCCCCCCCCCCCCCCCCCCCCCCCCCCCCCCCCCCC
>CACXEY010000270.1 GCA_902766695.1 uncultured bacterium
CGTCGGCATGAAGAAGAAGGCCGACGAACTGCGCGACCGGCTCGATGCCGAATCGGCCGTGCTCCAGGCCTTCATGGAATCGAACCGGATGGTTTCCTTCGAGGACGCGCAGAACATCGTCGTGGACCGCCTCAAAGGCCTGAACAAGAACCTGATGGCCGCCGAACCGGTCCGCATGCAGGCCGAGGCCCGCTACCGCACCGCGCAGGCCATCCTCGAAGAAGGCGTCGCCGTCGAGACGATTCCCGGCGTCCAGGAAAGCCCGCGCATCAATTCCATCAAGAGCGAACTCTCCAGGCTGGAGCTGCAGTACTCCGACATCCGCGACCGCTTCGGCAAGGAACACCAGCAGTTCAAGAGCCTGACCGCGCAGATCGACGCCCTCCGCCAGCAGATGGCGATGGAGTCGGCGAACATCGTCGCCGCCCTCAAGGGCAAGTACGAGCAGGCGCTCAACGAAGAGAACATGCTCCGCGAGGAGCTGGCGAAGCAGGAAGAGGAAGTCCTGCGCTTCAACCAGCTGCTCTCACGCTACACCCTTCTCAAGCAGAACCGCGACTCCCTCCAGGAAACCTACAACGCCATCATCAAGCGCATCGACGAACTCGACGCCACGCAGCTCAGCGGAAACGGCGACAACGTCTCCGTCGAATCCTGGGCCGAAGTCCCCCAGACCCCCTCCTGGCCGTCCAAGAAGAAGATGCTCCTGCTCGGCCTGTTCTTCGGCGTCCTCCTCGCGGTCGGCTTCTGCTTCTTCCTCGACTACATGGACACCACCATCAAGAACGAGAACGACGTCCGCACCTACATCGGCCAGTCCATCCTCGGCGGCGTCCCCTCCGCGGAAGACGAGGCCGGCGACGCGGCCGGCGGCATCGACCTCTACGCCGTCTCCAACCCGCGCAGCAATTTCGCCGAATCCTTCCGAACCATCCGCACCGCCCTCGCGTTCACCGCCACGGACACGGCCATCCGCGCCCTCGCCGTCAGCAGCGTGTTCCCCTCCGAAGGCAAGTCCCTGGCCGCCATCAACCTCGCCATCGCCTACGCGAACGTCGGCAAGAAGACCCTGCTCGTCGACACCGACATGCGCAAGCCCCGCCTCCAACACGTCTTCCAGCCCGCTTCCAAGGCCGGCATCGCCGACCTGCTCTCCGCGGAAAACACGCAGGAGCCCGCCGACCTCATCGCCCCCACCCCCGTCGAGAACCTCCACTACCTGCCCGCCGGCACCATCCCGCCCAACCCCGTGGAACTGCTCGATTCCGCCCGCTTCGACGCCCTCCTCGCCAAGCTCCGCCAGTCGTTCGACATGATCATCTTCGACGCCCCGCCGTCCCTGAACATGGCCGACGCCCTGATTCTCGGCAAGCGCACCGACGGCCTCATCCTGGTCGCCCGCGCCTTCTCCACCAACAAGTTCGCCGCCCGCCAGGTCGCCCAGCGCATGGCCGCCGCGCGCGTCCGCGTCCTCGGCGTGCTGCTGAACAACGTCGACGCCCCGAGCGAAGGCTACTACTCCTACTACTCCTCCTACCGCTACTACCGCTATTACCAGTACGGCGAGCAGACCCAGCAGAAGAAGACCGGCCTCTTCTCCAAGATCCTCCACCCCGGCGGCTCCTCCAGGAAGAGTGGCAAGGGCAAGGGACATTCCGGCCACTCCCGCCATTCCGCATGATCGACCTGCACACCCACGTCCTGCCGGGACTCGACGACGGCTCGCCCGACCTCGAGTCCTCGCTGGCCATCTGCCGCGCCGCCGCCGCGGACGGCATCACCGACATGGTGGCCACGCCCCACTACCGCAACGGCGTCGGCGTGCGCGACACCGCCGTCATTCCCGCCGCCGCCGCCGCCCTGCGCGAAGCCATCGCCGCGGCGGGCATCCCGCTGACCCTCCACCACGCCGTCGAGATGCCGCTCCTCGAAGACTATCTCGACCTCTACCGCGGCGGCGCCTGGCTCGCCTACGACGCCGCCCGCCGCTACGTCCTCCTCGAGTGTCCCCCCTTCCCCGCCAACGGCGCCCTCATCCTCTCGCGGGCGGTCGATGCCCTCGCCCGATCCGGCGCCACCGCCGTCCTCGCCCACCCCGAGCGCCTCCCCTTCCTCGACCGGCTCGACGACGTCCTCCGCCTGCGCGACCAGGGTGCCCTCCTGCAGGTCACGGCCGGCGCCCTCGAGAGCCACTCCTCCTCCGGCCACCGCGCCCGCGAATGGCTGTCCCGCGGCCTCGTCGCCTGCGTCGCCACCGATACCCACGGCGTCGACCGCCGCCCCCCGCTCCTCTCCCCCGCCCGCGCCTTCCTCGCCTCCCGCTACGGTCCCCGCCTCGCCGAGGCCCTCACCGAAACCAATCCCCGCAAGATCCTCGCCGGCGAGTCCGTCGGCTGACCTTCCGCCCCCTCCCGGCGGAATCCCGAACTCCCGAAACCCCGAACATTCCGTCCGCCATGTCCGATTTCCCCGAATCCTCCCACGGCCACCGCCACCACTCCCACCACCACCATTCCCGCCATCACCACCACCGCCGCTTCCGCCACGTTCCCGCGTTCGCTTTCGCATTCGCCGCCGCCCTGCTGACCGCCTGGTCCGTCATCCCCCTCGCCAGCGTCGGCTTCTTCGAAATCCGCATCATCGCCATCGGGACCTGGCTCCTCGCCGCCGTCGCCGCCTTCCTTCCCTCCCCCCGCCGCGACGACGACATTTCCGCGCCCCCCCCCTCCCGAACCGGCCTCTTCCTCGCCGCCGGCCTTCTCCTCTGGTGCGTCTTCCAGCTGGTCCCCGCGTCCGCCGTATGGCTCCGGTCCTGGCGCGGCGATCCCGGCCTCTTCCGCCAGATCGCCGACCACTCCGGCGGCCGCCTCTGCATCGCCCTCTCGCCCCATGCCGCATTCCACCTTCTTCTCCACTGGACGGGACTCTTCGCCCTCGCCGCCGCCGCCGCGCGACTCCTCCGCAGGACCGCCCCCGCACGACTGCTCCTCGCCGGATTCGTCCTCCTGGCCGCAGGCGAATGCATCTACGGCCTCGCGCATCCCGCCGGCGGCTCCCTCCGCGTGCGCGGCACCTTCGCCAACTCCGACGCCTTTGCCGGCCTTCTGGCCATGGCCCTGCCCCTTGCCGCCGCCCTGCTCCTCGACCGCATCGCCGCCGTGCGGGCCGCCGGGTTCGGCGCCCGGCGCCAGCTCCCCTGGATGGTCGCCGCCATCGCCGCCATCCTCCTGCTCGCCACCGGAATCTTCTTCTCCGGCTCCCGCGGCGCCGCGGCCGCGACGCTCGCCACCCTCCCCTTCCTCCTCGTCTGGTGCGCCCGCGCCTTCCCCGCGAAGCGGCGCCTCTTCGCCGGCATCGTGCTGGCCGTCCTCGCGCTCGTCCCCCTCTTCGCCTACAACGCCCAGCGCCAGAACGTATGGGAGCGCACCTTCGGCGACGACATGGGCTGGACCGACGACTTCGGCGGCCGCCGCAACATCTGGAAAACCGGCGTTGCCCTCGTCCGAGCCTTTCCGTTCGGCACCGGTCCCGGCGGCACCGTCGCCGCCATGCCCATCTACCAAACCGCCGTCCACGGCCGCTACCGCCTCGACTACGCCCACAACGACACCCTCCAGTTCCTCGGCGACCTCGGCTGGCCCGGCGGCCTCCTCCTACTCGCCGGACTCCTCCTCCTCGCCCGCCAGGCCGTCCGCGCATGCCGCCGCGCCCCCGCCTCCGACGGGACCTCCGCCACCCCGCCCTGGCTCGCCCGCGGTGCCGCCCTGGCCCTGCTCGCGGCCCTCGTGCACTCCCAGGTCGAATTCAACCTCTCCGCCCGCCCCCCCCTCCAGTTGATCACCGCCCTCCTCGCCGGACTCCTCTGCGCCGCCCCCGAATCCCGTCGCCGCCACGGCCACGCCGCCGCCTCATCCTCTTCCTCGTCCGCCGCCTCCTCCCACGGCTCCCGCCTTCTTCCCCGACTCGCCATCGTCCTGGCCGCCGCGACCGCCATCGTCCTCTCCCTCCGCGCCGCCGCCGCCTACCGCACCGCGCGCGCCGCCGCTCTCGCCCTCTACCTCGAACCGGCCGCCACCGATTCCCCTCTCCTGCTCCCCCCCCCCCCCCCCCCCCCCCCCCCCCCCCCC
>CACXEY010000271.1 GCA_902766695.1 uncultured bacterium
CGGCACCTTCCACGGATACGGCGGCGCCTTCCCCGGCCACGTCAGCTTGCAGAACTCCGCGATGTCCCCCAGATACGCCTCCACCGTGTGCTCCGACGCATTCCTCTCCGCCTCCAGGTACTCCATGAACCCCGCCACCGCCGGGTCCTGCCCCACCGCCTCCGCCGGAGCCGGTGTTTCGTTGGGCTTGGCCACAGCCTTGCTCATGCCCGGACCCTCCCGGAAGAGGAATTGGAAACAAAAGAAACAAAATTTTGAAAATCAAACAAATCGGGCGAACAAATAAATTGTTCCATCCCTCCGCCCGCTTCCCATTTGCACCCCTCTACTCCCGTCTGGTCATTGAGAAAAGAAAGCGGAGACAAGCGGCCGGACAGCCCGAAGGCCTCTTTTTGTTCGGCCTCTTTGTCCATCCTATTTGTCTTTTTTGTTTCCAAATTCACGTGCCCCCCTCCACCGCCGGCAGCAACACGTTCTCGATGAAATCGACCCGGTCGAACACCGTCGGCTTGAAATACGACGCCACGCCGACCGCGACATCCCTTTCCGGGTCCACGTAAATCACGTTTCCGCTGTTCCCGATGGCCGCATAAACGCCCTTCCCCGGATGCGGAATCCACCACAAAAACCCGTAGTCCATCCCGCGGAACATCCCGCTTTCCACCTTGCGCGGTTCCGTCATCTGCCGGATCCACTCGCGCGAGACAACCTGCTTCCCCTCCCAGCACCCCTCCCGCAGGCACAGCTCCCCGATCTTCGCCATGTCGGCCGCGCACAGGCACAGCCCGTACCCGGGCGTTCCGAGTCCCTGCGGGTCGGCGAACCACACATTCCCCTTCGGCTCCCTGCCGATGGTGAACCGCCGGTGCTCCTCCGCCGTCCTGGCGCAATAATTCGCGTGCGCAGGAATCCCGAGCGGCTCGAACAAAAACCGGTTCGCGAAATCCACCGTCAACATCCCCGTCGCCCGGTGCAGGATCCCCGAAAGCACATGCAGGCAAACCGTCCGGTACGCGAACTCCCCCGTGATGCCGCCCCGCCCGCCGAGGAAATCCAGCGACGCCTCCGTCCAATTCCCGCTCGAACACACCTTCGCCCACGGGTCCCCCTTCCCCTTGTACGGCGCCCGCATCGTCAGAAGATGCCGGATGGTCACCTCCTGGAGCGTCTTCTCCCCCCGCTTGACCTTGTAATCCGGGAAAAACGAAACCACCTTCTCGTCCACCCCGCCGAGCATCCCCCGGTCCACCGCGATCCCGACCAGCAGCGCCACCACGCTTTTCGTCGCCGACATGACGTGCACGCAGTCCTCCCGCCGGTACCCGTTCCACTCCCGTGCCCAGACCTCCCGCCCGCCCCGACGCACGCAAACCTGGCAGATGTTCGGCTCCCGCTCCGCAATCAAGCGGGTCAGTTCCTCAAACGCAACGTGCATCTTCAACGATCATTTTCGAGAACCATGCCAAGGAGTTGCCAGGCGAGAAACTTCCCGTTGGGTCGGCAGGCCGGTAGGGCCCGACCTCCGGGCGGGCCGCACGTGTGGATTGCCCGGATCGGGCCGCCCGGAGGTCGGCCCCTACCACGCCGATGCACGGGAAATCGGAAGGTTTCCGCCTGGCAGCTCCCAAGTCCATGTCCGCGCCGCGCCCCCGCTCAGTGCCGCAGCAGCGAATCCACGATGTGGCACGCGAGCGGCGGCTTGATGGCGCCCGAGACCGGCACCGACTCGTCGAACGCGGCCGCCGCCGACCCCGCGGCCGCCGCGCCGACCGGCCCGTCCAGCCACGCGAACGGAACCGGGTCCGCCGTGTGGCCGCGCTTGGCGACGGGCGTGCGGTGGTCCGTGCAGACGAGCAACCGGTACGGCTTGCCCGCCGCCTCCAGCGCCGCCCACACCGGCCCCACCACGTGGCGCGAGAAATTCTCGATGGCCTCCACCTTCGCGTCCGGCATCCCCTTGTGGCCGCACTCGTCCGGCGCCTCCACGTGCACGTACACGAAGTCCGACCGCCACAGGCACTCGATCGCCGCCTGCCCCTTCCCCGCGTAGTTCGTGTCGATCCACCCCGTCGCGCCCGGAACCCGGATGACCTCCAGCCCGCACAGCTCCGCGAGCCCCCGCACCAAATCCACCGCCGTGATGACGCCCCCCTCCAGCCCGTAGCGCTCCCGGTACGGCTGCAACCGCATCGCCTTCCCCGCCCCCCACGGCCAAATCTGCGTCGCCGGACGCTTCCCCGCCGCCCGCCGCGCCGCGTTCACCGGATGCCCCGCAAACACCTTCTTCGAGAGCTCCATCAGCTCCAGCAGCCGCTCCGCCCCCTCGCCGCGCGGAAGGTACTCCGCGACCGGCCGCCCCGAAATCTCGTGCGGCGGCGTCAAGACCAGCCCCGTCGGCCCGCCGCGCAGCACCAGCAGGTGGCGGTAGCTCACGCCGCCGTGGAACTTGAGCCCCTCGCGCGCGGCCGCCTCGTCCAGCGACGCGATGAGCGCCCGTCCGTCCTCCGTCGGCATGTCGCCGGCCGAGTAATCGACCATCGTCCCGTCCTCGCCGACCGTGACCAGGTTCGTCCGGTACGCCACGTCGTCCGCCGCGAGCGGGATCCGCGCCCCGGCGGCCTCGATGGCGGCCCGCCCGGTGTAATTCTCCCCCGCGTGGTAGCCGAGCAGCCCCATGTTCGCGACGTCGCTCCCCGGCGCCATCCCGTCGGGGACCGTCTGCACCAGCTGAACGTGCCCGAGCGCGGCGACCCGCCGGATGTCCGGCATCTTCGCGACCTGCAGCGGCGTCTTCCCGCCGAGCGCCGCGACCGGGTCGTCGCCCATTCCATCCCCCACCAATACCGCGATTTTCCGTTTCTCTTGCATGGACGCGCACTCTACCACCCCCCCGGCAAATTGCAACCCGCCCGTGCGGCACCGCGGCCGCGGGGCGGCACCATTTTGAGAATATGGAAATTTCCAACAATTTCCCCTGTTTCCCGTCATGATCCCTCCCCATGAACGTCACGGAGGTTTCCCCGCCCCCGCGCCCTGCGCTTTCGCCTTGCGGGGGGAGGGGCGGGGGGGATAGAGTGCGGGGCATGAAGAAATTGGTTTTTGCAATCGGGTTGGCGGCGGTGGCCGTCTGGTGTGTGGCGGGCGCGAACGCCGAAGAGCGGCGGATGCAGGTGAAGTCGCCGGGCGTGAAGGTCCGTTCGCGTCCCGAAGCCGCCGCGCCGGAGCTTGGCGGGGTGCCGGCGGGCGACATCGTGTTCGTCTCGCGCACGGAGGGCGGGTGGGCCGCCATATCGCCGCCGTCGAGCGTGGGCGTCTGGATCAACACGGTTTTCGTCGAGGATGCGCGCGTCGTCGCCAAGAGCATCCAGGTGCGCTCGGGGCCGGGGACCGAATACGACATCGTGGGCACGCTCCAGCGCGGCGCACCGGTCCTGCCGCTGGAGGAATTGGGGGACTGGTGCAAGATTTCGCCGCCGTCGTCGATGACGGTATGGGTCCAGGCCGACCGCCTCCAGGAGGTCGTGGCCAAGACGGAGCCCATCCGCGAGGTTGCCCCGCCGCCCCCGCCGCCACCCGCCGAGCCGGACCCCACGCCCGCGACGCAGCCTGAACCCGTCATCGAAACGCCGACGCCCGCACCGGAACCCGTCCCCGCGCCCGTTCCGGCGCCGACGCCGGCGCCGACGCCGGCACCGAAGCCGCCGGTCAAGGTGGCCCCCTCGACGCCGCAGCCGGAGACGCCGGCCCCAGCGCCCGCGCCGCAACCGAAGCCGGCCGCACAGCCGAAGCCGGCAAAACCCCTCGCGGTCCAGCCGAAGCCGCTGCCGGTGCAGCCGCAGCCCCGGCCCGTGGTCCATCCGCAACCGGTCGTGCACCCGCAGCCCCAGCCGCAACCGATGCGTCCGCTGGTGGCGCCGTCGCAGCCGCAGGTGCAGCCCCAGCCGTCGCCCTATCCGCAGCCCCAGCCGGTGGCGCCGGGTCAGCCGTCGGTGGCGTTCCCTGCGGGGCCCGCGCCGCTGCCGCTCCAGGAGAACGAGGCGATGACGGAGGAATGTGTGGACCCGGCGCTGGTGATGGACCTGAATCTGCGCTCCGACGCGCCCTACCAGGGGCATCCCCGCCACGTCACGGGCCAGCTCCGCAACGCGCCGCTGGCGCAGGCGACCCCCTCCCGCTACCGCCTCCTCGTCCGCAAGAACGGCGAAATCCTCACGCTCTGCTACATCCACGGCGATGCCGCCACCCTCCGCCCCTACACGGGCAAGAACGTGACCATCCGCGGCAAGGAGTACTGGGTGGACGAGGACGCCTACACGCCCGTCGTCGTGGTCGGCCAGATCGCCCCCGCCGGGGAATGAGAATAACGACAATTCCGACAACCGGAAAAACAATTCCGACGATTTCCGGCAGACAAACAGGGACGAGAAATTGTCGAAATTGTTTTTCGGAATTGTCAGAATTGTCGTGAAAACATGAGCGCCCCGGACACAGCCTGCACCGGCCTCCTCGGCGGCACGTTCAACCCCGTCCACCTCGGCCACCTCGCGCTCGCACGGGAGGCGCGGAAGGCGTTCGGGCTGGACGAGGTATGGCTGATCCCGTGCGCGGTGCCGCCGCACAAAACCACCACCGACCTCGCCCCCGACGCCGACCGGCTGGCCATGCTGCGCTTGGCCACGGAGGGCGACCCGGCGTTGCGGGTTTCGGACATCGAGATGCACCTGCCGCCGCCCTCCTGGACCCTACGCACCCTCGACGCCTTGCGCGCGGCGCACCCCGGACGGCGTTTCGCGTTCATCATCGGCGGCGACACGCTGACGCAGTTGCACACCTGGCACGAGCCGCTGCAGGTGCTGGAGCGGGCCCGATTCGTCACGCTCGCCCGCGTCGGATACGGCCGCCCGCCCGCCGATGCCATCCGCCTCCCGCCGCCCTGGCCCGGGCGCCTGCTCGCCGACTACCGCGAAGCCGCACTCCCCGACGTCTCCTCCAGCGGCGTCCGGGAGCGCATCCGCCGCGGCGAACCCATCGACGGCCTTGTCCCGGACGCCGTCATCCGCTATATTGGAGAGAAAGGGTTGTACCGATGAAGACCACGACAAAATCTGCCACCGCAAAGAAGCCTGCCGCTGCGAAAAAGGCCCCGGCCAAGAAAGCCGCTCCGGCGAAAAAGCCTGCCGCCAAAAAGCCGGCCGCCAAGAAGGCCCCCGCCGCGAAGAAGGCCCCCGCCGCGAAGAAACCGGCCGCCGCGAAGAAGGCGTCCCCGCGCAAGCCCAAGGCGCCGCCGGTCGATCCCGCCCTCGCCCTGGTGCGGCGCGTCCGCGAAATCCTCGACTCCAAGAAAGCCGAAGACATCCGCATCCTCGACGTACGCGGCCTCTCCGGCGTGACCGACCACATGGTCCTGTGCTCCGGCATCAGCGCCCCGCACCTGCGCGCCCTTTCCGAGGCGGTGGCGAAGGAGCTCCGCGCCGCGACCCCGCCCGTCGCCCCCCACCGCACCGCGGGCACGACCGACAGCGGCTGGGTGGTGATGGACTACCACCAATTCGTCGTCCACATCTTCTCCCCCGAAATGCGCGCCTACTACGCGCTCGAAAACCTCTGGAAGGACGCCCCCGAAGCATGAAAGTCGGAATCATCGGCGCCGGCATGGCCGGCTTGGCGACCGCGCATTTCCTCCACAAGCGCGGCGTGGACGTGGAACTCATCGAAGCGGGAGCCATAGCCGGCGGCTCCGCACACAGCTTCGTGTGGAACGGCCACACGTGCGACTGGGCGGCCCACCGCCTCTTCACGCGCGACGAGCACATATTGCAGCTCATCCAGTCCCTGACCCCCCTCCGCACCCTCGACCGCGTATCCGCCGTGCGCCTCGCCGGCAAATGGCTCAAGGACCCGGTGGACGCCGTGCAGCTCTGCGGCCGCTTCTTCCCGCACAACACCTTCACCGTCCCGTGGACCTACCTCACCCGCCCGCGCCACCTCCCCGAGACCTCCTTCCGCAGCTACTGCCTGGCCAAGTACGGCTCCCGCCTGGAAAACTTCCTCTTCTCCCCCTACACCGAAAAAATGTTCGGCATCGACGCCGACCACATCTCCGTCGAATGGGCGCGCAAGAAGACCCGCCTATCCGGCCCCCTCGACGTCATCCGGCAAGGCTCCAAGACCAAATTCAACTACTTCTACTACCCCCAGACCGGCGCATTCGGCGCCATCGGCGACGCCCTCCTCGCGCCCGTCAAAGACCTCGTCAAATACAACGCCCGCGCCACCTCCATCGACCTCGACCCGACCGGCACCCGCGTCCTGCGCGTCCACTACGAACGCGACGGCGAACCCGGCGTCCTCGAAGCCGACACCTACGTCTCGACCCTGCCCCTCACCACCCTCTGCGCGATGACCGGCTTCGAGTCCCCCCTCCAGTACCGCTCCGTCGCCGCCGTCTACGTCCACCTCAACAAGCCCCGCGCGACCCCGAACCACTGGATCTACTGCATGGACGGCAAAACCATGCCCGTCAACCGCGTCTGCGAAGTCAAGAACATGTGGCCCGGCTGCGGCCCCGAGAACACCACCGTCCTCTGCGCCGAAGTCACCGAATGCCACACCACCGGCTTCGAGGACGCGGCCGTCCGCGGAATGGCCGACGCCGGCATCTACCGCATGGAAGACGTCCTCGACACCACCGTCGTCCAGCGCGACTATTCCTATCCCGTCTACTGCTGCGACTACGAAAAAGACGTCGACGCCGCCCTCGCCCACCTCTCCAAAATAGAAAACCTCCGCTCCGTCGGCCGCGCCGCCCAATTCGAGCACATGGAGATCGACAACTGCCTCGAATCCGCCCTCCACTGCGTCCGCGAACTCACCACCGCCCAGCCCGCCGCCGAAGCGGCCACCGCAGAAGCCTCCGCCCAAACCTCCCGCTCCACCCTCCCCGTCGAACCCCGCGTCGCCTGCATCATCGCCGACACCGGCACCGGCGACGCCCTTCTCCGCTGCCTCGACACCTTCCGCGCCGCCGCCTACTCCCGCCTGCGCCTCATCGCCGTCACCCCCGACGCCACCCGCGCCACGAGCCTCCGCGCCGCATACCCCGGCCTCGAAGTCCTCCACGACGCCTCCGGCCGCCACCTCCCCTCCATGTACAACAAAGGCATCGTCGCGGCCCTCCGCGACGGCGACCCCGCCGACTACCTCTTCCTCGCCCAGTCCTGCGTCACGACCGAACCCGACGCCCTGGCGCGGCTGGTGGCCGTCGCCCAACGCGACCCCGAAGCCGGCATCCTGGCCCCGCAGCTCCTGCTGGCCGAAGACCCCGCCCGGCTCTGGAGCATCGGCCTGCGCTTCCGGAGCTTCCCGCCGTCCTCCAAGAACATCGGCCGCGGCTGTCCGGCCGCCGACTATCCCAAGAGCCGCGAAATCGACTACGCCGTCTCCGCCGCCCTCCTCGTCTCCCGCGCGGCCATCGAGGCGGCGGGACTCTTCGACCCCGGCTTCTCCTGCTACTACGAAGACATGGACCTCTCCCGCCGCGTCCGGGCCCATGACTACCGCATCCGCTACGTCCCCGAGGCCCGTCTGTACCACCACAACGACGCCCCCGCCGCCTCCCCCTCCGCCTTCCACGAAGCCTGGGGCGAAAGCTTCACCCGCTTTTACCGCCGCCACATGCCGGGCGCCCTCCTGCCCCTGCACTTCGCCTACCTCATCCTCCGAGAATCCCTGACCGGCAACCTCCCCCGCATCCCGGCCCTCGTCCGCGGCATGCGCCGCGGCCTCCAGAAATCCCTGGGCGAGCCCCCCTCCATCGACTCCGCCGACATCCTCGGATGACCCGCCCCCGTCCAAACGAAACCATCGAAACAATCGATTCTATCGACAAAATCGATTCTTTCTCCCGTCCCGGCAGTCCTGCCCGTCCCGGTTGTCCCGTCCGTCCCCCCGCCACCGTCCCCTCCCCATGAAACCCGCCCTCCGCAAACTCCGCCGCCTCGCCATCTGGCTCCTCTCCCTGCTGCTCCTCCTGGCCGCCGCCGAGTACGCCTCCGTCCTCTGGCTCGGCCACCGCTCCACCCACTACGTCGTTCCCGGCGAAACCAACGGCTCCCCCGCATGGGTTGACAACCCATTGTTTCCCCTCCGTTTCGCCCTCCCCCGCGCCGCCGGCCTCCCGCCGCCGATGGCCGCCGTACGCGACTCCGAAGACCGCGCCTACCGCGTCGCCGTCCTCACCGACTCCACCCCCCTCGGCCCCGCCGAGCACTCCGCCGACTACGCCTACCCGCGCCAATTGGAGGCCCTTCTCCGCGCCCGCCTTCCCGACATCCCCGTCGAAGTCCTCCACCTGACCCTTCCCGGCGCCAACTCCCACGTCCTGCGCGAGATCGCCCGCGACCTCCCCCTCCTCAAGCCCGACGCCGTCGTCGTCGTCTGCGGCAACGACGAACTCACCGGCCCCTGCGGCCCCTGCGCCCCGCCGGCCGTCGCCCCGGCCCCGTGGCCGCTGCACCCCGGCCCCTCGTTCGCGCGGCCCTTCGTCCTCTTCAGCCGACTCCGCCTCGCGCAGGCCATCTCCGAACTCCTCGCGCGCGCCTTCCCCGACCGCGCCGACCGCGCCGTCTGGCAGACGCGCGAACCCCAGCTCCTCGGCCCCTGGCTGCGCCCCGACGCCCCGGCGCTGGCCGACGCCCGCGACGCCTACTCCGACAACCTCGACGCCATCCTTTCCCTCGCCACCGCCTCCTCCCCGACCGTCATCGCCTGCACCACCCCCGTCAACCTTCGCGACTGCCCGCCCTTCGCCACCGCCTGGTCCCGCGACCCCGACACCTCGCAGCTCGACCGCGAAGCCCTCTTCCGCGCCGCCGCCAACGAGACCCACTACCCCGACGAATCCGCCCGCCTCTACGAGACCATCCTCCACCGCTCCCCGACCCACGCCGAAGCCCTCTACCGCTCCGGCCACCTCGCCCTCCTCCGGGGCCACCCCGACGAAGCCGCCCGCCGCCTCACCGCCGCCCGCGACGCCGACGCCTGCCGCGTCCGCTGCGACAGCGTGTTCAACCTCCTCCTCGCCGAAGCCGCCGACCGCGCCGACGTCCCCCTCCTCGACGCCGCCTCCCTCTTCGCGGAAAACGCCCCCGACCACCTCCCCGGCCACACTCTCTTCCTCGACGCCATCCACCCCACCTTCGAAGGCCACTACCTTCTCGCCACCTCCATCCTCACCGCCCTAGACACCGCCGGTGCCCTCCCTTCCCCCTCCGACCCCGCCGCCCCCCCCCCCCCCCCCCCCCCCCCCCCCCCCC
>CACXEY010000272.1 GCA_902766695.1 uncultured bacterium
GGGGGGGGGGGGGGGGGGGGGGGGGGCATGGTTTATTTTCCTGCAAAAATGACGGAGGCAAGTTGCCAAAGGAGATGGAGGATTGCGCCTGCACCCAGGACGGTGAGGAAGAGGCCCAGCAGTTCGGGGTCCTCCACCCAGCGTTCCGGGGCCTTCCACCAGACGGGCTCCTGGGGTTTGCCAGCGCGTGCGGAACGGGTTTTCTTTGCTTTACGGAGCAGGTGAAGGCCCACGCAGAAGAAGAGGATGGAGAACAGCCACCCGCCGCCGCTTGATGGGCCGTAGAAAAACCATTTTGCGAATGCGCTCATTGGGCGGCTCCAAGGGGGTGGGCGGTGGCGCGGCCACGGCTGGACGGCGACGGGGGGAGGGGGGAGAAGAAAAAGTTTTCCAATGATTGGAAAGTTTTTTTCCAATGGTTGGAAAAATGGGAAGGCGCAAGGTTGTGCGGGGGGAGGGGGGCAAGGGACGGGGGCTGCGCCCCCGAGCCCCCGGGGGGATGGGGGTGGCCGACGGGGCGGCCACGGCAAAACAGGGACGGGGAGGACGGGGAGGGTGGGGGGATGGGAAGGGGGGGGGTCATTCGCGGCCGAATTTGCGGTGGAGTTCGCGGAGGGGGGTCAGGATGACGGTGGGTTTGCCGCGGGGGGAGGTGTAGGGCATCTCGGTGCGGGAGAGGTCGTGGACCAGGGTCTCGAGTTCGAGGTCGGTCAGGGTCTGTTCGCGGGCGACGGCCAGGCGGCTGGCGCGTTCGGCAATCAGCGGGCGCGCCCAGTCGCGGGCCGCCGTGCGGCCGGACTGGGCCAGGGCGTCGGCCAGGTCGGAGAGGAGTTCCGCTGGCGGCGCGGAGGGGGGGAGGTCCGCGGGAAGGGCGTCGAGGAGCAGGGTGCCGCTGCCGAATTCGCTCAGGCCGAAGCCCATGTCGCGCAGGGTCGGGAGGTAGCGCAGGAGGGTGTTGTGCTGGGTGGGGGACAGGGTTATCGGGACGGGAGGGAGGAGGCCCTGGGAGGGGACGGCGCCCGCGGTCGCGGCGGCGAGCATTCGCTCGTAGAGGATGCGTTCGTGCGCGGAGCGGGGGTCGAGAATGACCAGGCCGTCGGGGGTCGAGAGGACGGCGTAGGGGCCGGTGCGGCCGAGGATGTGGAAGGTGGACCAGGGGGTGGAGGGGGTGGCGGGCTGGGTGGGGGAGGGGGTGGGGGCGGACGGGGCCGCCCCCTGCGGAACGGGGACAGGGGGGACGGGGGACGGGGCGGGAGAGGGAGGAGGGGTGGGGAGGTCGAGGGCGGTTTGGATGGAGAAGGTGGGAGGGGGCGGGAGGGGGGCGGACGGGGCCGGCCCCGGCACGACATGGACAGGGGAGGGCGGAGGAGGGGGAGGGAATGGGGCGGGGTAGGCGGGTTTTTCGTCGCGGCGGCGCCACTCGCCGATGGGGCGGGCGGGCTCGCGCGGGGAGCCGCCGATCGCCAGGCGGAGGGCTTCGACGATGATGTCGCGGACTTCGGTGGGATGGCGGAAGCGGACTTCCTTCTTGGCCGGATGGACGTTGACGTCGACTTGGTCGGCCGGCAGGGCGATTTGCAGGAAGAGGGGGGCGTAGCGGCCGCCGGGAAGGGTCTCGCGGTAGGCGGTCTGGATGGCGTAGTTGATGACCGGGGAGCCGGAGGGGCGGCCGTTGATCATCACGACCTGCCATTCGCGGTCCATCCGGCTGAACGGCGGCAGGCCCGCCAGGCCGCCGATGGCGACGGCCCCCGAGGCGTGGCGGACTTCGCGCAGGTGGGAGGCGAGTTCGCGGCCGTAGAGGTCGCGGACGCGGTCGAGCAGGGTCGGGGCCGCGGGCAGGCGGTGGAGGGTTTCGCCGTCGGCGGTGAGGGTGAATTCGACGTCGGGATGCGCCAGCGCCTCGAGCGTGAAGGCGTGGCGGATGTGCGTGAATTCGGTCGCGGCGGAACGCAGGAATTTGCGGCGGGCGGGGACGTTGTAGAAGAGGTTCCGCACGGTGATTTCGGTGCCGGGCGGGGCGCCGGCGTCGCGTACGTCGGCGATGGAGCCGCCGTTGACCTGGATCTCGGTGCCGGCGGGGGCGCCCGCGCGCTGGGTCACCATCGTGAACTGCGACACGGCGGAGATGGCCGCCAGGGCTTCGCCGCGGAAGCCCATCGTGGCGATGGTGTCGAGGTCGGAAAGGGCGCGCAGTTTGCTCGTGGCGTGGCGTTCTAGGGAGAGGAGGGCGTTGTCGCGGTCCATGCCGCAGCCGTCGTCGCGTATGCGGAGCATGCGGGCGCCGCCGCCGTCAGCTTCGACGTCGATGTGTCGCGCGCCCGCGTCGAGGGAGTTCTCCACCAGCTCCTTGAGGACGGAGGCGGGACGCTCGACGACTTCGCCGGCGGCGATCTGGTTGATCACGGCGTCGGGGAGCAGGCGGATGGCGGGGGAGGCGGGGGATGCGCTGGAGGGCGGGTCGTTCACGGGGGAGAGAATGGCGAAAACGGGGGGAAATGCAAGTGGCAAGTGAGAAGATGGGGTGCGCGCGCGGGCGGACGGGACGGGGGAGCGGCGGGGTGACAGGCCGCCGTCAGGATGGGGGGCGACTGGCAGGATGAAGGGGGCTCAGATGTCGAAGGGTTCGACGGGGCAGTCGGGGAGGGAGGAGAGGAAGGTGCGGCCGTAGGGTTTCTTGAGGAGGCGGGAGTCGAGGACGACCACGACGCCGGTGTCGGTCGCGGAGCGGAGGAGGCGGCCGAAGCCCTGGCGGAACTTGAGGACGGCTTCCGGGAGGGAGTAGTCGTGGAAGGGGCTGCCGCCGTTGTCCTTGATGCGCTGCAGGCGGGCGGCGGTGACGGGGTGGTCGGGGACGGCGAAGGGCAGGCGCGTGATGATGACGTTGGAAAGGGCGTCGCCGCGGACGTCGACCCCCATCCAGAAGCTGGTGAGGCCGAAGAGGACGCATTTGCGGCCGGCGCGGCGGCGGTAGGCGTCGAGCATGTGGCGGTTGGACTGGCCTTCGCCCTGGACGTAGAGGACGAAGCCTTCGTCGGCCAGGGTGCGGCGGACGGCGGCGGCGGTGCGCTTCATCATCTTGTCGCTCGTGAAGAGGGCGAAGGCGCGTCCGTCGGTGCGCCGGACCCACTGGAGGATGCCGCGGGCGACGGCGTCGGTGTAGGCGTCTTCCTGCCGCATGGGGTCGGGCGCGTTGGCCGCGACGTGCAGGCGCATCTGGAGGGCGTGGTCGAAGGGGGAGCCGAGGCACAGCAGGCGGGCGGCGGGTTCGTCGGCGCCGATGCGGTCGCGGAAGTAGTCGAGCTTGCCGCGGACGGCCAGGGTGGCGCTGGTCATGACGACGGTGGGATAGGCGCCGAACAGGGATTTGCGCAGGATGGGGGCGACTTCGACGGGCGCGGAGTGGAGTTCGACGAGGCGGGAGGCGGGGTCGCGTTCGAGCCAGTAGACCTGGTCGCCGGCGGTCTGGCCGAGGAAGACGGTGAGTTCTTCCATGAGGGCGGCGCCCTGGGCGCGGAGCATGCGGAGTTCGGCGCAGGAGTCTTCGTCGCTCTCCTGGACGGAGGCGATGAGGCGGGACAGTTCGCCGGAGAGGGTATCCCAGATGCCCCAGAGTCCGGATTCGATGCCGAGGGGGGCGGAGAGGACCAGATGGGGGGCGTCGGGGGCGAATCCGGCGGCGGAGGGGACGCGGCGGAAGAACTCGGAGACTTCGTCCCAGAGGCGCATGACGGCGTGGGCGGCTTCGCCGGCGTGGAGGAGGCCGAGGAGGCCCTTGCCGGTGGAGGGCACGAAGAGGCGCCGGAGCCAGTACTCGAAGGAGCGGGCGGAAAGGCGGATGCCGAAGTGGTCGGTGGCGGCGTCCTCGACGGTATGGGCTTCGTCGAGCACCAGCGCGTCGACGTCGGGCAGGAAGGACGCCCCTTCGCGGCGCAATGCGAGGTCGGAGAAGACGATGTGGTGGTTGGCGACGAGCAGTTCGGCGTCGTTCATCGCGCGGCGGGCGCGCTGGAAGAAGCACCGGGAATGCTCGGGGCACTTGGGACCGAGGCAGTTGCCGTGTTCGGCGCAGACGGCGAGCCATACGTCGCGCGTGGGGCGGCGGTCGGCGAAGTCCTGGAGGGAGCCGTCGGTGGTGGTCTGGGCCCATCGCCGGATGCGGGCGAGCTGCTCGGAGCGGTCGTCGGCGAAGAGTTCGCGCTGGGCGCTGCGGGCGCGGGCGAGGCGGCGGAGGCAGAGGTAGTTGGCGCGGCCCTTCACGAGGACGGCGCGGAAGTCCCAGCCGAGGCGCTCGCGCAGGAGGGGGAGGTCCTTGCCGAGCAGCTGCTCCTGGAGGGAGATGGTGTGGGTCGATACCATGACGCGGCGGTTGCCGCGCTTGGCGTGGAGGAGGAGCGGGATGAGGTAGGCGAGGCTCTTGCCGACGCCGGTTCCGGCTTCGGCGAGGAGGGAACCATCCTCCTCCAGCACGTCCGCCACCGCCGCCGCCATCTCCAGCTGCTGGGGGCGGGACTCGTAGGCGAAGCCGTCGGCGGCGGGCGGCGCGCTGCCGCTCAGCTGCGCGAAGGCCATCGCGGCGAGCTCGCGGAGGGGGCGGTCGCTGGCCAGGCCGGGCATCTGTACCGGCGCGATCAAGGGTGGGCCTCCGGCGGCGGGCAAATGGCCGGGGGACGCATCCGCGGAAAACGGACACGGGGAGCGGCCCGCCATGCTCTCGGCGGCGAAGGGACTCGCCGCCCTACCCGGGCTTCGCGCGGGGAATGCGTTTCCCAAGCGGGGATTGGGTAGGGCGGGCAGTCCCCTGCCCGCCGCGCCCGTGGGACGTCCATGCAATGCGTCCGGCTCGTGCGGATGCGATGGGGCAATGCGCTTCTCACCATTGTCCGTCCTCGGTTTTCCAGCCGCTTCCTCTTCCCGCCCGCGTGCAAAAAGAAGGCGGCGGACGTCTCGGTCCGCCGCCGCCGCGCGGTCGGCGCGGGGGTCAGCCTTCGCTCTCCGCGGGGGCCGCGGGGGCGTCTTCCGCCGGGGCGGCGTCGGTGGAGGCGGGCTGGTCCGCGTTCTGCTGCGGGGCGAGGGGGCCGTCGAAGCGGATGAGGGATTTCTCGCGGAGTCCCTTGATGAACTCGGCGATGATGCGCTGCTGTTCGCGGCGCTTGAGGCCGTTGACCAGCGTCTGGCGGACTTCCTCGAAGGGCACCAGGCGCTCTTCCTGCTCGCGGGTGACCTTGATGACGTGGTAGCCGACGGGGGATTCGACGACGGCGCCGATCTGGCCGATGGGCTGCGAATAGACCGCTTCCTCGAAGGCCGGGGCTTCGCGGCCGCGCGGGATGAAGCCGAGGTCGCCGCCGCGGGTGCGGCTCGCGCACTCGGAGGACGTCGCGGCCAGCTGCGCGAAGTCGGCGCCTTCGAGGAGGGCCTTGCGGACTTCTTCCGCCTTGTTGCGGGCCTTCATGCGGGCCATGTCGTCGGCATCCTGAGGGACGCGGATGAGGATGTGCGAGGCGAAGCGGCCCGCGGGCTGCGTGAACTCGTCGGGATGCTCATCGTAGTAGGTCTTCGCGTAGTCGTCGGTGATGGCGGCCCAGGCGGTCGCGAATTCGTTCGAGAGGACCTTGTTCTTGAAGAGGTCCAGGCGGAGGTTCGCCTCCAGGACGTCCATCGGCAGGTTGACTTCCGCGATCAGCATCGTGAGCGTGCGGCCCTCGCCGAGGCCGGCTTCGAGGACCTTCTTGGCCTCGTCCACCTCGTTCTGCGAAATCAGGATGCCGGAACGGTCCAGTTCGCGTTCGAGGAGGCGGCGCACGATGAGGTTCTCGATGGAAATCTGGGTGGCGCGGGCCTGGTAGGCCTTGGTCTGGTCCCCCGAGAGGCCCTGCGGCATGTGGAGCATCTGGCGGTGCATCTCGGCGCGGAGTTCGCCAAGCGGGATGCCGGATTCGTCGACCCAGATCACGATGTCCTTGTTCGACCAATCCCGTTCTTCGGGGTTGACGACCTTGGCGGCCTTGTCCTTGCACGCGGAAAGGCCCAGCGCGAAGAGCAGGGCGAGGGCGGTCAGCAGAAGTTTTTTCATCGTTTCGTCTCCAATGGGGTGGACGGCTTTCGAGGGGGCCGTCAGGTTCGCGCGGTATTGTCCACCACCGTCCGCCAATTGCAAGCTCCAATCGCGGGCGGGAAAGTCGGGAAAGGCGGGCGGGGATGGCGGAAAGAGGCGGTGTCGTTCATGGAGGGGAGCATGGGGTCCGAACAGGGGAAAACATGCAGGTTTTTCCTGTTTTCAAAAGCGCGGGCGACGGGCGGGGCGGGGGCGGGCGGGGTTACGGACGACGGCGGGGGGAGAGGAGGAGGAGGGCGAGGAGGGAGACGGCGAGGAGGGAGGCGGGGATGGCGTGGGGGCCGAGGCGGGAGCGGAGGAGGAATGAGAGGAGGAGGTACAGGGCGGCGCAGGGGAGGAGGAGAAGGGGGCGGCGGAAGCGGTTCTGGGCCATCTCGAAGTTGAGGAGGAGGTAGACGAGGGCGAGGGGGCTCATGGCCAGCGCCAGGGTGCGGACGAGGGAATGGGCCAGGGGCGCGGCGTCGGCGGGGCAGGGGCCGTAGAGGATGTACCACGGAAGCCGGGGGAGGAGGAGGCACGCGGCGGCGGCGGCGGTGACGAGGAGTCCGGCGTAGAGAAGGGCGCGGCGGAGAAGGCGGGCGGTGTCGGGCGGGAGGGTGCCGTCGGTCGCTACCTTCGGGAAGAGGGCCGCGGCGATGGGGACGGGCAGGAAGACGGCCGTGCGGGCGATGGTCGCGGCTTTGGCGAAGAGGCCGGCGGTGTCGGCGGGGAAGAGGTGCTTGGCAAGGGCGGTGTCGAAGTTCATGAGAAGGCCGTAGCCGATCAGGGAGAGGCAGGAGAAGAGGAGGTAGCGGAGGGAGGAGGCGGAGTGGGAGTGGGATTCTTGGGAGCTTTGGGATTTTTGGGATTGGGATGGCGAAAGGCGGAGGAGGTAGAGGAGGCCGAGGAGGAGGACGAGGAGGACGCCGGCGCCCTGGGCGAGGAGGGGGGCGGCAGCGGTGCGGAGGCCCAGGAGCATGAGGGCGGTTCCGAGGGCGAGGCGGACGACGCCCCAGGCCTGGGGGGCGAAGGCGAGCCACGCGAAGGCCTGCATCCCCTGCCAGAGGCCGCTGAAGAGGCTCATGCCGAGGGTCGGGACGAGCAGGGCGAGGGCGAGTACGGGCAGGGCCGGGTCGACGTGCCAGAAGGCGCCGAGGGGGGCGCGGAACAGCCAGGCGACGGCGGGTACGAGGGGGATGAGGAGGAAGACGGGCCACGGGAGCCAGCGGCGGAAGCAGGCGGGGACGGATGCGGCGTCGCCGGTTCGGCGGAGGAGGGCGATGCGGTGGGCGAGGGTGTTCTGGAGGGCGAGGGCGGGCTGGGAGAAGGCGAGGATGATGCCGAGCATGGCGACGAGGGCGCCGTAGGCGGTTTCGGGGAGGAGGCGGCCGGCCACCATGTGGAATCCGGCGTTGCAGACGGCGCCGGCGAAGGTGCCGACCACCATCAGGGTGCCGTGGCGGAGAAGGCCGGAATCGTCGGGGCGCGCCATGGGTCAGCCGCCGTAGGGGTCGAGGGGGATGATGCGGCCGAGGAGGCGGTCGTAGAGGCGGACGATGAAGCGGAAGGGGGAGTAGAGGAGCCGCAGGCGGACGATGGCCAGGAACATCTGGAAGGAGGCGCGGGCGAGTTCGACCTTGGAGCCGGTGACGTCGCGCCAGACGGTCGGGATTTCGCGGATGGGATATCGGGCGCGGCGGGTCTTGAAGAGGAGGTCGACGTCGAAGGCCCAGCGGGTGATTCCGATGGTGGGGACGACGGCGTGCCAGGCGGCGGCGGTCATGAGTTTGGCGCCGCATTGGGTATCGGTGATGTGCAGCTTGAAGAGGGTCCGCACCATCGCGTTGAAGATGCGGCTGGCGATGCGCCGGCGGAGGCCGGGCCGGGGATCGACGACGGAATCGGGCAGGGCGCGGGAGGCGATGACGAGCCCGGCGTCGCCGATGCGGTGGACGAGGTCGTCGAAGGCTTCGGGCGGGGTCGCGCCGTCGGCGTCGACGAAGCCGACGAGGTCGCCGCGGGCGAGGCGTCCGGCCGCGATGATGGCGCCGCCTTTGCCGATGGGGGCCGGATCGACGTGGATGCGGAGCGTGGGGTGCGCGGCCATGCGGGAGCGGACGACGGCTTCCGTGTCGTCGGTGGAACCGTTGACGGAGACGATGAGTTCGTGGTCGGCGGGATAGGTTTTTTCGAAGTAGGGGAGGTAGGCGTCGAGCATCCGGCCGATGCGGGTGGCTTCGTTGTAGGCGGGGATGACGATGCTCAGGCGCATGGAGGGCGCGCGGAAGCTCAGGGGGCGGGGGGAGCGGGGGGCTCGGGAGGGGCCGGAAGGTCCGGAGCTTCCGGAGTTTCCGGAGTCTCCGGAGCTTCCGGGGGGGCCGGAGCCTCCGGGGGCTCGGAGGGGGCGGGGGCCTCCTGGGCGGCTTTTTTGCCTTTTTTCTTGGAGGGCTTTTTGGGGGGCTCTTCTTCGGCGGCTTCTTCGTCTTCGGCGGGGGCGGGCTTGGGGGCGTCTTCGTCGAGGGCGGGGTTGATGCGGCGGTGGATGGCGAGGGGGGTGGCGGCCTGGCCGAAGGAGGGGACGGTTTCGACGAGGTCGAAGTGCTTGGTGAGGAGGGATTGGAAGAGGAGGGCGTCGTCGGTGGTGACGGGCAGGACTTCGGGGGAGCGGATGGCCAGGGAGTAGCCGCTCAGCGCCGCGATGGGGGCGTTGGTGTCGGCGGCGAGCAGCTCGCAGAGCATGTCGCGGTTGACGACGCCCAGGCGGGCGGCCTTGTCGCGCGGCCAGTCGGGGTAGTAGCTGAAGGGGCCCATCTCGAGGCCGTGCGGGACGGGGAGGTTGGCTTCGACGGCAAGATATGTGTCCTGGGTCAGCAGCTCGGTGCCGGCGTCGGCGGCGGTGAGTTCGCGGACCCATTGGGCGGCTTCGCGGAGCTGGGCGATGGGGCTCTGCTCGCGGAGGTTCCACCAGATGCGGTCGCGTCCGGCCAGGAAGGATTCCTGCAGGCGCGGGGAGGCGATGACGTGCAGGCCGCAGAGCAGCGCCGCGAAGACGAGGAGCGCGAGGCGCCGGGCGCTGCGGAGTCCGGGGGAGGCGGTGGCGAAGCGGCGCTGTTCGGTGCGGTGCCACCAGCGTACGGCCGTCGCGGAAAAGGCGGCGCAGAAGACGGGATAGACGGGGACGAAGTAGTCGTCGTAGGGGAAGGGCGCGGCGAGGTGCACGAGGCCGAGGACGGCGGCGGTGGTCCAGAGGAAGGGGGTGTAGCCGGGGGGGAGGGTCGCGATGGGCGGATCGGCCAGCACGGGGAGGGATTCGGCGGCGGGAGCGCCGTGCCGGCGGGCGTGCAGGGCCGCCGCGACGAGGAGCGCGAGGGCGCCGGCGGCCGCGGGGAAGTAGTCCTGGCAGAGGCGGGAGAGGCAGCCGGCCTTGTAGGCGAACTGGGTGAAGGCGGTCCCGGTCTCGCGCAGGGTGTGGTACTCGAAGACGCCGAAGCGGAAGCCGTCGCCCCCCATCAGCCAGAAGGGGCCCAGGACCGCGACGAGGCCCGCGGCGGCGCCGAGCGCGTAGTCGAGCCAGGCCCAGGGACGGACGCGGCCGCGGACGAGGAGGAGGTAGATGCCGCCCAGCGCCAGCGCGGCGCCGAGGGAGATGCGCACCGCCGTCGCGCCCGCGAGGAGGAGTCCCGCGAGGAGGGCCGCCCGGCCGCCGCGGCGTTCGCCCACGAAGGACAGCGCCAGCAGCCCGCCGCAGAGGAAGAGGCTCGACAGGGCGTAGGTCTTGACGACCACCGTGAAGTAGGACTGGAACGCGTTCAGCGCCACCAGCACGAAGCAGAGTCCGCCGGTCAGCCGCTGTGCCGTGCGCGGGCCCGCACGCATCGCCGCGAAGAGCGCCGCCAGCATCCCGAGGGTCCCGAACAGCCACGTCAGGATGCGGCCGCCGAGGATGCCCTGGGCGTCGGTCCAGTGGCCGAACGCGGCGTAGGCGAGGGGGAGGAGGGGTGGCTGCGTGAAGGCGAAATCGCGGTAGGGGAGGTGGCCCGCGGCGAGCTGGCGGGCCGCGTAGAGGTACCAGCCTTCGTCCTGGTTCAGTTCGCCCATCCACAGGTTGAAGAAGGACAGCAGCAACCATGCCGCCGCCACCGCGACGAACAGCCAGAGATGGCCCCAGCGCCAGGCGCGTTCGGGCGGGAAGGGGGCGGGAGAAACGACGTTTTCGGTTGAAGGTGTGTTCATGGGGGAATGTTCGCCCATGGAGGGGGGGCGGCGCAACCCAAAATTTGCGGGCGGGGGCGGGGCGGCGGGCGGGGATTTTCATGGGCGGGGATGAGGGGGCGGAATGGAGGAAATACGAGTGTTTCACGTGATTGCACGAATGGAAGCGAAGGGGCGGGAATGAGAAGGCGGGGAATCAGGAAGCGGAATCGAAGCGGTCGAGGTAGCGCTGGATGGGGGTGCGGGGGAGGGGGGCGTCGTCGGGGGCGTCGGGCGGCGTGTCGTCGGGGAGGGGGCGGGAGCGGGCGTCCCAGAGGTCGAGGTACTGCTTGCGGGCGAGGGTGGTTTCGAGGAAGTCGCGGTGGAGGCGCTCGGCGCGCTGCCAGAGCTGGTTGAGGGCGAGCGACCAGGCGGCGTCGTCCGGGGGGCGCGGGGCGGCCGAGTTGTCGTCGTCCCCGCCGCGCTGCCACCAGTGGCGTTCCGGCGCGGGCGGGGTGGCGAGCTGGGCGAAGTAGGAGGCGTAGGCGGCGATGGCGTCGCGGAGGGCGTCGGGGGCGGTCGGGGCGAGTTCCTGGACGCGGACGAGCAGGCGGGTGGCGAGGCGGGTGCACCAGGGCTGGCCGCGCCAGGCGGCGAGGTCGCGGGCGTAGACTTCGGCGGGGATGTCGGCGGGCACGCCGGGATCGGTCTCGCGGGGACGGCAGGTGAGGATGTCCATGAGAAGGGCTTCCTGGGCGAGGGAGCGGTCGCGGCGGCCGGCACCGGCGGCGCTGTCGGCGGCGGCCGCGGTGCGGGCGAGCCAGGCGCGCCAGAGGGTTTCGGGGAATTCGTCCTTGCCGGCGAGGGCGGGGGAGTGGGCGCGGAACCAGCGGGCAGTCGGGGTTTCGCGGCGGGCGATGGCGTCGAAGAGCGCCTGCCAGGCCGCGGCGTCGCCGGAGGGGAGGAGGAACTCGACGGCGGCGGCGGCGTAGGCCTTCTCGCGCCACTGGCCGGAGGGAAGGCGGGAGAGCTTGACGATGTCGGCGAGCGGCATGGCACGGCCTTCGCGCCAGTCGCGGGCGATCCAGTCGCGGGTCCGGGCGCGGAGCGCGGAATCGAGGTCGCGGGCCAGGCCGCAGGCGAGCCAGTCGGGGGTCTCGGCGCCCATGCCGTAGCGGAATTCGGGCGGGGTGGAACCGGCGGCGCAGCGGTTGAGGAGGAGCCAGCAGGCGGCTTCGTCGAAGTCGTCGGCATCGATGCCCCACACACCGGGCGCGGCGAGACGCTGGAGGAAACGGCCGTCTTCCCAGCCTTGGATGCGCACGACCGGTTCGATGCCCTCGGCGCGGGTGCGGAAGGAGACGGCGATCGGCGGATCGTTCCCGAAGGGTACCGTGCGGCCGATCCATTTGGACAGGGCCTTTTCCTGCGAGGCGAGGCGCTCGGCCCATGCGAGGTTGTCGGCGGAGGGCAGGCCGGATACGAGGTAATGGAGGTCGGAGGTGCGGACGGAGGCGTGTCCGGGGGGAGGGGCGGACGCGGCGGGCGGAATCGGCAGGGCCCAAAGCAACGCGGCGGCCAGGGCGCCCGCGGCCCCGTACAGCAATCGCGCCCGCTTTCGGGGCGGGCGCGGGGTGGGGGTGGGGCGGGCGGGCGGCCGGGGGTTATTCACCGGCAGGGGCCCCGTTGGTGGGGAGGACCGTCCAGACGCGGAAGAAGCCGGCGGAATTCGTCAGGTGCCACGCGTCGACGGGCACGGCGGTGTTGGTGCCGATGGCGGTGACGTTGGTGACGATGCCGACCCAGTCTTCGTCTTCGGCCAGCATGTCGGTGACGTATTCGAGGTTGTAGGTCAGACCCGAAATCGAGGGCCAGGCCACGTCGTACAAGAACGCCGGACCTTCGTCATCCGAGAGCAAGTCCTCGGGAACGGGGGTGGCGGCCAGGCGGATGTCCAGGAAGTACGGCTCGCGCGGGTCCATGCCGTGGGTGTGTTCGAAGCCGTCGGAGAAGCCGTCGGCGTCGGTATCCCAGTCGTCGGGATCGGTGGCGCTCAGCGTCTTCTCGGCCACGTCCACCAGCCCGTCGCCGTCGGTGTCTTCGAGCGGCGAGCCGTCCAGCGCCTTCCAGACGCCGAAGGTGACGTTGGTGACGGTGCGGGTGTCGTCGTCATCGTAGGTGAAGGGACGGGAGTCGCAGTAAGCGACGGATTCCCCGGGCGTGGGGCCGCTGAAGAGGCGGACGACGTAGGAGTTGGTGGTGTCCAGACCGCACACGCAGGCGGCGAACTTGCCGCGCCCGCGCGCGGAGGGGATGACGCCGGCCCCGACCGCGGATTCCGCCAGCAACGGATTGTATGTGCCGACGCGAGTGGATACCGGGGAGTAGGCGATTGGGGTTTGCCCCGCCTTGTACATCTGCCGGAACTCGATGCGCGAACCGTCGGGAATCGGGAGACCGTCGTAACCGAGAACCTGGTCGCCGACCGCGCCCACGTACAGGTTGTTGGCGAAGCCCCAGGCCAGCGGCGCGACCGCCGCCAGAGCCGCCAGGGCCATCAGCGTTTTCTTGATGCCGTGATTCATCGGTTGTCCTCCTCGTGCCGCCGCGGCCGGCGCCGGCGCCAGGCGGCCAGGGCGCATCCGCCGAGAACCAGCAGACCGATCGTCGCGGGTTCGGGGATGACTTCAAAGTAGTTTGCGTTTTCGTCGGGTGCCTTCACGTTTTCCAGCGTCCAGTTCTGGAACTGGAAGGTCGGGTCCAACTTGGTGGTTGCGCTGATGCCCCAGTAGCTGGCGGTCACCTCGCCCTGCTCGAAGCTGGTCGCACCGAACACTCGGATGTACACCGTGTCGTAGGCTTCGTTGTCAATCTGGATTTGCGTGTAGAGGCCATACCAGCCGTCCAGATTCTGGATGGATCCCGTGTATTTTATTTCGTGGCCTTTCGGAGTTGTGTCGGCCAAATAGACATCGGAGGAGCCAGGCACGTGGCCCGTTCCGTATGGTGCGGCGGATGCGGATTCGCTCGTTTGGCCATACCTTTCAAATTGATTGCCGACCGTGTCCCAGTTGTCTTGAGTGGAAGCCCCCGCAGGAGGCTTGTAAGTATCCGTCTCGGTCGAGTTGAACGCGATGACCTGGATGATGGATCCTTTCTGGAGATTGTACGCCAAAAGATCGGAGTCTTGAGATGCATCCCAGTGGAACTGCAATTCGAGCAGCATGGCGTGCGCGGCGGGCGCGGACGCGGCGAAGAGGCAGAACAGCGCGGCTCCCGCAATGCGGGCGAGCCGGCTCCGGCATGTCGATTTGTGTTTCCGTTCCACGTTCATTCCACCTTTCAGCGCACCTTACTATACTCTCCCCTCTCTCCCGCGCAAGCCCAAAAGCCGATGGGCGGACCGTTCCGGAGAGCAGGCCGGCTGGCGTCGGGGCGAGGGTCTGGGAAAGCGGGCAGAGAGCCTTGACGGTCACTCGCCGGGGCGCGGCAGGGACGGCGGCAGGAAACGGCGGACGAGGCGGTTCTTCAGGAGGGCGCGGCGGTAGGAGGGGGTGGGGGCGGGACGGTCGGGGAGGGGACCCGTCCAGGGCGCGCCGAGGTGGAGGATCTCGCGCTGGAAGACCGCCGCCGAGATGCCCCACTTAGCCAGGAACTGGCGGCGGCCGTCGTTCGGGCGCAGGCGGGAGAGGGTCTTGGACACGAAGTGGTACACCAGGCTGTCGCCCACCCCCCGGAAGTGGCGGATGCCCGCCTGCCAGAGCTTCATCGTGAAGTCCGGGTCCGTGTAGAGCCCCGGGCTGAGCTCGACGCTGTAGCCGCCCACCAGGTCCCACAGCGCCACCGGAACCAGCACCGGCGGGCGGGTCGATCCCGACCAGTCCGGTTTGGCCAGCGACGGCAGGGCGGCGTGCAGGCGCGGCTCGTCGTAGTCGTCCGGCGTGTGGCCGAAGTCGTGCGGCGCGACGACGGGGAGGCTGTTCGTCGGGTACGGCTCGATCATCGTTCCGGACAGGCACCAGCGGTCCCGCGGGGCCTTGGCGGCGGCGCGGCGGAGGGCGGTGTCCCATCCGGGGCAGACGGCCATGTCGTCGTTCAGGTAGAGCAGGTACGGCGTGCGCGCCAGGGTCCGGGCCGCGTTGACGCCCCAGCAGATGCCGGTGTTCGCCGGCGTGTGGGTGAAGTCGAGGCCTTCCGCGCGCGCCCAGTCGAGGGTGCCGTCGGTGCCTTCGTTGACGTGCAGGACGATCTGGTGCGGCCGGTCGGAGTGGCGGCGCAGGGTGTCCACGCACAGCCGCAGGTACGGGAGGTTGTTCCAGGTGGGGATCACGACCGTGAAGGCGCCGTCGGGCGGCGGCGCGGCGTGCGGGGCGGGATGGTACGTCATGTCGCAGTTCATGGCCGGAGCATGGCACATCCCGGGGCGCCGCGCAAGGGGGGCGTGGGGGCAACGTTCATGGGCGTTGGGTATGACGGAAAAACGGCGAAAACATCAAGGTTTACCGTAATCTCAAATAGGATGGCGACGGCATGGCGGCATGGCGTTGGAGCGGAATCAGACCGGCGCGATGCGCAGGGAGCGGGCGCGGGCGGTGGGGACCGCGAAGGGCTCCGCCACGCGCCAGCCGGGAAGGGCCGCAATCTGCCCGGCGACTTCGACCACGACCACCTGGCCGCGCAGCTCGCGCGGAATCTTCAGGTCCGTGAAGATGTCGGAAAGTTTTTTGGTCCCGCCCAGGCCCAGCGGGCGCATCGCGTCGCCGGGACGCCAGCGGCGGAAGAGAATCGGACTCTCGCCGACGGCCTTGGCGGAGAGGTAGACGGCTGAAGGCGTCTTTTCGTAGCCGCGGGTTTCTTCGACGGCAAAGGAAAGTCCTTCGCGGAACAGCCACAAATTTTTCCAATGATTGGAAACTTTTTTTCCAATGGTTGGAAAATTTTCCGGATTTTTTCCAATGATTGGAAAACTTTTTTCCAATGGTTGGAAAATTTTGTCCGTGACGGCGGCGAGGGTTTCGGGGCGGCCGTCGGCGCGGAGTGCCCCCAGGGCAAGGCGGCGGCGGACGGCGAGGGGCCAGTCGGGCCAGCCGAAGGCGTCGTGGGCGTCGGGGTGGGCGGCGGCGCAGGCGGTCAGGGCGTCGAGGGCGGCGGATTCGGCGGCAGCGAGGTCGGCCAGGCGGAGGAGGGCGTCGCGGATTCGGGGGTTCAGGCGGTCGCGCAGGAGGGGGAGGATTTCGTGGCGCACGCGGTTGCGCAGGGCGAAGGTGTCGGCGTTGGTGGCGTCTTCGCGCCAGGGTTCGCGGTGGCGGCGGAGCCAGTCGCGCAGGGTGTCGCGCGGGATGCCGAGGAGGGGGCGCAGCCAGAGGGTGCCGTCGGGGTCGCGGGTGGCCGGTGCGATGCCGGCGAGTCCGGCGGGGGAGGTTCCGCGGGCGAGGCGGAGGAGGAGCGTCTCGGCCTGGTCGTCGGCGTTGTGGCCGGTGGCGATGGCGGTGGCGCGGATGGCGGCGGCGGTTCGGCGCAGCCAGTCGCGGCGGGCGGCGCGGGCCGCCATCTCGGGGGAGTCGCCGGTGGCGGCGGCCCGGGCGGGGATGTCGGCCCGCGCGGTGTGGAAGGGGACCCCCAGGCGCGCGGCGAGGCCGCGGACGAAGGCTTGGTCGCCGTCGGCTTCGGGCGCGGGCCGCATGCCGTGGTGGAGGTGGGCGAGGTGGATGGGATAGTTGGCCCGGTGCAGGAGCAGCGCCAGGGCCACGGAGTCGCCGCCGCCGCTGCACGCGACGAGGACGGGGCGGTCGCGCGGCGGCGCCTCGGGCAGGAGCTCCGCCATCGCGCGGCGGAAGAGCGTGGGGGCGGGCGGCGGGCGGCTCATGGGGCGGCGGGGGGGGCTTCGAGGGCGGAAGGGAGAAGGTCGCCCATTTCGTGGCAGCGGCGGTGGAGGGTGGCGCGGTCGGGGCGGGCGGCCTGGGGTGGGTAGAGGGAGAGGAAGAGCATGCGGCCCGCCGCGCAGAGCGCTTCCTTGGCGCGGGTCGGATGCCAGCGATCGGCAAAGCCTTCGGGCGAAAGCACCACCAGGGAGCCGCCTGCACGGCAAACGGCGTTTCCGCAGGCTTTTTCGCAGGGGCTCAAAAAAGTGCCCACGCCCGCCCCGCCGGGGCCGATGCGGTGTGCGCGGGCCAAGGCGGAGCGCCATTCGGGGCCGTCGGGGACCCACGACCGGGAGCAGCGGAAGGGCTCGTGGACGGGGAGCGCGAGGATGTCGGGGTTGCCGTAGGAAAACCACTCGCGCCCGGCGAAGGCGAGGCGGCCGGGGCGGGTGAAGTAGCGGCGGTTCGACTGGCGCCGCCACAGGCGGAAGGGGTTGTCGCGGATGTAATGGGCAAAGGTGGGAAGCTGGCCCTCTTTCTTGACGATCCAGTCGTGCCAATGGGGCTCGAAGATGTCTCGCGGGCCGCCGGTCACTTCGGCGTAGCGGCCGCCGAGCACGGCCATGAGGCGGGGGACCACGGTCAGGAGGCTCGGCCGCGTTTCGCCTTCGGCAATGCGGATGAGCGCGTGGATGTGGTCGGGCATGATCGTGAAGCGCTCGATGGGGGCAATGCCCGCGCAATCGCAGTGGAAGTTGCGGATGGCGTAGACCATCGCGCGCGTGACGGGGAGCATCCGGCAACGGCCGGGGGCGACGATTTCGGAGAGGGGGAGAAGGCCGGGGCGGCGCTTCAGGGTCACCATGTAGAAGAAGGGGCGGGTGTGGTCGAAGCCGGAAAGGCGGTAGGGCATGGGGACTCGGGCGGGAAAAAAGCAAAACACATAGGCTTGGAGGGGGAGGCTGGCGGGCCGGGGCTTTCCAGGAGGGCTTGGCGGGCCTATGTGTTTTGCTTTTTCTTGGGCTTTTCCTTGGGCTGTTCCCTCACCCCTGCGGTTCGAGGCGCTCCATGCCACCCATGTAGGGGCGGAGGGGGTCGGGGAGGACGACGCTGCCGTCGGCTTGCTGGTAGTTCTCCAGCAGCGCCACCACCAGGCGAGGAAGCGCCACGCCGGAGCCGTTCAGGGTGTGGACGAACTCGGTCTTGCCGTCCGCGTTCTTGCGGCGGATTCCCGCGCGGCGCGCCTGGAAGGCTTCGAAGTTGCTGCACGAGGAGACTTCCAGCCACGCGTTGTGCCCCGGCGCCCAGAGCTCCAGGTCGTAGCATTTCGCCGCCGCGAAGGACATGTCGCCGTCGCACAGCCGCAGGACGCGGTAGTGCAGGCCCAGGCTGCGCAGGACGTCTTCGGCGTCGGCCACCAGCGCTTCGAGTTCGTCGTAGCTGGTCTCGGGCGCCACGAACTTGACGAGCTCCACCTTGTCGAACTGGTGGACGCGGATGAGCCCGCGCGTGTCCTTGCCCGCCGCGCCCGCTTCGCGCCGGAAGCAGGGGGTGTGGGCGACGAACTTCAGGGGCAGCGGGGCGCGGATGATCTCTTCGCGGTAGTAGTTGGTGACGGGGACTTCGGCGGTCGGGATCAGCCAGAGGTCGTCCTCGGGGCAGTGGTACATGTCTTCGGCCATCTTGGGGAGCTGGCCGGTGCCGGTCATGGTCGCGGAGGTGACGAGGTAGGGGGGGCGGATCTCGGTGTAGCCGTGCTTCTGGGTGTGCATGTCCAGCATGTACGCGATGAGCGCCCGCTGGAATTTCGCGCCGACGCCCGTGAAGAGCGGGAACCCGGCGCCGCTCATGCGCGCCGCGCGCGGGAAGTCGAAGAGGCCCAGCTTCTCGCCCAGCGCCACGTGGTCCTTGGGCTCGAAGTCGAATTTGCGCGGCTCGCCCCAGGTGCGGTCCACGACGTTGTCTTCGGCGCCGAGGCCGCGCGGCACGCTGCTGTGCGGGAGGTTCGGGATGGCCAGGATCAGGCGTTGCTGCTCGGCCTCGATTTCACGGACCTGCGTGTCGAGGGCGGCGATTTTTTCGCCGATGGCCTTGGTCTCGGCCTGGATCGCGGAGGTGTCCTGGCCGGCGCGCTTGAGTTCGCCGATCTTCTTGGAGACGGTGTTGCGCTCGCTCTTGAGGGCGTCGGCTTCGGTGATGGCCGCGCGGCGGCGGGCGTCGAGGTCCAGCACCTGCGAGATGTCCACGGGGGAGCGGCGGTTCTTCAGGCCTTCGCGGACGGCGTCGGGGTTGTCGCGGATGAGTTTGATGTCGAACATGGCGGGTCTCCTTGGATGATCAGTCGGCGGCGGGGGCGGGCAGGAGCTCGAGGCCCTTGTCGGCCGCGGTCTTGAGGAACTGTTCGTGGCAGGGGGGGCAGAAGTTGCCGCTCATGCGGTCGAGGTCCTCGGTCTTCTGGTAGCCGACGAGGACGCACAGCGGGAAGGGGCACATCGGCATGTCGAGGAGCATCGACATCACGCGGAGGCCTTCCTGACCGGCGCGGCGGCCGACCTTGGCCGGGTCGCCCGCGGATTCGAGGCGGTCGAGGTTCAGGATGGCGAAGCGGTCCGTCGGAAGGCACACGCCCTGGGGGCGGTCGGTGCCGAAGCGGCCGTAGAGGATGACGGCGTAGGTGCCGTCGTCCGCGGTGTCGCCCACCGCGGCGCGGCCGATGGCGTCGAGGGCCGCGGCGGGGTCGGCGGGCGCGTAGGCGCCGCCGAGCTCGACGGCGACGCCGCCCTGCTCCTGCATGTAGTCGCGCAGGGCCGCGGCGTCCACGTCGTCGCCGACGGACAGCAGCTTGAAGGAGGTGCCGGCCTGCGCGGCGAGCGCGACGGTGGCGAGGACGAGGGCGGAAATCAGTTTCTTCATGTCGGTTCTCCGGGGTTGGATTCCAAAAACGCGCACCCTTATACGCCAATCGCGGGCGGGGTGCAAGGGCGGGACGCGGGAATGCCGTTCATGGCGAGGGATGCGGGCGGCGGACGGGGGGACGCATTGGAGTTTCACGTGATTGCAATAATGCGGGCGCGTTTCCCCCTTGCCGTCTTCCCGGCGTTTTGCGATAACCCGGGCCATGCGCATTCCCCTCTCCATCCTGACGTTGTCCGCCGCGGTCCTCCTGTCCGGTTGCGCCACGCCGTCCGTGCCGCCGCCGGAGCCGTTCCGCGAGTCCCAGATCGAGGCCTTCCACAAGGCCGGCCGCGATGCCCGCGCGATGGGCATCACCATCTACACGACCCCGTCCGGCAAGGCCCATTTCGAGTTCGCCAACCGTCCCCACATGGGCCGCTCCGCCGAGGTTCCCTTCGCCTTCGGCTCGCCCCTGCCGCGTCCCGTGCTCGATCTCAAGACCGGCGCCGAGCGGCCGTTGCGCGTCCTTCTCGACACCTCCGCCCGCCAGAGCTGGCTCGTGGCCGGATCGTGCGGCGACATGGACTACCGTCCCTTCAAGCCGCGCCTCGGCGAGTACCCCGACCACGTCGAGGACGACATCCCGGGCTACGCCGGTGTCGGCAACAAGCTCGTCGCCAAGGTCCAGCACGTCGAGTCGCCCGTCTTCTACGTCCCCATGGCCGCCGGCCACCTCGGCCCGCTGGCCCGCCCCGAACGTCCCGCGGACGATCCGCCCCTCGCCGACAAGGCCCTCCGCTCGCGCGAACGCTTCGATGCGTCGGTGCAGGCCGTCCTCGGCGCCGAGATGCTCCGCGCCTTCGACTGGATCCGCTTCGACTTCCCGGCGCGCAAGGTCCGGTTCTCCTCCAACGGCCCCGCCAAGCCGGGGCATCCCGACGCCGTGGCGGCGCGGCTGCCCATGCTCGACTGGAACGGGCGGCCGGCCATCGCCGTGCGGGTCGACGGACGTCCCATGACCGCCGTGATCGATACAGCCGGCGACTTCGAGCTCTCGCTCCCGGAGTCCGCATTGGCCGGCGGCTACGGCGGCGACGTGCGCCTCCAGCTCGGCGACCTGCCCCCCACCTCCGCCATGCCGCAGTTCGCCGTCCCCGCGCGGACCCACGCCTCGCTCGGCCTGCCGCCCGGCTTCCCGGCGAGGATCGGCACGCGCATCCTCGCGCGGTACGCCGTCACGCTCGATTACAAGAACGGCCGCGTCCTGTTCGAGGACCCCGAACTCGCCGCCCTCAAGTCCGACAAAACCGACGACGCCGAAGAGGACGCCGTGCCCGTCCACTACCGCGGCGTCGTCCGCTGACCCCGGAGACCGCCATGGACTGGAAACTCTTCTTCTCGACCTTCGCCCTCGTGTTCCTCGCCGAACTCGGCGACAAGACGCAGCTGACCGTCCTTGCCCAGAGCGCGGTCCACGGCCGGTTCGCGGTATGCGTGGCGGCGTGCCTGGCGCTCTGCGCCTCGACGCTGATGGCCGTGCTCCTCGGCGGCATCCTCGACCGTTTCGTTTCCCCGCGCGCCGTCCGCCTCCTCTCCGGCACCCTCTTCCTGGTGTTCGGCCTCATGCTGGTCGTCCCCGCCCTCCGCACCCCGCCCTCGCCCTGAATCTTCCTCCCTTCTTCCCGTTTTCCCTTCCGCCTGGACTTTTGCAATCACGTGAAATCGCTTGACATCCCCCCGTTCCCCTGCCACACTCCCCGCCCATGGACATCCTCAAGACCGCCTCCTCCCGCACCACCCCCATCACCCGCGCCGCCCTCGACATCGCCGGGAGCCAGCACCCCGGCGTCGCCCTCGGTCTCGTCCCGCTCGTCCTCGGGGTCAGCGTCGCCGCGTTCACGGTGTTCGCCGCCACCGAGACCGGCCTCGCGATCGTACGCGAACTCAAACGCCGCCAGCGTCTCCGCGAAAAGCTCCCGGAAAGCCCGTCACTGCGCGGCGCCCCCACCCCCGCCGAACTCACGTCCGACCTCGAAACCCGGCCCCGTACCCTGCGAGTCCGTCTGCGTCTCGGTTCCCGTTTGGCCGATCTCGAACCCACGCTCGACACTTCGACTCTCGGCTTCAAGAAACTCGGCAACGGCCAGAAGCGCTTCAAGTCGCGTGCTCCCGGCATGAAGGGATGGTTGGCCGACCGGCGCATCCCCGGCAACTACTCAACCCTCGTCCGCTACAAGAAACTCGCCCAACGCCTCCGCCAGCTGCTGGCTCTCGACGACCGCCTCCCGTTGGAATGGCTTTTGCCCGGCGGAACACCCGACCATGACCTCCCTGCCGATCTCCGTGGGCAATATGCAACTGCCCGGCGCCGTCTTGCCCGCATCCTGCGCGATCACTGGAACTACACGCGCCTGAAAAAGCATGTCGAAGAGAAACTCGGCATGCCTCAACTGCTTGGCGCCCGCCGTGCCCGTGTCCGCGACGTGCGGGGGCGGAGTACGGTGCACCGGTCCCGACATGTGAATTCCGGGTCGGTGCCACCTTTCCCTCCGCCTTGCACCGCCCGCGTGGAGGCGACCAAACGCGAGCTCATTGGATTCCTGCGCGAAAAAGATCTTTCGCCGAAACTTGCGAAGCTCCGAGGAGAGGCGCTGGACTGGCTCCGGAGCGCTCCGTCCGACGGAGAGCCCAGACGCGTGCCTTGAACGGCCGACAGCCTTCCCCTCGACATCCGAACCTTGTCGATTCCTTTCGAAGTTGTCGAGAGAATCGCCGGGAAACCGTGTGTGTGCGACCTGCCGATGAGTTCGGGGGCGCTGCAAAGACGGGGCAAAGGGGGAAAGGTTTTCCAAACGGCAGAAAA
>CACXEY010000273.1 GCA_902766695.1 uncultured bacterium
CGCCCGCGGCTTCCTCGAAGTCTCGACCCCCGTCTGGCTCCCCGCCAACGCCCCCGAGGACAACATCGACGCCGTTCCCGCCGCCGGCGGCTGGCTCCGCACCTCCCCCGAGCTGGCGATGAAGCGACTCCTCGCCGCCGGCCTGCCCGCCATCTACCAGGCGGGCCCCTGCTTCCGCGCCGGCGAACGAGGCCGCATCCACCGCCCCGAGTTCACCCTCCTCGAATGGTACCGCGCCCCCGCCACCTCCGCCGACATCCTCGACGACGCCAAGGCCCTTCTCGCCGACCTCGCCCTCGCCCTGCGCGGCAGCCTCGATTTCGAATGGCTCGGCGCGCCCGCCACCCTCGACCCCGCCCGCTGGGAGCGCATCTCCGTATCCGACGCCTTCCTCCGCCACGCCGGATGGGACCCCGCGCTCACCTTCGACCCCGACCGCTTCGACCTCGACCTCGTCAACCTCGTCGAACCCGCCCTTCCGCACGACCATCCCGTCGTCCTCCACTCCTATCCCGCGCCCCTCGCCGCCCTCGCCCGACGCCTCCCCAACGACCCGCTCCGGGCCGACCGCTGGGAACTCTACCTCGGCGGCGTCGAACTCGCCAACGCCTACGGTGAACTCACCGACCCCGCCGAACAGCGCCTCCGCTTCCAGGCCTCCAACGCCGCCCGCGCCGCCCGCGGGGCCGAAGAATATCCCCTCGACGAAGCCTTCCTCGCCGACGTCGGCCGCATTCCCACCGCCGGCGGCATCGCCCTCGGCCTCGACCGCCTCCTCATGATCCTCGCCGACGCCCCCGACCTCGACGCCGTCCTCCCCTTCCCCCCGCCATGATCCCCCACGACCGCTGGCCCCACGACGGCCCACCCGGCATCCGCCTCGACCGCGCCATCGCCGACCGCTACCCCTGGCTCCCCCGCCCCCGCATCCAGGCCCTCGTCCTCGAAAAGAAAATCCTCCTCGACGGCCACCCCGCGCCCAAAGGCGCCAAACTCCGCCCCGGTGTCCTCCTCAAAGCCCGCGACATCCCCGAACCCGCCGACCTACGCCTCGTACCCAACCCCGACCTCCCCCTCCGCGTCCTCTGGGAAGACGACACCCTGCTCGCCCTCGACAAACCCGCCGGCATGCCCACCCACCCCCTGGATGCCGCCGAGACCGACACCCTCGCCAACGCCCTGATCGCCCGCTACCCCGGCCTCGCGGACACCGGCACCTCCCCCCTCTTCCCCGCCATGCTCCACCGGCTCGACACCGGCACCTCCGGCCTCGTCCTCGCCGCCAAGGCCCCCGGAACCTACCGTGCCCTCCGCGAAAGTTTCCGCCGCCTCGAAATCGAAAAACACTACCTCGCCTGGGTCCACGGCCCCGTCACCGCCCCCGGCCAATCCACCGCCCCCCTCACCCACAAGACCCGCACCCCCTGCCGAATGCGCCCCCTCGCCCCCGGCGAGACCGCCCCCGCCCGCGAAACCTTCCCCGCCACCACCCGTTGGACCCCCATCCGCCGCGAAGGCCCCTATACCCTCCTCGACGTCACCATCCGCACCGGCGTCACCCACCAGATCCGTTGCCACCTCGCCGCCGCCGGCCACCCCATCCTCGGCGACAAATTGTACGGCTCCCCCCTCTCCCTCCCCCGCCACCTCCTCCACGCCCACACCCTCCAACTCCCCCACCCTGCCGACCTCATCCTCGCCGCCCCCCCACCCTCCGACTTCCGTCCACCGTCCTGACGCCTCGTTGCCCTTCTCATGCTTGGCACGAGGCAAGAATCATTCGCGCGCTTGGGGATGATGTCGGGGTGCAGGACGGAATTGTGACTTTGGAGTTGTCAGGCGAAACCCTTGCGATTTCTTGTCGGGCCCGACCTCCGGGCGGGCCGTGCGAAAGGATGGCTTATGACGGGCCGCCCGGAGGTCGGCCCCTGGCGGATTCTGGAAAATCTCTTGATCTCCCGTTGTAGCCCTCTTTGTCGATCATTGCATCCAAAGTCACTATTCTGTCCTACGCCCATGATGCTGCCTGCCGTCAAAGCAGGCTTGCGCCCGCCCGCGCCCCGGAGTATCTTCCGCAACCGTGGCCTCCGGCGGAGCCGGAACCCGCCATCCCGTCCAATCAACCAAGGAGAACCCATGAACCGTCGCATCCAAGCCCTCGCCCTCGCCGCCGGCATCGCCGCCGCAACCGCCTTCTCCGCGCACGCGGAAGCCCTCGTCACGAAAGGCTCCAGCGAACTCGGCATCGGCGGCAACCTCGACTTCAAGTCCGCGGTCGGCACCGACGTCTCCCTCGGCGTCCGCTACGCCTACTTCTTCTGGGACCAGATTTCCCTCGGCGGCACCGTCGGCGTCGCCGACAACGACGCGGCCACTTCCTTCAAGATCGGCGGCGTCGGCGAATACAACTTCAAGCTCTCCGACAACTACCAGCCCGTCATCGGCACCGACCTCGTCCCCTTCGTCGGTCTCGGACTCTCCTACCAGCACGTCGACATCCACCACGAAAAGGAAAACGCCCTCGTCTTCACCACCGAAGCCGGTATCAAGTTCTTCCTCACCGACTCCGCCGCCGTCATCACCTCCGGCATCTTCGACCTCGCCACCAAGGACATCTTCCCCGACGACGACGACGCCAACAAGTGGAACTTCGCCCTCAACCTCGGCATGCGCTTCTACTTCTGAAAAGGAGACCAACCATGAGCGGAACCCGTACCAACGAAGAACTCTTCCAGGGCCTCGTCCTCTCCCTCGCCGCCGGCGCCATGCAGCACCTCGGCAAGACGATGAACCCCATGACCAACAAGATCGAGAAGAACCTCGAAGCCGCCCAGGCCACCATCGACATGCTCGACATGCTCGAAGCCAAGACCCGCGGCAACCTCTCCGACCGCGAAGCCCAGCTGCTCAAGCACATCGTCGGCGACCTCAAGCTCAACTACGTCGAGACCCTCAACGAGAAGACCCCGGACGCCGCTCCCGCCAAGGACGAATCCGCCCCCGCCACCTGACCCCCGAATGATCCCGCCATCCCCCGAACCCATTCTGGGGGATGCGGCTTCCCGCCGCGTGCCCCCCGCCGCCGCCCCCAAGCGGCGGCGCGGGTTTTTCCGCGCACTCCTCCCCTGGATTCTCGCCCTCGCCGCCGCCGCGGCCGGCGCCTGGTGGGCCTTCCACTTCCCCTACGACCCCCAGGCCATCTACCGCGCCATCCCCGCCCGCGCCGCCGCCGTCCTGCACGCCCCCGACCTCCCCGCCCGCTGGGAATCCCTCGTCGCCAACCCCATCGTCGCCTCCGCCCTGCGCACCGCCGGTACCGAACCCGACGACGCCCTCTGGCTCGTGCGCGACCCCGAAACCCGTGCCTGGTTCGAGCGCCTCGCCGGGCGCGACGCCATCCTCGCCTGGCTCCCCGCCCAGGAAGGACGCTCCCCCGCCCTCGTCGCCGCCTCCTGGCTCGGAGGCGACGCCTCCTGGCTCCGCCAGGAACTCCTCCTCTTCAAGCTCCCCGACTTCCAGCGCATGTCCAAGGCCTTCCCCGACCGCGCCATATGGCGCGTCAAAGGCCTCGACCTCCCCCGCGGCTGGGTCCTGACCCTCACCTTCGGCGACGGCGTCCTCCTCGCCTGCCTCTCCCCCAACCCCTACGGCATCGGCGAACTCCTCGCCGCCCACGACGCCAACACCCCGCGCCTCCTCGACGCCCCCGTCGGCTTCGCCGCCTTCGCCGCCGACAACAATGCCGCCCTCGCCTCCCCCGACGCCCCCCTCCGCCTCTGGGTCCGCGACGACTGGCCCGCCACCGCCTCCCCCGACATCCTCCCCATCCCCGACCTGGCAGGTTCTGCCGCGGCCGCTCCGTCGGCCACCATCCCCCCCGGCCGCACCCTCGACATCCTCGCCCTCGACGCCGCCCGCATCGACCTGCGCGCCACCGCCCGCGACCTCGCCGACTGGCTCGACCCCGACCCGCCCCCCGCCGACATCGCCTCACTCGGCCGCCTCCTCCGCGATACCCCCTGCGCGGCCCTCCTCCTCCGCCGCTCCCTCCTCCGCCAGTCCCTCCGCCAGACCTGGCTCCGCGGCGATGCCCGGCACGGCGTCCGCATGGCCCTCGAAATCGCGGGCGACCCCGTGGCCATCGCCTTGCTCGACGGCGACCACAGCGGACGCCTCGCCTTCGGCCTCATGCGCAAACTCGGCCTCTCCGGACTGAAAGTCCCCACCCCCCTCGCCCCCCCCCCCCCCCCCC
>CACXEY010000274.1 GCA_902766695.1 uncultured bacterium
CGCCGCCCGCGCCGTCGGCTGGACCTTCCCCGACCTCTGCCTGCGCATCCTCTCCCAGGCCCGCACCTTCGACTGACGCCCCCCGCCGGCCGCCGGAAAAGTTTTCCAATGATTGGAAACTTTTTTTCCAATGGTTGGAAAATTCCGGGCGTTTTTTCCAACGATTGGAAAAAATTTTCGGCGGTTTTCCAATGATTGGAAAAAATTTTCGCGATTTTTCCAATGATTGGAAAAAAAGTTTCCAATGGTTGGAAAACCTTCCGGCCTTTTGCTAGGATGCCCCGCGAAAGAAAGGTCCACCCCCATGCTCATTTCCGCCGAAAAGCGTTGGGAGCTCGCTCCCGCCGATCCCGCCATCGCCGCCGACATCGCCGAGTCGTACGGGTTCTCGCGCCCCATGGCCCGCGCGCTCGTCACCAGGGGGCTCACCGCCCACGCCGACATCGATTCCTTCCTCCAGCCCCGCCTCGCCAACATGACGGATCCCTTCGTGCTGCCGGGCATGCAGAAGGCCGTCGAGATGATCTGGTCGCACATCGAGCAGGGCAGCACCATCCTCGTCTACGGCGACTACGACGTGGACGGGGTCACGGCCACCGCGCTCATGATCCAGGTGCTCAGCGGGCTCGGCGCGGTCGCGACGCCGTTCCTGCCGCACCGGCTCGAGGACGGATACGGGCTCGGCGTGGATACGCTCCACCGGTGCGTGGAGAACTACCACCCGAATCTCATCATCACGGTGGACTGCGGAACGTCGTCCGTCGAGGCGGTGCGCGAGGCGGCTCGGCTCGGCATCGACGTCATCGTCACCGACCACCACGAGCCGGCCGCGGAAGGCATCGCGGAAGCCGGCGCGATGGTCAATCCCAAGCTCGGCGGCTGCCCGGACGACATCCGGATGCTCGCGGGCGTGGGCGTCGCGTTCAAGGTATGCCACGGGCTCCTCAAGGAGGGGCGGCGCCGCGGCATCGAGGCGGCGGCGCAGGTGGACCTCAAGAGTTTCATGGAATTGGTCGCCGTCGGTACGGTCGCGGACATCGTGCCGCTGCTCGGGGAGAACCGCATCCTCGTGTACCACGGGCTCATCCTCCTCAACCGGACGCACTCGGTGGGCCTGCGCACGCTCATCGAGGCGACGGGCATCACGGGGCCGGTGGACACGTACCAGATCGGGTTCATCATCGGCCCGCGCATCAACGCGGCCGGGCGCCTCGGCAACGCGGACGCCGCGCTGGAGCTGGTGCTCACCGAGCGCGAGCCGCGCGCGCGCATCCTCGCGCAGCAGCTCGACGAAGCGAGCCGCAAGCGCCAGGAGGTCGAGGACCGCATCGTCGGCGAGGCGTGCGAGACGCTCGACCCGCAGTTCGACCCGGCGCGCGATTACGGCATCGTGGTGGCGCATCCGAACTGGCACGCGGGCGTGGTGGGCATCGTCGCCAGCCGCATCGCGAGCCGCTTCAACCGGCCGACGGTGGTCATCGGGATCGACGACGACGGGATCGGCCGCGGCTCGTGCCGGAGCATCCCGGACTTCGACCTGCTCAAGCACCTGAACCGCTGCGCGCCGCTCCTCCGCCGCTACGGCGGGCACGCGATGGCCGCCGGGCTGGAAGTCGAGGCCGACCAGATCGACGCCTTCCGCGAGCGCTTCAACGAGGTGTGCGCCGAGACGCTGCGCGGCGCGGACAACCGCCGCTCCCTGCAGATCGACGCGTGGATCCATCCCGAAGACATCAACGACCACCTCTACCACGACCAGAACCGCCTGCGCCCCTTCGGCCACTCGAACCCGCTGCCGGTGTGGGCCATCCGCAACGTCACCCCCGTCTACGCCCCGCGCGTCATCGGCGGCAAGCACCTGAAACTGATCTTCAACCTCGGTGGCAAGCAGCGCGAGGCGATCGGCTTCGGGATGGGCGAGCGCGAGGTGCCGTCCGGGCCGCTGGACATCGCGTTCAACCTGCTCCTCAACCGCTTCAACGGCCGCGAGTACCTCCAGCTCCACCTCCAGGACTTCCGCGCCAGCCAGCCCGCCGCCGCCGCCGCGCCCGCGCCCGCCGACCGGCCCGCCGCGACCTGACGCCCCCCATGCGCACGCCCGCGTCCCCCCGCAATCGACTGCAATCGATTGCAATCGACCGCAATCGGCCGCGCCCCCGCCCCGGAGCCCGCTGATGCCGCGCAACAACATCCCCATCGACACCACGGGCCTGCCGGGCCTCGACCGCGCGCTGACCGGCGTATGGGCCGGCGACAACATCGTCTGGAACGCCGAATCCGCCGCCGCCTACGCCCGCGCCGCCCTCCCCTTCGCCGAAGCCGCCGCGCGCGACGGGCGCTCCTTCGTCTACTTCCGCTGCGGCCCGCACCCGCCGCTGCTCCCCGGCGGCTTCCGCGGCGCGACGGTGGTCGAGCCGGCCCCGGCGGACGGCTTCGAGACCTTCCTGCACCGCATCCTCGACACCGCCGCGCGCTCCCCCCGCGGGACCTACTACCTCTTCGACTGCCTCTCCGGCCTCGACGGCGGATGGTGCACCGACGCGATGCTCGTCAACTTCTTCCGCCTCGTCGCGCCGGCCCTGCGCCGCCAGGACGCCGTCGCCTGCTACGGCCTCCTCCGCGGCCGCCACTCCTACCGCGCCATCCACCCCATCCAGGAGACCGTCCAGGTCTTCCTCGAAGCCTACGGCGGCGCCGACGGCCCCCTCCACATCTCCCCCCTGCAGGCGGCCGACCGCACCTCCGCCTCCCTCCACCTCATGCTCCGCTGGGACGGCGCGGACGGCTTCGCGCCAGTCCTCGACAGCGCCACCGCCGCCCGCATCCTCTCCGACTCCCTCCGCACCTCCCTGCGCATCGAAACCTACGGCCAGGACCTCGACCGCCAGGCCGAAACCCTCCTCCGCGCCCGCTCCTCCGCCGTCCCGCGCGCCGGCGGAAACACCGGCGGCCCTCCCGGCACCCCGCCCCCCGAGCCCCCCGGCGAGACCGACCTCAAGCGCCGCTGGATCCGCCTCTTCGTCACGCGCGATGACGCCATCCTCCCGCTCGTCGAGCGCTACTTCACCCTCGAAGACCTCTGGGAAATCCGCTCCCGCACCGTCGGCACCGGGCTCATCGGCGGCAAGGCCGTCGGCATGCTCCTCGCCCGGCAGATCGCCGCCGCCGAGTGCCCGGACCTGCGCGGCGTCCTCGAGCCGCACGACTCCTTCTACATCGGCAGCGACGTCTTCTGCAGCTACCTCGTCCGCAACGGTCTCTGGGACTACCGCGAAAAACAGCGCTCCCCCGACACCTTCCTCGACGGCCTCGACGACGCCCAGGCGCTCATCTGGAACGGCAAATTCGCCAAGCACGAAGTCCGCCTCTTCGAAAAACTCGTCGACTACTTCGGCCCCTACCCCCTCGTCGTCCGCTCCTCCTCCCTCCTCGAAGACAACTACGGCAACTCCTTTGCCGGCAAGTACGAGTCCGTCTTCTGCGCCTCCCAGGGCACCCGCGAAGAGCGCCTGCGCGACTTCATGGACGCCATCCGCGCCGTCTACGCCTCCGCCATGTCCGCCGAAGCCCTCCGCTACCGCGAGCGCAACGGCCTGCTCGGCCGCGACGAACAGATGGCCCTGCTCGTCATGCGCGTCAACGGCTCCATCCACGGCCGCCGCTTCTATCCCCCCCTCGCCGGCGTCGGCTTCTCCTGGAACCCCTTCTGCTGGGACGGCGCCATCGACCCCGCCGCCGGCGTCCTGCGGCTCGTCTTCGGGCTCGGCACGCGCGCCGTCGACCGCGTCGACGACGACTACACCCGCGTCGTCGCCCTCAACGCCCCCCTGCGGCGCCCCGAAGGGACCATCGACGAAATCCTCCGCCACGCCCAGCGCAAGGTCGACTTCATCGACCTCGACGCCCGCCGGCCCGCCACCGCCGACTTCGACACCCTGGCCCCCGAAGCCGACGGCCTCCCCATGGACCTCTTCGCCGAGCGCACCGAACCCGGCGCGCCGCCCTTCCTCCTCTTCGACGGACTCCTCTCCGGCACCCCCCTCGTCGGCGAATTCCGGACCCTCCTCACCGCCCTGGAGCGCGTCTACGGCAACCCCGTCGACACCGAATTCACCGTCTCCTTCAGCCCCGACGGCGCCACCCACCGCATCAACCTCCTCCAGTGCCGCCCCCTGCACGTCCGCGGAACCCGCGCCCCGGCCGTCACCGTCCCCGACCCCGCCACCCCCGGACTTCTCCTCGCGGCCGCCGGCGCCGTCGTCGGCCACTCCCGCGTCGAGCCCGTCGACTGGATCTTGTACGTCGTCCCCGAAGCCTACGCCGCCCTTCCCGACACCGCGCGCCACCGCGTCGCGCGGGCCGTCGGCGCCGCCACCCGCGCCCTCGCGTCCCAGACCGCCCGCACCGGCGGCATCCTGGCCATCGCCCCCGGACGCTGGGGCAGCCGAATGGCCACCCTGGGCGTCCCCGTGAACTTCTCCGACATCAGCCCCTGCTCGGCCATCTGCGAACTCGCCCGAATGCACGACTACCTGGCGCCGGACGTCTCCCTCGGCACCCACTTCTTCGGCGAACTGGTGGAGACCAACCTCCTCTACTTCGCCCTCACGCCCGGCACCCCCGGCAACCTCTTCAACGAGCCGCCCCTCCTCGCGGCCCCCCCCCCCCCCCCC
>CACXEY010000275.1 GCA_902766695.1 uncultured bacterium
ACCGAGGGGGCCGGCCCCTCCAGCACGCACAGCATCGGGCCGCAGCGCGCGGCGCGCCACTTCCTGCGGTCGCTGGAAACGGCGCCGGCGCGCGTGCGCGTGACGCTGTACGGCTCGCTCTCCGCGACCGGCCGCGGCCACTGGACCGACCGCACGGTCGTCCGCACGCTCGACCCCGTTCCGACGGAGGTCGTCTTCGACCGCTCCGACGCGCCGCTGCCGCACCCGAACACGATGAAGTTCGAGGCCATCGACGCCGCGGGCACCCCCTACCGCGAATGGACCGTCTGCTCCATCGGCGGCGGCAACCTCCGCAACGCCGACGGCACGCCCGTGGAAACCGACGCGCTGCCCGTCGACTACCCCGTGACCGGCATCCAGGAAGCCATGACCTACTGCCGCGCCAACGACATGCCCTTCTGGGGTCTCGTCGAGCAGACCGAGTCCGACCTCTGGCCGCGCCTCGAAGCCGTGTGGGACACCATGGAAGAAACCGTCCGCCGCGGCCTCACCAGCCAGCAGATTATCCTCCCCGGCACCCTCGAACTCGCGCGCCGCGCGGGCGTCATCCACCACCGCGCCGAAGCCATGCAGGGGACCGCGGGCGAACTCGGGCTCATCGCTTCGTATGCCCTCGCCGTCGCCGAAGAAAACGCCGCCGGCGGCCAGATCGTCACCGCCCCCTCCTGCGGCGCCGCCGGGGTCGTCCCCGCCGTCCTCTACTTCTACAAGAACGTCCGCAAGCGCCCGCTCCGCGCCATCCTCGAAGCCCTGGCCACCGCCGGCCTCTTCGGCTCCTCCATCCGCGCCAACGCCACCGTCTCCGGGGCCGAAGCCGGATGCCAGGCCGAGATCGGCTCCGCCTGCTCCATGGCCGCCGCCGCCGCCGCGCAGCTGATGGGCGGCAGCCTGAGCCAGATCGAGTACGCCGCCGAGATGGCCATGGAACACAACCTCGGCCTCACCTGCGACCCCATCGAAGGCTACGTCCAGATCCCCTGCATCGAGCGCAACATGAACGCCGCCCTGCGCGCCGTCGAGACCGCGATCTTCGCGCTGATGACCGACGGCCGGCACCTGGTCGGCTTCGACGACGTCATCGACGTCATGGCCTCGACCGGCCGCGACCTGCAGGCGGCCTACCGCGAAACCTCGACCGGCGGCCTGGCCAGCCTCTGGCGCCGCGACATCGAACAGCGCCTCGGCCTTGGCGCGAGAGGAAGGAGCCCCCGATGAACACCCCCGCCGACACCCCCGCACCCGCCCCGTCCCCCGCCCCGTCCCCCGCGCGCCCCGCCGCGCCGCCCTTCGTCTGGTCCTTCGCGCGCCACGAAACCTTCCAGACGTGCCTCCGCCGCTACTGGTACTCCTACTACGGCGCGTGGGGCGGCTGGCGCGCCGACGCCCCGGCCACCGTCCGCGAGCTCTACCGCCTGAAACGCCTCTTCACCCGCCAGCAATGGACCGGCCGCCACATCCACCAGGCCCTCGACCGCCTCGTCACCCACCACATCGCCGAGCCGGCTTCGCCGGCCGAACTCGCCGCGCGCGCCGCTTCCCGCGAACTCGACTTCATGCGCGACGAATTCCGCGATTCGAGAGCCGAGGCCGTGCAGCCCCCGCAGGCCGCCATGTCCGGGCTTTTCGAACACGAATACCGCATCGACGTCCCCCTCCTCGAATGGAAAGCCGCCGCCGACCGCGTCGCCGCCGCCGTCACCGCCTTCTGCTCCTCCCCTCTCTGGCAGCACCTGCGGGCATTGCCCGAAGGCGCCATCCTGCCGATCGACCGCAAGACCACGTTCGAGATCGACGGCCTGGCCGTCCGCGCCCTTCCCGACCTGGCCTTCCGCGACGGCGGGATCCTGCACCTCTACGACTGGAAGTCCGACCGGCTTCCCCTCGCCGAACACCGCCTCGAACTCGGAACCTACCTCCTGCTCGCCCTCGGCCGCTGGACCGACGACCCCTCCCAGGTCCGCGCCACCGCCTGCAATCCGGCAACCGGCGAGACCGCCGATTTCACCTACACCGCGGATGAAATCGAAGACATCCGCAGTTTCGTCCGCGACAGCGCCGAAGAGATGCTCTTCCCGCTGGATGACCCCGCGCACAACCTGGCGCCGACGCCCGATTCCTTCGACTGCACCGCCGCCCCGGCTTCCTGCACCGACTGCCCCTTCCTCCGCGCCTGTCCCCGCTGGCACCGCTGAGCGAATCGGCGGCAGCTCCCTCTCCCGGCCCTTCCGGCCCGTCTGTCCGAACCGTTTTGAGATTACGGAAAACCCGCCGGTTTTCCTTTGTTTTCCATCATCCTTCCGCCCATGAACGTTTTTCGCGGCGGCCCGGGACCGGTGTACGAAAAACCCCGGCGCGAGGCCGGGGTTTTGGTGCGTTGCCGCTGGATGGCGGATCAGCGTTTCGAGAACTGGAAGCGACGGCGGGCGCCGGGCTGGCCGGGCTTCTTGCGTTCCTTCATGCGAGGGTCGCGGGTGAGGAATCCGGCCTTCTTGAGGACGGCGCGGAAGTTCTCGTCCACCTGGATCAGCGCGCGCGCGATGCCGTGCCGCAGGGCGCCGGCCTGGCCGACCGCGCCGCCGCCGACGCACTTGGCGATGACGTCGTACTGGCCCATGGCTTCAAGCGCCTTGAACGGGGCTTCGACGAGCAGCTGCACGTCGGTGGTGGGGAAGTAGTCGGCGAAGGCGCGTCCGTTGACGGTGATGGTCCCGTCGCCCTTGAACAGGCGGACCTGGGCGATGGCGGTCTTGCGGCGACCGGTGGCGAGGTATTCGATTTCGGGTTTCTTCGTGGCCATGGTCGTTCTCCTTTAGCCAATGACTTCGGGGTTCTGGGCGGCGTGGGGATGCTCGGCGCCGGCGTAGGTCTTCAGGCGCTTGATGAGCTGGCGGCTGAGACGGTTCTTCGGCAACATGCCGCGGACGGCGTGGACGAGGATGTAGCCGGGATCCTTCGCGCGGATCTTCTCGGCGGGCGTCTCGGTCAGGCCGCTCTGGTAGCGGGTGTACTTGGCGTAGGTCTTGCCGGTTTCCTTGCGGCCAGTGAGCTTGATCTTCGAGCAGTTGGTCACGACGACGAAATCGCCCATGTCGATGTGGGGCGTGTAGTCGGGCTTGCCGCGGCCGCGGAGCAGGCGGCAGACGTCGACGGCCAGGCGGCCGGCGGGCTTGTCGGTGGCATCGATCAGATACCACTTGTGGATGACTTCGGATTCTTTCGGTTGGGTTGTTTTCATGGTTCTGGCTTTCTGCGCGGCGTGCCGGGGCGCCCTGAAAAGCGGCGGCGCGGTGCGCGCGGTTTGCTGCGAAACAACCTCGTGCCGGAGGGATCGGTTTTTTCCGGCGGGCGGAGGCCTTTCCGCCGTCCGTTGCATCGGGAACGCTCCTTTTTGCGGTTCGGCTGCCGATTACCGTCGGCGGCCTTGCCCGGAAGACAGAAAGAATGGCTCCAGCGGCAGGGCTCGAACCTGCAACCTATTGGTTAACAGCCAACCGCTCTACCATTGAGCTACGCTGGAACCGGGAATTGGCGGCCACTATACCCGTCCGCCCGGAAAGGTCAAGCCGCTTTTTCATCCTTTTTCGTCCCGCCCGCCGCGGCTTGGCCGGCGGGAGAATCCGCCCGGCCGGGGATGGCGATTTTTCCGTTGCGCGGTGCGCGGCAATGTTTTACCGTAGAAATCATGGAACGGCGAAGTTTCAACGTAGAAACATCCCGCGGCGGCACCCCGGCCCGTGGCGTCCTGCGCGCGCTGGCGATGGCGGCGGCGGTGACGGCGCTTGCGGTGGCGTTCACGTGGCCGCTGGCGCGCTGCGGCGCGGGGCGGGGCATCGTCTACACGGCGTTCCAGCGCGGCGCGGGCGGACCGCGCACGATGGTGCCCGGCGACCACCTCCAGTTCCTCTACCACCTCTGGCTGGCGCAGGACACCTTCGCGGGGCGGACGCCGCTTTTCACCAATCCCTACGAATTCAACGAGGGCGACGACGCCTCCCGCCGGATGGTCTCGACCTACTACCTCCCCTTTTCCGCGTTCTCCGGGGTCGCGGCGTCTCTGACGAGCAGCCGCGCGGCGGGATGGAACTTCGCCGTCTGGATGTCGCTCTGGCTGACGGGGCTCGCCTCGTGGGCGCTGGCGCGCCGGTTCGTGGCCTCGGAGTGGGCGGCGGGGGCGCTGGCGCTGGTGCCGGTGGCGTTCCCGTACGCGTGGGCGAACCTGCTGAGCGGGAGTCCGACGGGCTTCGCGCTGATGTGGGTCCCGCTGCTCCTCTGGGGCCTGGACCGCTGGGCGGCGGACGCTTCTCCCGCGGGCGCGGCCTGGGCGGGGGCGGCGGTGTTCTTCTCGTCGTGGTGCGACACGCACGTGTTCTTCTTTTCGGTGCTGGCGGCGCCCGCGTGGACGCTCTTCGCGTGGTTCCGCGGGGCGGGCTTCCGATGGCCGTCGCGCCGCGAGTGGGCGGGGCGGCTGAAGGCGGCTTGGCCGCTGGGCGTCTTCGCCCTGCTGGTGGCGTTGCAGGCGTGGACGCTCGGCCACGGCCTGAAGGACAGTGCGGTGGCCGCGGGGCGCAGCACGGACGAAGTCGCCCTCTTCTCGGTCCCCCTCTCCGGCCTTTGGCGCGAGGGCGGTCTCGCGAAAACCTACCTCGGCCTTCCCGCGCTCGCTTGCGCCGCCCTGTTCGCCGTGCTGGGCCTGGCGGGGCTCCGGCGCCGCGGCGGGCGGCGCGACGCGGTCCTGCTGCTGGCCTTGCTGGCGGGCATGACGGCGCTCGCGTGGCTCGCCTCGGGCCCCGCCGCGCCGGGCGGCTGTCTCCTCCGCCGTACGCTCGTCGCCGCCATCCCCCCGTACGCGATGATCCGCCAGGCCGACAAGATCTTCTGCCTGATGCCCGTCCTCGCCATGGTCGCCTGCGCGCTCGGATTGCGCCTCCTGCCCGCGGCGCGCGGGTTGCGGACGGCGATCGTCCTCCTTCTGGCGACCGCCGTCGGCATCACCTGGGCGCGCCGCCACGTGCCGGGCATCTGCCTTCTCGACGCCGGGCAGGGCGCGTACGCCGCAGTCGCCGCCGATGCCGCCGCGCGGGGCGCGGAACCCCACGCCGTCGCGCTGCCGCTCTGGCCGGGCGACTCACATCTCTCGTCGGTCTACCAGCACGACGCCTCCCTCTACCGCATCCGGATGCTCAACGGCTACCGCCCCACCGTCCGCCGGCCCTACTTCGAACGCATCTTCCTGTCCCTCGAATCCGTCAACCTCGGATGGCCCTCCGCCGGCCAGCTCCGCCTGCTGCGCGAGTGCCGCGTCGGATACATCCTCTTCCACGAAGACGTCTTTCCCGAGAAGGCCGGCTCCTTCCCCTCCGGCACCACGCTCGCCAACCTGCTGCGGCATCCGCGGTTGCAGTTCCTCGCGCGGGACCGCGGGGTGTGGGCGTTCCGGATCCTGGAGCCCCCGGAGGAACCGGAATCCCTGGACAAACCGGATTTCCCGTTCCTCCCCGTCCTGTTCCCCGTCCGCGCCTGGAACTGGAAAAACGGCATTCCCCCCGACACTCCCGGCACCGAAATCCTTCCCGGCCCCGCCGCTTCCGCCGACGCGTGGCTCCGCGTCCGCGAGACCGCACCCGCCGTCACCGGCCGCTGCTTCCGCGTCGCGGGCCCCTGGGCGTGGGAGTGGCGTTTCCGGGCGCGCGGCCATGCCACCCTCGAATGGACCACTTGCGACGACACCGCCCCCGCCTCCGCGTGCACCTTCGACATCGACGTTCCCGACTGGACGTGGTACGCCGTCCCCGCGACCCTCCCCGCGGATTCCGGCGCCGACCCCGGCGCCGCGCACGAACTCTCCCCGGCGTTCCGCATCCTCTCCGGCGAAGCCGACATGGACGCCGTCCTCCTGAGCTCGCGTTTCTCCTTCCCGCCCGCTGACTCCGGCAGCGCCGTCGACCTGCCCGCCGTCGCGTTCTTCCGCGGGGGCTGCACCGACCCGGCCGACGGCTCCGTCACCTTCACTCCCGGCGACACCCCGGCCGGCGAGGCGCTCCACGCCGAGCATCTGCCTCTCGCGCCCGGCCCCCTGCGCATCCGCCTCGACGCCGACACCCCGGCCCCCGGCGGCACGCCCCTCGGAACCCTCTCCATCCGCATCGGAAGCGGTCCGACCGCCGTCTCCGCTTCCTGCCCCGTCCTGGCGGGCGCCCCCGCCGAACTGGCGCTCGACGTCCCCGACAACCGTTTCTTCCGTCTCTCCTTCCAGTACTCCTGCACTGCCCCCTGCACCATCCGCTGCATCCGATTCGAACACCCCGCCGGCGAGTGACCGCCCTCCCTTGTCCGCCCTCGCCGCCCCTGTCCGGAAACACATTTGAGATTACGGAAAACCACCCGTGTTTCCGCATGTTTCCATGCATGGTTCTCGCCCATGAAGATACCGGCCGCGGCCCTCCCGCCGCCCTCCCTCCTTTCTCCGTGATCCCGCGATTGCGGTTTGACGCCCGCGCCGCGGCCCGCTACGCTGTGGCCCCATGAACACGAATGCGATGGAACAACCCGTGGTGATCGTCGGCGCCGGCTTCTACGGCGCGGTGATGGCGGAGCGGTTCGCGAGCGCGGGCCGCCGCGTCCTGGTGCTGGACAAGCGGCCCCACGTCGGCGGCAACAGCTGGTCGCGGCCCGACCCGGACACCGGCGTCGAGGAGCACGTGTACGGCCCGCACATCTTCCACACCTCCGACGAGACGGTCTGGGAGTACGCAAACCGCTTCACGACCTTCAACGGCTACCGCCACACCGTCTGGGCGCGCCGCCGCGGCAAAATCTATCCGCTCCCCTTCGGCCTGGCCGCGATCAACCTCCTCCTCGGCCGCTCGATGGGCCCCGCCGAGGCCCGCGCGTGGGTGGCGGATGAAGTCGCCCGCGAAGGCATCTCCGAGCCGCGCAACCTCGAAGAAAAGGCTCTGTCGCTCGTCGGCCGCACCCTCTACGACGCCTTCGTCAAGGAATACACCGAAAAGCACTGGGGCCGCCCCGCCACCGAGCTGCCCGCCTACATCATCACGCGCCTGCCCCTCCGCTGGACCTTCGACACCAACTACTACTCCTCCCGCCGCCAGGGCATCCCGACCGACGGCTACGGCGCCTGGTTCCGCCGCATGCTCGCGCACCCGAACATCGAACTGCGCCTCTCCACCGACTACTTCGACGTCCGCGGCACCCTCCCCGCCGGCGCCCCGCTGATCTACACCGGCCCCATCGACCGCTTCTTCGGCTACAAGCACGGCCGCCTCGGCTGGCGCAGCGTCCGGTGGGAAAAGGAAGTCAAGGACACGCCGAACTGGCAGGGCACCGCCTCCATCAACGAGTGCGACGGCTCGACGCCCTGGACGCGCATCCACGAATACCGCCACTTCACTCCCGAACGCGACTTCGAAAAAACCGTCATCCACCACGAGTACTCCTTCGCGCCCGGTCCCGACGACGACTGCGACTACCCCATCGGCACGCCCGACGACAACAAGATTCTGGCCGCCTACCGCGAAGAAGCCCGCCAGACCTGTCCCGACGTGGTGTTCGGCGGCCGCCTCGGACAGTACTCCTATCTGGACATGGACAAGGCCATCGCGGCGGCACTGGAAGAATTCGACCGCCTGCAATCGTCCGCGCCCCGGGAGCCGGCGAAGGCATGACGGCCGGCCGCCGCCCCAGCATAACCTTCGTGGTCCACGACCTCGGGGCCAACTACATCGGCCCGGTCGTGCGGATGGCCCGCTACCTCCAGCCCGAGTTCGACGTCCAGATCGCCGGTCCGTGCCTGTGGGGCGAACCCAACGCCATGTACCGGCGCGAATTCCCCTTCACCGTCGTCGACGCCCCGCGCATCTACCGCTTCCCCGACTTCTTCGCCGGCGTCCGCAAACTGGCCGACGCCGCGACCGGCGACCTCCTCGTCGTCATGAAAGCCTTCGCGCCGGCCCTCCCCGCCGCGCTTTATGACAAGCGCCGCCGCGGCGCGCGCGTCGCCGTCTACCTCGACGAATGGGACGGCGCCACCCCCGCCGCCTGGACGCCCCGCGAACGCCTCCGTCGGTTGGCGCACGACTGGATGCATCCCTGCGACGACCTCTGGACCCCCTGGTGGGAGCGGCGCCTCAAGCAAGCCGACCTCGTCCTCGGCACCACCACCTTCCTCGAAAAGAAGTTCGGCGCCGTCCGCTACGACCTCGGCGCCGACACCACCTTCTTCCGCCCCCAGCCCCCCGACGCCACCGCCGCCCTCAAGCGCGAACTCGGACTCGACGGCGCCCGCCTGCTCGTCTTCGGCGGCGTCGCCCGCGCCCACAAGGGCCTCGAAACCTTCGCCGCCGCCGTCGCTTCCATGCCCGATTCCGACAACTGGCGCCTACTGCTCGCCGGCCCGAACAATGACTGCACCGACGCCCTCGTCCGCGACCCCGCCTACCGCGGCCGCATCCATTGCACCGGCGCCATCCCCCATCCCGACATGCCCAAATACCTTGCCCTCGCCGACGTCCTCGCCGTCCCCCTCGGCACCGGCCTCATGGCCTCCTCCCAGATGCCCTGCAAAGTCTACGAAGCGATGGCGATGGAGAAACCAGTCCTGGCGAGCGCCGTCAGCGACGTCCCCGCCGTCCTTGACGGCTGCGGCTGGACCGTCCCCCCCGGCGACCCCGCAGCCGTCGCCGCCGCCCTCCGCGAGATTTCCGCGGAACCCGCCGCGGCCGCCCGCCGCGCCGCCGCCGCGCGCGCCCGGGCCGTTGCCGAATACGACTCCACCGTCGCCGCCGCGCGGTTGCGCGGGCTCTTGCGGCCCCTCCTTGCCGGGGGAGAATGACTTGCGACTTGCGACTTGCGACTTGAGGGGACCCGGCAATCAAGTCGCAAGTCGCAAGTCGCCAAGTCGTTTCCCCCCTTCAGCCGCCCACCGCCACCCCGAGGCGCCCGAGCGCCTTGATGGCGTCGGCGTTGCCTTGGGCGGCGGCCTTGCGGTACCACTCGATGGCGGGGGCGTTGTCGCCGGTCTTGCGGGCGCGGAGCTCGGCCTTGCGGCCGACGACGAACTGCGCGGCGGCGTTCCCGGCCTCCGCCTGCGCGTCGAGCCACTCGGGCGCGCCTTCGGCGCCGTGGTTGCCGGCGATCAGGACCCAGCGGACGGACTCGGTATCGTACCCGGCGGGCCCCTTTCCGGCGAGGAAGAGGCGGCCGAGTGCGGCCTGGGCTTCCGCGTCGCCGGCGCCCGCCTTCGCGGCGAGCCAGAGCGAGGCCTGGGGCTGCTGGCGGGCGGCGGCATCGGCCATGAGGCGGAGGGCCTCTTTGGGGTCGCGGTCGCCGCCCTTGCCTTCGTCGAGCATGCGGGCGACGATGTAGCGGGCGGCCGGATCGCCGCTGTCGGAGAGCCGCCGCACGTGGCGGACGACGCCGTGGAACTGGGCGATGTCGGCGGGCTGCGCGTACGTCCAGCGGCAGGCGTCGAAATCGGCCGCGGCGTCTCCGGGATTGCTCTGGCCGTCGGCTCCGGCGAGCCGGACGTGGACGAGGGCGAGGTCGGCCCCGGCGGCCCGGTACTTGCGGGCGGAGAGCAGCGCCTTGCGCGCGTCGTCGGGGCGGATGGCGGAGATGCGCAGCCCGCGGTCGAGGCAGTGGCGGCCGTAGGCGCGGCGCGCGGCGGGCAACCCGTAATGGAAGGCCAGCGCGAGCACGACGGCGGCCAGCAACCACGGCAGATGCCGCATCAGGCGCCGGAAGAACCGCTTGTTGGGGGTGTGGCGCCCGCCGTGGCGGTGGTGGTGGTGGTGATGGTGGGATGCGGACGGGGCGCTGCCTCCCCCGGAACCCGCCGCGGCGGCCGCCGTACGCTTCCCCGCCTCCGGCGCGGAGTGCGAATGCGGGCGCGAACCGCCGTGCGAATGCGTCCGCGGCGGGATTTCGCGCTTGGGTGCGGGCGCGGCCAGCAGGGGGAAGGCGGCTTTCAGCGCGTCCGCGACGGTTCCGTCCGCCGGCGGTTCGTCCGCGAAGCGGCGCAGGGCGTCCGCCACCTCCGGCGCGAAAAACAGCGCGTGGTTGCCCTGTGCGTACCACGGCGCCTGCCCGCGCAGGGCATCCAGACGCCCGGCGGCCGCGCGCAGGGCGTCCGCATCGGGGGCGGGGTCGGCGGCGAGCGGCGCCCAGACGCGGCGCGCTTCGTCGAGCAGCCCGTCGAGCGGCGCGGTTTTCTCGAACATCGAAAACAGCAGCGGCTGGATCCCCACCTCCGGGTCCTCGGGCTTCACCGACGACACCGCGAACCCCGGCAGCGCCGGATAGTTGTCCGCCAGCAGCGGCAGCCGCCTGCGCAGGATGCCGGCGAAATCGTTCCCCGACGCCGGATCCCGGTCCGCGTGCGTCAGCACCAGCGCGACCGCCGGAGGGTAGGGGAGGGCGAGCAGATGGCGGATGCAGGCGTTGGTGGCCCATACCGTGTCGAGGTGGGCCGCCTGGTCCTCCCCGTCCCCGCGGATCGTCGACACGTCGAACAGCACCAGCACGCGCGTGGCCCCGGCGAGGCGCGCCTTCAGGGCCTCCAAATCCGGGCGCAACGCCTCCGCGCGGGCGGCGAAGGCGGCGGGATCGTCCTGGCCGTCGGCTTTCTGGAACGCGGCGCGGAACAGCTCCGGCGGGCACTCGGGCACGTCGAGCGCGAACAGCTCCTCCTGCCCGCGGCAGACGGTGAAGCGCAGGTCGGCGTAGCGGCCGGGCTGTTCGGGCGGGCGCGGCACGGCGTAGAGGGACGCGGGCATCTGTTCGAGGAAGCGGAACGCGGCCTGGTTTTCCGGCTTGAGCCGCAACCCGGCATCGGCATGGCCCGCGAAGACCTTGGCCAACGCCATGGCCAGCACGGTCTTGCCCGAACCTTCCACGCCCAATATCAGGATGTCATCCATCTGCGATTCCTTTCCGATTTCACGATATCCCATCCATCCTAAGCGCATCCGCCCTTTTCCGCAACGGATTTTCCGCCCCCGGCCGGTTTGTTCCGGTTTTCCCGGGTCCCTGTGCCGGAGAAGGGCCTGCTTTGCGCCTCCGTGAAGAGCCGGGCGGCGGGTTCCCTCGCCGCCGGAAGCCGGAACGTGCAATCGGATGTTCACGGATGGGCGGATGGAAACCGGGGGATCGCATGCTCCCGCGCATTCCGGCGCCCCCCTCTTCCCCGCTGCCGCCGCCCGTTCCGTCCCGCATGGTTTTGAAAACAGGAAAAACATTGGCATTCCACCCCTTCCGACCCCATTCCCTCCCGCATGAAAAACACCCGCCGTCCGCCCCCCCCCCATGGCTTTCCCCCCGTCCGCCCCGCCGGCCCTCAAACCCCTATGGCGGCCCGTGCCGGTCCGCCCGCTCTTCCCGCCAAAAAACAATCGACGCCCCGCGCCCGATGGTGTACCTTTCAGTCGGTCGAGGCGTGTGCCTCCCCGGACAGGCATCCATCGAACGCAAGGAGACGGGCATGGACAGGACAGAACGGGCTTCGCGGCGGCAGGGTTTCACCCTGATCGAGCTGCTGGTGGTCATCGGCATCATCGCGCTTCTGGCGGCAATCATCGTACCGGCCCTCAACGGCGCCCTCCGCACCGCCACCAAGGCCCGCGCCATGCAGATGTGCAAGGACCTCCAGGGCGCCTGCCAGCGCTATTTCTCCGAATACAACCGCATGCCCGTTTCCAAGGGAACCAAGCACGGCCAGAAGGACATGAAGTACGCCGAAGACAACTTCGAGGTCGTCGACATCCTGATCCTCTCCGACGACCTCAAGGAGACCGACCTCCCCGTCGTGAACCCCCGGTCCATCCGCTTCCTCGACATGGACGCCAAGACCCTCGAAACCTACAACGACGACAAGACCAAGGGCCTCCTCGACCCCTGGAAGAACCCCTACGAACTGTTCTTCGACATGACCTTCGACGACGTCGTCGACCTCGACGGCATCGAGTTCCGCGCCAAGGTCGGCGTCCGCAGCGCCGGTCCCGACGGCGAATGGGACACGAAGGACGACATCCGCACCTGGTAACCCCGAAAGGCCCCTCCCATGAAAAATCCCCTGCCCCCCTCCCCCTCCGGGCTTCCTAGTCCGCGAAGCGGTTTTCACGTTTTTCAATGTTCCCTTTCCGCCTCTTCCGCGTCCGGCTTCACCCTCGTCGAGATGCTCGTCGTCGTGGCCGTCATCGCCATCCTCGCCTCCATCCTGATCCCCTCCGTCGGCGCCGCCCAGAAATCCGCGAAGAAGCGCAAGGCCGAGGTCGAGTGCAACGCCATCAAGACCGCCGTCGAGCAGTTCTTCTCCGACTTCAAGTACATGCCGTGGGGCGACCCCGACGACGCCAAGGCCCGCGTCGGCGACGACAAGTGGACCCAGACCCCGGACGAGCACAAGAACGCCATGTCCCTCCTCCGCGGCGAAAACAAGCTCCTCAAGGCCTACCTCGAGATTTCCACCCGCGACGCCAAGGGTTCCTCCGCCTCCGAGGAAGAGGACGAAGGCATCTTCTACGACCCTTGGAAGAACCCCTACCACATCGGCATGGACCGCAACCTCGACCAGCAGGTCGACTACACCTACGGCGGCAGCACCAAAACCTACAAGACCCGCGTCCTCGTCCTCTCCAACGGCCCCGACGGCGAACCCGACACCGAAGACGACATCCGCACCTTCGACCTCATCCTCGACTGACCCCGAAAGGAACCCCTCCCATGAAACACCCCCTCCCTTCTTCCCTTCCCCTCGCCTCCTCCGCGTCTCCGCGTCTCCGCGCGAGTCATTCCTCTCCGCGTCTCCGTCTCTCTGCGTCTCTGCGTGAGTTCCGTGCTTCCTCCACCGCCGCCTTCACCCTCGTCGAGCTCCTCGTCGTCATCGTCATCCTCGGCATCCTCCTCGCCATGATGGTTCCCGCCGCCGGCATGATTCTCAAGCGCGTCAAGGTCGCCCAGGCCCGTTCCGACGCCCAGGTCGTCGTCGCCACCATGTCCAAGTACCGCCTCGAATACAACCGCTGGCCCGACGTCAAGGAAGTCGCCGAAGGCTACGCCGGCACCTCCAAGGAGTGGGTGGACATCATGAATCCCGACATCACCACCGGCACCTCCGCCAAGCGCGACCCTAACAACTTCCGCCAGCTCCGCTTCCTCGAAATGGGCAAGGGCATGAGGATCGAGTCCGGCACCCACGAAGGCGGCTTCGGCGACCCCTTCCCCCACAAGGACGGCCGCGTCCCCTTCCTCTACGCCATCGACGACGACGGCGACGGCCACGTCAAGAACCCCGACCCCGACAAGGGCGGCGAACTCATCCGCGCCGACGTCGTCGCCTGGTCCGCCGGCCCCGACGGCGATTACAGGAGCTGGGAAGACAACGTCACCTCCTGGGAATGACCCCTGGAATTCAGAAAACAACTCAGGACAACTCGAAAACAATGAACCCGACAACTTCCCCTACCGGCCTCCCCCCTCCTTCCCGTTCGCCGTTCCCGGCAAATGGATTACGGGCTTGGAAGTCTGAAAGGCTCCGTTGTTTGCCCTCCTTGTCCATTTTCAGAAGAAGTTGTCCCGAGTTGTTTTCCAAAAAGTCCGCCTTCACCCTCATCGAGCTCCTCGTCGTCGTCGCCATCATCGGCGTCCTCTTCGCCATCGCCATCCCCGTCTTCGGCAACGCCGGGCGCAAGGACACCTACCGCGCCGCCCAGCAGGTCGCCACCACCCTCCGCCTCGCCCGCCAGCACGCCATCTCCAAGCGCCAGTGGACCTTCGTCATCTTCCCCAACCGCGACGGCACCTTCTCCGCCGACCCCAAGGCCCTCAACAACATCAAGAAGTGCCTCCGCAGCTACGCCGTCGTCGCCGTCACCAACAACATGGACAAGTGGCGCTCCAACGCCGACGAAGGCCCCGTCGTCAACGGCAACGAATCCACCGGCAAGATGTATTTCGAGTTCGTCTCCGACTGGAAGTACCTGCCCGAGGGCGTGTATTTCGACGACACAACCCCCGGCTCGGGCGACGGCGAGCAGAAAGGCAATTACGTCTTCGCGGGCAAGGGCGGCACCGGCTACGACGCCTCCAGCGCCTCCCAGTTCAAGTTCCCCTACGACCCCGCGAACCCCAACCAGTCCAGCAAGCAGATGATCATGAGCGCCGTCCTCTTCAAGCCCAACGGCCGCTACTTCATGATGCAGCAGAGCGGCAAGAAGCACTGGCTCGACCAGAAGTCCGTCCGCCTCTACCTCACCTCCGCCCGCTACTACGAATTCGACGGCCAGTCCTCCCTGGCCGAGCCCGTCGCCATCCCCGGCACCAACACCATGCTCCAGTTCCAGGCCAAGACCGGCATGGTCAAGATTCTGGACGCCAACTGACCGGAAAGGACCCCCGGCATGAACACTCCGAATCCATCCCCCGCCCGCTCCAATGCCGGCTACTCGCTGGTGGAAGTCACCCTCGCCCTCCTCGTGGTCGCCATCGGGCTGACTTCGACCTTCTCGCTCTTCCCCGAGGCGATGAAGAACACCCGCACCGCCGTCAGCGACACCGAAGTCGCCCTCTTCGCCGACTACGTCTTCAGCACCCTTGCCGTCGGAGCCGCCGTGGACGGCGCCAACTTCAAGATCAACGACACCGACAACTACGCCTCCCTCGTCCTCGCGCAGAAACACCTCGACAAGATCGAGCTCAAGACCGGCTCCCTCGCCAACTTCTACTGGATCCCGGAAGACGACGACATGGGCACCGGCGACTGGGACCTCGCGGAAGACGCCGGCTACTGGTCCACCGCCTTCTCCTACCGCCTTTCCTACGGCCGGCGCAACAAGGGCAACAACCGCGACACCATCTACGCCACCCTCGAAGTCTGGCCCGGCGAATGGAAGTCCATCGCCGACGAGAAGACCTTCAAGCCCTACGTCTTCTACCGGGAAATCCTCCCGTACCCCAACCTGTGACGAACGGAGCCGATTCCATGAAACGCAGCGCCTTCACCCTCATCGAGGTCCTGGCCTCCATGGCCGTCCTCATGGTCCTCACCCTCGCCCTCACCCGGATGTTCATCTCCGCCTCCGACATCACGTCCCGCGGCATGACCTCCATCGCCCGCAACAGCGTCGGCGAGACCGCCATGGAATCCATCCTTCAGGACCTCGACTGCATGGTCGTCAACGAACGCGTCGCCTGCTGCAAGATCGCCGACACCGTCGAAGGCCGCTTCGACACCATCTACTTCATCGGCACCTACGGCGACAACGACGACGACATGCCCTACGAATACTTCAACTACTTCGTCTCCACGAACATCGTCACCAACTCCCTCGGCGCCGTCTACAAGCGCTTCGACCTCGTCAAGTCCCGCGTCGTCATGGCCGTCGGCGCCAAGAACAAGTTCTACGCGTTGCTTCCCGACGACAAGGAATGGTGGAATCTCTTCGACAAGGAACTCTCCATGAACGAGCAGGACCACGAAGTGCTCGCCGAAAACGTCGTCGGCTTCGAAGTCTACTGCCAGGACTGGGCCACCGGCCAGGACCTCAACAGCCCCGGCACCATCCGCTGGAACGGCGGCAACCGCACCTTCTTCTCCAGCGCCAAGAGCATGTCCATCAAGGACAAGACCGGCCACTCCATCGTGGTGAGCAACCTCCCGCCCGTTGCCTTCGACGTCAAACTCAAGATCACCAGCCCCGAGGCCGCCACGGAAGGCGGCATGCTCCTCGCTGCCGGCGGTACCGACAACGAAAAGCGCGGTTGGGAACTGCTCAACCGCGAGGCCTCCACCCTCTTCGGGCGCGCGATGCCCATGATGGGCGCCACCCAGTTCCGACTCCAGCGGCGCTCCTACAACCCCGTCAGCCACTACTACAGCGAAGAAAACTGAGGCCTGCCATGAACCCCTCTCCCGCCCGCTCCACCGCCTTCCGCTCCCGCCGCGACGAACGCGGCGTCGCCCTTATCATCGTCCTCGGCTTCCTCGGCCTCATGGTCATGATGGCCGTCGCCTTCATGGTCCAGGCCCGCGTCGAGCGCATGGTCGCCGACTCCACCCTCGACGGCATGCGCGCCCGGCAGGTCGCCCAGACTGGCATCGCAGCCGCCATCCAGGACTACATGAACGCCATCAAGTCCCTCGACAGCCAGTCCGACACCAAGTACGACATGTTCCTCTCCGGCGACCTCAACGTCTCCGCCAGCTACCACTACTCCGACATCCTCTACGACAGCACCAACCTCTGGAACGGCGAAGCCGCCGACTGGCTCCCCGCCGCCCTCACCTCCAAGGACAGCTCCGTCGACATCGACGACATCGCGGACATGGAATGGATCTGGGTCCGCCAGAAGCCCAACTCCCGCTCCCGCATCCTCGGACGCTACGCCTACGTCTGCTTCAACCTCTCCGGCGGCGTCGACGCCAACCTCCTCGGCCGCGCCTTCGGCGACAACCTCCCCTCCGGCGGCTACGGTGCCCAGACCAACCGCAACAACGTCCGCAAGATGCTCCTCAACGGCGTCCGCGCCTCCCCCTCCACCGCCACCGATCCCCAGCTCAAGCTCTCCCGCTACCAGGCCATGTGGCAGGGATTCGACACCCCCGCCGCCCTCAACAAGCTCACCGACGGCAAGAACAACGACGGCAACGACGAACAAGGCGGCAACCGCTGGGCAAACTACGACATGGACGAAAAATCCGTCGGCCCCCTCGCCACGGACCACCTCTCCTGCTACAGCTACGCCGCCTCCCACCGCGGTTCCGGCTACGGCGAAAAGAAGCAGTGCACGGTGGAGAACATCGTCGGCAACCACTACTTCTCCCGCCTGATCAACGACATGGGCGGCGACACGGCCGACGTGCGCAAGGCGCTGGACGACTACTTCTCCTCCTCGCCCGAGCCGCAGGGCACCGACTACCCCTCCGTCAAGGCCGTCCCGATGTTCAACGAAATCAAGGCCGAAGTCCAGCTGATGCAGGCCGAAGGCTCCGGCAAGTGGCAGCTCAAGTTTACCCTCAAACCCGAATTCTGGTGCCCCTTCCCCTCGGAAGACACGCCCAAGCGGTCGTACACCCTCAAGGCCCCGACGGTCGGCGGCGGCGGCGCGCTCGGCAGCGAGGACGTGTGGATCCGCGTCCTCGGCCAGACTTCCTCCGGCGGTCTCTTCCAGCCCGAACTCAAGCAGAACGAGACCCCGGCCGACCTCACCGTCGAACCCTCCTCCGAACCCAAATCCCCCGGCGAATTCGTCTACACCCTTGACATCGATAAAATCCCTGAACAAGATGGAGTTCCTCTTGATATCAAGGCCCTGAACATCGCCGCCGTCATCATCCAGAAGCCGTGGGAACTCCTCTCCGGCTCCAAGGCCGTCGACGCCACGCCCAAGGACAAGCTCTCCATCCCTATCTCCCCAAAAATCCTCAGCCACGGCGGCGGCAACACCACCGGCGCCGGATACATGGAAGTCGACGACCCCCGCCTCAACCACCTCGCCGGACGCTGGTCCGCCTCCTCCGACGGCTCCATGGGCGAGAAGAACTCCTGCCTCGACGCCGCGCTCAACCAGGCCAAGGCCAAGATCGGCTACGAACCCGGCCAGTACATGTATTGCCGCAACGGCGCCATGGAGTCCCCCGCCGAACTCGGCTACATCCCCGTCTACAACGGCTCCACCCCCTGGATGACCCTCGACATCTTCTCCGAAGACGGCATCGGCCTCATGAACACCCTCGTCTGCGACGACGACGCCTGGAAGATCATGGAGAAGTACGACGTCTTCTACACCAACGGCACCATCAACCCCTACACCCGCGACAAAGCCGTCCTCAACGGCGCCTTCTACGGCCTCGACGCCCGCGAAGTCCCCAACATGTCCGGCAACCCCAACGCCACCACCGAAGTCATCGGCGCTGAGCGTGCCAAGAAAATCTCCGAAGAACTCGTCAAGGACGAGGACCCTGACAAGCGCGCCTTCATCAAGGACGGTCCCGGCGGCTGGACCCGCGTCCTCCGCTACAAAGGATTCGACCTCAACAAGAACCAGCGCGTCATGCTCGCCCACAACACCTGGGGCCTCTTCAACGAGTCCGACAGTCTCTTCCTCGTCTTCGTCGTCGCCCAGTCCATCACCGAGGCCCCCGAGAAGGTGGACCCCGTCGGCGACTGGGACGAAAAGGAAGACATGGTCACCGGCGAACGCTGGGCCGTCGCCCTCTGCTGGATGGACACCTCCGCCGAAGGCGCCAAGGACGACCTCACCCAGGAAATGGACATCATCATGTTCAAGTACCTCAACGAGTGAGGCCACCGTGCCCGGCGTGTTTTCCTCCGTGCGCAGCAGGGTAGGGCGGCGAGTCCCCTCGCCGCCAGCGGCCCCGTCTCATCCCGGCGGGCAGGGACGGCACGCCCTGCCCGCACTGGAGCGTTTCTGTCCCTTCCCGGAAGTTTCCCACCCGCATGGTCGCGCGGAAGCGCGACCCTCCCGTGCGCTCTCCACGGGGAGGGACGCGCTTCTGCGCGTCCGCGAAAGAAACGGTTGCGCCACAATGGAGTTGTCAGGCGAAGAACCTGTGGTTTCGTTCGTGCAAAGCCGTGGTAGGGCGGCGAGTCCCCTCGCCGCCGGAAACCGGGACGCGCAAGTGGATGTCATGGGCGGTGCGGATGCAAGTCGGCCGGAATCCGGGGAAAGATGCGTCTGCACATTTCCGGCCACTCCCTTTGGCATGACGGGCTCCGGCGGGCAGGGACTGCCCGCCCTACCCACTGGAAGCCTTCCGAGTCCGCGCAGCGGTTTTCACGCCTTTCAATGTTTGCTTTCCCCGTTCCCCGTCCCTCCCATGAACCTCCAACCCACCAGGAGCCACCCATGAACGCACCCCGCCTCCTCTCCTTCGCCGCCGCCGCCGCCCTCGCGCTGGCCGCCGCCGTCCGTGCCGAAACCCTGGCGACCTGGTCGCTCAGCAACACGGCCGAGGGCACGACCACGCTCGCGGATGCCCTTTCCGTGGGCGATATCACGGCGGGGTCGGCGGTCAAGCTCAACTCGCCTCCGGTTTCCGGGAAGGGAATGGGGGCTTCGGGCTGGCCGACGACGGCTTCCCTCAATGCCAACGCCTACTACCAGTTCACCATCACGGCGACGGCCGACTACTACCTGAACCCCGGCGAACTGGCGATGAACTTCCGCAGCACCAAGGAAGGCCCGGCCAAGGCCGAAGTCCGCTGGTCGACCAACGGCACCTCCTGGGCCAGCGCCGGCAGCTTCGACGTGCCGCAGGACGGCAACGACAAAGGCCATCCCTTCACCGCCGACCTCACCGGCGTCACCGTCGGATCCGGCAAGACCCTCACCGTCCGCATCTACGCCTGGAGCGCCAAGACGGCCGGCGGCACCTTCCGCATCGGCAATTCCTATGCCATGACCCTCGCGGGCAACGCCATCGGCACCAAACTGCCGCCGACCATCGTCTTCCCCGGCGACGCGGTCTCCGTCGCCCTCAGCAACACCCTGACCGTGGCCATCGGCGTGCTGCCCGACGGCGGAATCAAGTCGTGGACTTTCGAGCCGACGCCCGCCGGGATGCGCTCCCTGGCGAACAAGACCTTCACCTTCAAGCCCGCCGCGGCCGACGTGGGCAAGACGTTCACCCTCTCCGTCACCGCCACCAACTCGCACGGCGAATCCTCGGCGAGCCTCCCCGTGGCCGTCACCGAATACGTCCCGGAGGGCGCCTGGATGACCGGCTTCGAGACCGGCCCGTCCCCGTCCAACGCCAGCACCAACTGGACCATCGACGGCCGTGCCTGGACCATCCAGCAGCTGGATTTCTCCGACAAGGCCGGCCTGCCGAAAGTCGGCTCCCGCGCCTGCGTTTTCGGTAGCTACAACGAAGCCTACATGGTTTCCGCCGACAAGATGCTCGACGCCAACCACGGCTGCGGCAGCGTCTCCTTCCTCTACGGCGAATACCCCGACGAATCCGAGCCCTGCCAGCCCGTCGTCGTCGAAATCGCCACCGACCTCGCCTCCGGCGACTGGATGGAAGTCGGCCGCGTCAACCCCGCCGGCGCCACGACCCTCCAAAAAGCCACCTTCGACATCCTCTCCAGGGAGCCCGTCTACCTCCGCATCCGCACCGAATACGTCAACAAGAGCGGCCGCGTCTGCATCGACCAGCTGACGGTGCTGCCCTACACCTTGCCCGTCCGGACCGCCTTCGAGCAATATCTGCTCGACCACAACGTCACCCCCGGCGACCCCGGCTGCGCCTCCGAAACCGTTTGGGCCGAAGGCGAAACCTCCACCTCCTACAAGACCGACGACTTCGACGAAGACGGCTACCCCAACTGGACCGAATTCAACGCGAATCCCAGGACCAACCCCTACGACAAGACCTCCCACCCGTAGCGCGCCCTGCGGGCGCGCAGTGGCAAGTGACGAGTGACGAGTGACAAGATGCGGTGAGGCCTTTTGACCGCCCATTCTCCCCCGGCGCGGCAGGATGCCGCCCCCCCGGAAGTGGCGCAGGACCTCCTGAACAAGCATCGCGTGACTTCCGGAGGTGCGGCGTCCAGCCGCTCCGCTGGATGTGAGATTACGGAAAACATTGGTCTTTTCGCTTGTTTTCCGCTTTCCAGACGCCCCGCGGACGTCCCGCCCGCCCCCCGACTGCATATCCGCGAAGGGTTGAAGGGTTGAGGGAGTGGGCCGTCCTTCATCTTTTCAACCTTTCACCCTTTCACCCTTTCAACTTTTCAACCTTTCACCGGGCTTCCTTGCACATTCGCCCTTGCGGGGGGAGGGGGGAAATGGGTAGGATGGGGGGTCTCCGCGCAATGCGGGGAGTTGTGTCTGCAAGGAAAGGTGTCATCCATGTTCAGCAAAATCTTCATCGACCGGCCGAGGCTCGCGTTCGTGTGTTCGATCGTGCTCATGCTCGCGGGGGCCATCTGCGTGACGAAACTGCCCGTGGAGGAGTATCCCGACATCGCGCCGCCCCAGATCTACGTGATGTGCAATTACCCCGGCGCCACTTCCCAGACGGTCCTCGACACGGTCGGCACCGCCATCGAGTCGGAAATCAACGGGGTGGACGGGCTGCTCTACTACTCCGCCAACGCGGAGGACAACGGGAATTTCTTCGCGCAGGTCTATTTCCAGCCCGGCACCGACACCGACATCGCCATGGTCAACGTCCAGAACGCCGTCAAGCGCGCCGAGCCCTCCCTCCCCGAGGAGGTCACCCGCCAGGGCGTGCGCGTGAACAAGCAGTCGAGCGACATCCTCGGCGTGTACGCGTTCATGACCGACGGCTCGCACATGAGCTCGATGGAGCTGAACAACTACGTCTCGAAGAACATCGCCGACGCGCTCTCCCGCGTCGACGGCGTCGGCTCCATCACCGGCATGGGCGACACCTACGCGATGCGCATCTGGCTCGACCCCGTACGCATGGACGGCCTCGGGGTCACGGTCGCCGAGGTCAACGCCGCGGTCGCCTCGCAGAACCTGCAGGCGACGGCCGGCAGCGTCGGCGGCGAGCGCGCGAACCCGTACGTGCAGTACCGCATCAGCACGATGGGCCGCCTGCAGACGCCGGAGCAGTTCGAGAACATCGTGGTCCGCACGGACGCGGCGGGCAACGTGCTGCGCATCCGGGACATCGGCCGCGCGGAGCTGGGGGCGGAGATGACGTCGTTCATCGGCGAGTTCAACGGCCGCGGCGCCGTCGCCATGCTCGTCTACCGCGACACCGGCGCCAACGCCGTCGGCACCAGCGCCCGCGTCAAGGCGGAGCTGGAGCGCTGGCGCGAAAGGCTGCCCGAGGGGGTGGACTTCCAGCTGACGTACGACCCGTCGCAGTCGGTCATCGTCTCGCTCAAGGAGACGGCGTTCACGCTGGTGCTGACGCTGTGCCTGGTGATTCTCATCACGTACCTCTTCTTGCAGGACTGGCGGGCGACGATCGTGCCGGCGGTGGCGATCCCGGTCTCGCTGCTGGGGGCGTTCCCGTTCGTGTACGCGCTGGGGTTCTCGCTGAACACGCTGACGCTCTTCGGCCTGGTGCTGGTGATCGGGTCGCTGGTGGACGACGCGATCGTCGTCGTCGAGAACTGCCAGTCCCTCATGCAGCGCGAAAAGCTCTCCGCCCGCGCCGCCGCCATCAAGTGCATGGAGCAGATCACCGGCGCCATCATCGCGACGACGCTCGTCACCGTCGCCTGCTACGTCCCGCTCGCGTTCTACGGCGGCATGGTCGGCACCATCTACGTGCAGTTCGCCGTGACGATGTGCGTGTCCCTCTGCATCTCGACCTTCGTGGCCATGACCCTCTCGCCGGCCCTCTGCTCCCTCGTGCTGCGGCCGCCGCGCGAGAAGCCCGCGAAGATCTTCGCCCCCTTCAACCTCCTCGTGGACGGCTCGCGCAAGTTCAGCAACGTGTTCGTGGGTTTCCTGGTGCGGCGGAGCGTGTTCGCGGTCGCGATCCTGGCGCTCTTCGTCGCGGGCATCTGGGGCGTCTCCAAGCTCGTCCCCGGCTCCTTCCTGCCCGAAGAGGACAAGGGCATCGTCTTCTGCGACATCGGCCTGCCCGAAGGCGCCTCCCTCGAGCGCACCATGGACTCCGTCCGCGCCTTCCGCGACAAGACCGCCATGGTCCCCGAAGTCGACCGCACCATGGCCATCGCCGGCTTCGGCATGATCAACGGCGCCGGCGAATCCTCCGGCATGCTCATGGCCGGCCTCAAGCACTGGGACGACCGCGCCGGCAAGGGCCAGGACGCCGCCTCCCTCAAGAACAAACTCATGGGCCTCGGCATGACCCCCGTCGGCAGCGACCCCGACTCCCTCGCCGCGCAGACCGACTCGCGCGTCATCTGCTTCACCCCGCCCGCCATCCAGGGCCTGGGCATGACCGGCGGCCTCTCCCTCTACCTCGCGAGCGACGGCTCCCTCAGCTCCTCCGAACTCGCCGCGGCCGCCGACAAACTCGCCGTCGACATCCAGCAGCTCACCGATTCCAAGGGCCGCAAGCTCGCCGCCTCCGCCAACAACTCCTTCGTCGCCAACACCCCCAAACTCTACCTCGACGTCGACCGCGAAAAAGCCATCTCCCTCGGCATCAACATCTCCCAGCTCTTCTTCACCCTCCAGTCCCAGCTCGCCAGCTACTACATCAACGACTTCAACATGATGGGCGAAGCATTTTATGTCAAGATGCAGTCCGAGCAAACCTCCCGCACCAGCGAAGAATCCGTCCTCGCCCTCCAGATCCCCACCGCCTCCGGCGGCAGCGTCCCCCTCTCCACCATCGCCACCCTGCGGCACGAAAAGAGCTCCCGCGTCCTCCAGCGCTACAACAAGATGAACGCCGCCAAACTCACCGCCCAGTGCGCCCCCGGCGTCCCCACCAAGACCCTCATGGACGCCATCGAAACCATCCCCCTCCCCAAAGGCTGCTCCATCGAATGGACCGACATGTCCTTCCAGGAAAAACAGAACCAGGGCCAGATCGTCTCCCTCATGGCCCTCGCCCTTCTGTTCGCCTTCCTCTTCCTCGTCGCCCAGTACGAGAGCTGGTCCATCCCCGTCCCCGTCATGCTCACCGTCGCCACCGCCACCTTCGGCGCCATGCTCGGCATCTGGGCGTGCAGCGGCAGCTGGGGCCTCGCCCACGGATTCGGCAGCGCCGGGTCCCTCTCCATCTACGCCCAGCTCGGCCTCGTCATGCTCATCGGCCTCTCCGCCAAGAACGCCATCCTCATGGTCGAATTCTCCAAACAGGAACGCGAAGCCGGCCAACCCATCCCCGAAGCCGCCCGCAACGGCTTCAACATGCGCTACCGCGCCGTGCTCATGACCGCCTGGAGCTTCATCTTCGGCGTCATCCCCCTCGTCTTCGCCTCCGGCGCCGGCTGCAACAGCCGAATCGCCATCGGCGTCACCACCTGCGCCGGGATGCTCATGGCCACCTTCGTCGGCATCCTCCTGACCCCCGGCCTCTACGCCTTCTTCCAGACCCTCCGCGAAGGCGTCAAACACCTCATCCACATGAAAACCTCCGTCGAAATCGCCGCCGAACACCGCGCCGAAGAAGCCGCCCGCGCCAAAGCCCGCGCCGCCGCCGCCGCCAAGACCCTCGCCCTCCTGCTGATTGCCGGCATCACCGCCATCCTCGCCACCGGCTGCGGAACCATCCGCATGGCCCGCGACGCCCAGGCCACCGACACCGAACGCACCCTCCTCTGGACCGAGACCCCCTTCGCCGAACAAACCCCCATCCCCGTCGAAGCCCTCGCCCAGTGGGCCCGCACCAACGTCCCCGCCGTCGTCCAGGCCCGCGAAGACGTCGTACAGGCCCAGATCGCCCTCCGCTCCATCAAAGCCTCCTACATCCCCGTCATCGACGGATCCATCGCATATACGTATGCCTCCGCCAACATCGACCCCCACGACACCTCCTGGGACGGCGACGGCGCCTGGGACGGCAAACTCACCCTCAACTGGCTCCTCTTCGACTTCGGCCGCACCCCGGCCGCCACCCGGCAAGCCGTCGCCCGCCTCGCCGCCGCCGACCAAGCCGCGCGCGCCGCCGAACAGACCGCCGCCTACAACGTCCGCGCCGCCTGCTTCGAACTCCTGCGCAAGACCGAACTCCACGCCGTCGCCCAGGCCAACGCCGCCGCCTACAAAGACCACCTCGAACAGACCCAGCACCGCTACGACGTCGGCGCCGTCACCAGCTACGAAGTCTCCAAGGCCCGCGTCGATTCCGAGAACGCCCGCCTCGCCGAAATCGTCGCCGCGCACGGCGTCCAGACCGCCCGCGCCGGCCTCGCCCTCGCCCTGGGCCTCGCCGAAAACCCCGACATCGACCTCCAGCCCCTCGAAACCGCCCCCGACACCCGAACCCTCGACGACCTCTGGGCCATCGCCCAAACCAACGCTCCCGCGCTCGCCGCCCTGCGCGCCGCCGCCGACGCCGCCAAAAACTACGTCGACTGGACCATCTGCGACCTCTACCCCAAACTCTCCCTGACCCTCACCTTCGACGCCCAAGGCGACTCCACCCCGCTTTTGTGGAACTACGCCGCCGTCCCCGCCGCCGCCCAGACCCTCTTCGCCGGCCGCGCCAAGACCCGCCAGATCGAGACCGCCGTCTCCCAACTCCGCGCCGCCCGCTCAAAGCTGGCCGCCGCCGAACAGACCCTCTACAACACCCTCCTGAACGCCACCCTTTCCGCCCAAAGCGCCCAGGACGCCCTCGACGTCGCCCAAAGCGCCGCCGCCGCCGCCCAGGAAAACTTCGACATCGTCTCCAGCCGCTACGACGTCGGCAAAGCCAGCGTCCTCGAACGCACCGACGCCCAAGTCGCCCTTTCCCGCGCCCAAGCCGAAGTCGTCACCGCCCGCTACAACCTCCTCGACACCCGCATCCTCATCACCCGCCTCATCGGCGAGTGACCTGGCGTCCTTTTTCCCATCCCCTCAGCATCCCGGTCCTGCCGGGGGCCGCGCCGTCGGCCCCCTCTCCCGTCCTCCCTCCCCCCCTCCTCCCCCGAAAAACCTTGCCCCCACCCACACTCCCGCCCATGCCCCCGCCCGCGCCCACCCTCCTCGACACTTCCGCCGAAGCCCTCCTCCCCGGCCTTTTCCTTCGCTATTCCGTAACATTCGGCCTGGCCCTTTTTTCCAAGCCCGCCCCCGGCTTGTCAACCGCAAACTGCCGCAACTTGAAGCAATCCGCCCTCTCCCGCGCCCAAGCCGAAGTCCTCCCCGCCCGCCACAACCTCCTCGGCACCCGCATCCTCATCACCTGCCCCATCGGCGAGTGACCCGCCGCGATCATGGTTGTTGTACGTGCAACTTTTCTCCCGAACCGACCACTTGTTCTGTAACGCCGCGTTCTGATCATGGGACCGGGGCTTCTTCTGCATCTTTTTCGGCCATTCTGTTTTCGATGGCGGCAATGGCCTCTTCCATGCCTTTCCTTGCCAATGGGGCGGGAGCGTTGTCCTTGGCGGTTTCCAGCGCTCTCAAGGTCTTCTGCCCTCCACGCTCCCCCAGCAACATGATTCCTACGCCACGAACTTGGCTTGAAGAATGGGAGAGCATTGGAATCAAAGACTCCAAATCATCCTCTTGCCCCATGTCGGCCAAAGCCGAAGCCGTGTCAACAATCACGATTTCATCCGCTCTTGTTTCCCTCTGCAATCGCGAAACGAAATATTCCTTCAGCCGGACAACAACCCCTGACTTGTCCCCTTGCGACGATCTCAAAATGGCAAGTGCCGAACTGACAACATAGGGATCGTCGCACTCCCTGACGACTGCCAGCAAGCCTTCGTAGGCCGATTTGCCTTGTTCCACCAACCGACGGTGCGCCATGACCTGGTTCTCGTCCTCGCTGTCTATTCCTTTGGGCAACAGCGCCCAAACCTCGGCCGCGGTCATCTCGCTGTCCGTCTGTGCACATGGCGACACGGCAAGTGCGGGCGTTCCTTCGGCATGAGTCACATCTGGGAATGTCGCCGCTGGTTCTTCAGAAAACGGCATTGGCAGATTGGCAGCTTTCTTTTCCAGCCTGTCCGTGAAATGGCGGGCCACCGCTCGGACATCTTCGCTTGGATGGGACAACAAGGGCTGAAGAAGCTGCTTGTCGTTTTCATTGCCTATGTCCGATATCGTCTTGGCCAACAACATGAGCATTCGTTCGTTTGGTGGATTGGTAAGCAGCTGTTTTTCCTGAAGTACTTTTCCCAATTCGGCAACCACCACCCGCTTGTCTCCCTTTGTTTCGCGCAACACCCCCAAAGCCCGGCTGGCAATGAGTGAATTGGTATTCGAACGCACGATATTCAGAAGCGCTCCGTAAATGGATTCGCCCTGCTCAACCAATTTCAAGTGATCCGCAATGTCGTTGTTGTCAAAGTCGGGGCCTTTCGGCAACAATGCAAGCACTTCGGCCGCAGTCATTCCGCCTTCAGCCATGGCGCATGGCACCAGCACCGCCACCATGGCCATAAAAGCCAACAGCAAATAATTACTTTTTATCGACATGTGAATCTCCTCTGATCTTTGTTTCTTCCGAATCCGACAATCTTCTCGATCCAGCGGCCCCGTTCGTTTCCGTGAACGTGAACATCAACCGCCATTTGTAACATTCGGGTCTGGCCCCTTTTTCGTTTTCCAAACCGACCACTTGCCCCGTTGCGTCATGGCCCGGTCATGGGGCCTCCGGCATCTCCTCATCCTGCCCGGCAAGCCTGCTTGTGATACTTGTTACCGCCTTGTTCATTTCATCCAATACCAGATTGTTGGATTCACGGCTTTTCGCTTCTTCAAGTGCCTCAATGGCTTGTTGGTCTCCACGCTGCCCAAGATATTGCGCACCCAGATAGCGCACCCGCATGTTTGGGTGCTCAAGCATGGGCAACAGGACATCAATATCATCCTCCGTGCCAAAATCTGCCAGGAATTGTGCAATGCTTGTCAGCAACCAATCATCTTGACCTTCGGAACGGCACAAACGCTCGCTGAAAAAAGGTTTCAGTTCGGCGACAATCCCGCTCTTGTCTCCAGTCGTTTCCCTCAAAATCGCCAAGGCACTCGTGGCCACCATCCAGTCGTCGCATTGCTTTACAATTGCCAACATGGCTTCATGGCAAGCCTCTCCTTCATCGACCAGTTTCTGGATTCTGTCATTGATTTGCTCGTCTTCGTAATCCAGCACCTTTGGGAGCATTTCCCATTCCGGGTAATTCCGGTAGGTCATTCCGGGCGGAGTTTCCGCAGATACGGACAACGTGTCCGCCACCATCAAGACGGCCGCCAAGAGTACAAACCACAGGGCAGTCTTGGATTCATTGAACATGTTATTCTCCTTTCTCCCCGCTGGTGTGGCGTGTAGTGTCAAGGTCCAGTCATGGGGAGAGGGGAAGATTCGTCGGCATTCTGCACGGCAAGTCTGGATTCGATGGAAGCAATGGCTTTGCCGATTTCTTCGTTCACCCGCTTGTTGGCATCACGTCCTTGTACCTGTTCCAAGGCCTCCAATGCGCGCTGGCCGCCACGTCGGCCAAGATAACGTGCCCCCATGACACGCAAGCGTATATCGGGGTTTGTCAGCATCGGCACCAACACATCCATGTCGCTTTCCGTTCCAATGTCCGCAATTGCCGCGGCGATACCGTCAACAATCCACGATTCGTCTCCAGTGGCTGGCGGAAAACGCTGTTCGAAAATCCGTTTCAACTCCGCAACAACGGGCCGTTTGTCGCCTGCCGATTCTCTCAAAGTCGCCAATGCGCGACTTGCAATCATGGAGTCATCGCACTCCCTGACGACTGCCAGCATGGCTTCATTGGCCGCCGGTCCTTCATCGACCAATTGACGAATGGCAGCAATATCGTCTTCGTCATCGAAATCGATTCCCTTGGGCAAAAGATTCCATTCTGGATAGTCCATATATGTTTTTTGCCCATTGGATTCAGCCGTTGCCAGCAACACCAAGAAAAACAACATTCCGACTGAACAAACAAATCTGATTGGCAAGTTATTGTACATGCTGTGTATTATCCTTGATTGTAGTTTCTTCCTCTTCCACAAAACGCCTTGTCCCCGTAACTCCATACCGTGTGCTTCGATACATAACCCGCCAGCCATCCGAGACATGCCCGGCATTCGTCAACAAATGACCAAGCTCGTGGGCAATGGAACCTCCTGCACTTTCATCATAATTATTCGCGTTCAGAAAGATGTTATACAGGTAATTTGTGTCAGCCGGACTCTTGAAACCAAAAGCGGCAACAGCCATGCCGCCAAGTTCCCGTTCGCCTGCCCAAAGATGGTTCGCAATAATCAGATGTATGTCATCCAAAGTATTTGTAGTCCCGACCCCTTCGATGACGGCTTTTGCCTCTGGGGCTAGTGTTGTTGCAGTATACGTTGGACGCAGCGTAAGCCCGTCAAACAAATCGACGCCAACTGGAGGCTCACAAATGACGGGGGTATCCCATTCAAGACAGATTCCCATCTGTGCATATCTCTTTCGTGCAATTCGCAAGAAATCAGCAATTCTATCTGCAGTGAGTACAACATAATTGCTGCTGGTCAACGATGGATCATGCAAAAAAACTGGGATAATATGGACCGTTTTTTCCGATGGAACAGTAATCTCAGCATCCATCCATGTTCCCTCCTCCGGTTCGTATTGCACAAGAACACGCCCGTCCAGTGCAATTTTGTGAGTCTGATCATTGAAATAATCATCCGGCGGAATTGGGCCGTTGTATCCATCGTCAATTTCATCAGCGACAAGAAGTTGGTTTGTGGAAAGGAATATCCCTGAATTGATTGGTTGTTCAATCAACTCTATCAACGTCATGTCATCACATAGGTCGGTATCTTCGGAACTAGTACCCAAATCTAAGTAGACAGGTCCAGCTCCCATCTTGCTTGCATCAATTACCCGCACCATGAAACGATCGGAATCAAGATCAATGAAGTTGTCTTTCAGAAACCAATTCGTAGTGATGGTAATTTCGACATCGATAGGGTTCGTTGTCACCACGATGTTCGTTTCGATAACGGTATTGAACGCATTTTCCCACTTCCCGATTTTCAGCTCTGACGCCGGCAAGCTGCTGCCTCCGGCAAGGAAATCGATCTGCACCACCGTCACGGCTTGTGTCGCGGTGCATCCGGCGCAGTCCGTGGCCGTCACGACCGTCACGCCGGGTGCCAGCCCCGTCAGCACTCCGTTCCCGTCGATGCCCGCGACTCCATCGTCGGGCACCGTCCATTCGTAAGGGCCGCCACCTTCCTGCGAGGCCATCATCTGGATGGTTTTTCCGACCTGCACATACGACGGCCCCGTCACCGCCGAGACGTGCGGGCCGAGGTTGGTCGCGTACATGATTTCCGCGAAGGCATCCGAGTGCCATTTGTGCCCACCCGTGTCGTACGTGAGCTCCACCGTGCTGCCCTCGAGAATCAGGCAGTTCAGCACGGCCGAGGTCGCCACCATCAGGCAGTACTCTTCCGTCGGGCCGTCCGGAATGCCGTCATGGCTGGAAAAGCAGTCGTAGTTCGTGTCGGCCGTGAACGTCACGACATCGAATCCGGCATCCACGTCTTCGACGTTGCCGTCGATTTGCAGTGCGATGTGGTATCCGCTGTCGAACATGTTGTCCACCTCCAGCTGGGCGGTCTCGACTTGATGGGTGTCATTGGAGCCTCCGCAATCCAGCGAGTCCTCCACTTGCGCACGGAGACCGTGCCAGTTGGTCGTCACCGAGCGGGAGTTCGTCGTGACGGTGCAGCTGACATGCGTCAAGCGGTACGCCAATTCCGCGCCGGTCCACAACGGGTCGTCCATGGGGGCGTCCATGGACAGCTCCAAGCCGTCATCGAAGCCGTCCCCGTCCGTGTCTTCGTCCCCCGGATTCGTGTGGTACACGAACGACTCCCAGCCGTCGTTCAGCCCGTCCCCGTCCGTGTCCTGGGCCACGACCGCCGCGTAGAAACGGAGCCGGGACAGCTCCTCGGAGAACCCAGAATCCTCGAACTCCGCCACCCCGTTGCTGATGGGCACCGTGCCGCGCTGTTCCCAGTCGCTCTCCATCCCGTTGAACGGTAAGCCGACCGAAGTCCAGACGGTGTTCGTGTCGGTGACAACCTGGTTCTCGTCGTTCGTCCACGTCGCCACCACAAGGGACGAAGTACAGGCCACCGCGTAGGCGAAAATGTCCACGTTCGTGTCAATCTCGTACGCCAGCTCCAGCCGGAAGGTGCCGTTCGTCGTCCACTCGTGCGCCGTGAAGCGCAATCCATTCGTCGGTGTCGTCCGCATCGGGGGCGCGGGCGTCCTGACAACGGTGTCCGTCATGGCCGCCACCGCATCCCGCACGCCCTCGTAGGCCGCCCAGCCCTCCTCAGCCACCAGGCCACCCGTCAGCACCACGTCCGCCGATTCCGGGCGGGCGAAGTCCGTCCAGCCGCGCCACAGCACCGCCCCGTCGCCGTCCTTCACGACCGTCAACCCGGCATCCTGCGACACCTCGATTGGGACCACCCACGCCCCGTATTCCCGGTCGGCAGCCGCGGCCTCCCAGCTCGCGCCGAACTCCTCCCATGCCGCCGGCCATGTCCCGACGTCCTGCACCAGCGCCACGTCCGGCGGCGTGATGCGCCGGTACATGTTCCGCAGGATTTCCGCCCGGTCCGCCAAGTCCTCCTCACCCAGCACCACGGCGTCGTCCGGCTCCTCCGCAGGGGACCCGGCCTCCCCCGTGCCCGTTGCCAGCGCGGCCGCGCCGGCCAGGAGCGCGGCAACTCCAAGGCAAACCGCCCAAACGTGTTTCTTCATCTGCGCCTTTCCGGGCGGAACGCCAAGCTCCGCCTTTGCTCCCACCATCCCAAGCCCGCCCCCGGCCTGTCAACCGCAAACTGCCAGAACTTGAAGCAAATCGCCATCTGGCTTCATTGGAAATAGCCATCTTCTTCCAGCGCCTGGATTGCATAATCACATGGCAACGCCTTGTTCGTAATTGTCCCCACCTTGAGCAAATCGGCCGCGTATTCGCTTGCCGGGTAGTTGGGCATCAGCTCCAATGCACTCTGGGCGTCATCCATGACCACGGGGCGGACTGCGGAAAAAGACACGGACTCGATCTGCGGAGCGACACGCAGGATTTCCGCCGCCGTGTTGGTCGCTGCCGAAAGCTGGAGATACTCGCTTTCATACTCGAACTTGAGTAGCAGTCCCGGTAAATCATTCGTGTCCGCAGCCAGCCTCTCCTGGGCGATAGCCAGCACGCCGGCATAGTTCCCGGCCCGCCACATGCCCTCCACCTGCGAAGCGAAGCCTTGTCCTCTGGCAGTTCCCAAGACACGAAAGCACAGCAGGCAGCCAATCATTCCAATCTTGATTGTCGTGTTCATTGTTCTCCTCTATGGATTCTCCATGTACAAAAAACCCGGTGATGTAAATTCCGTGTCGGGATTGCGCCAAAGCGACGGTGCGATGAAATTGTCGACGGGAGCGGAATTCGGCCACAGGCGGCGATTTTTGGCGTCTGATTCATTCCAGATGTCCTTGAGCATGTTACGGACGGTCGCAGTATAATCAGCCCCACTGGCAACCGCCTGCCCCGCTTGCCAGCTTTTTGTGGCTGCTCCGTCGTTCCACGTGCCTATGGTTTGCGCTATCCAAGATGCAATGCCGGAAACCCCGATTTTCCGCACCGCATATCCGACAATGAAATTGCTGGCCTTGGCAATCCGGATGGGATATCCTTTCCAAGTGCAGACGGCCCCCATGCCAAAATTGATCCGCCGTGTTGACTTGGTTGTAGCACCAGACGGTCGGGGCATTGGCATTGTTCGGACGGCTTAGATAATCACCGGCCCCGTTGTTCACGAACCATCTCCGTCCATTGTTCGGGCGCTGTTTTTCCCACCACATGTATTTTGCATTCACTTTTGCGGCAAACGCATCCGCCAATGCCAAATCTGCGACCACGACGCTGCCGATTTCCGCCCCGGCAAGCGGCAGCACCACATTGGCTTGGCTGGGCACTTCTCCGGGGTAGCCGAGGCCAAACGAGAAGGAATAGACTCCGCCCTGCTGCGGATTGCGCAAGGTTGCGGAGAGGGTGTTGGTGGCAAGCAAGGTCCCTGATGCAGGACCGGACATCCGGGTCCACTGGGGTGTCCACTCCTCGACAGGAAAAGCATCAGGCGTGATGGTAGCCGCAAGCGACACATCGAAATTGGCAACCACGAAATTGCCGGCAGCATTCATGTCGGCAACATCCTCGAAAAACACCACCAGATGCTTGTCCGGTTCCGGACTGTGGGTGACATCGAACGGCCATGGCCGGTGCCCGGCAAACGGCGGGGGATTGGGGGATGCTCCGGCAACGGGGGATGCCACGTCCAACACCACCCCCAGCGGCACAAGCCATGTCCAGTCCACCTCGAATGAACCCGATCGCGAATTTCCGAGACTGACTTCGTTTGGGCCGGCATAATCCGGCGAAGGATGATCCCAGAGTCTCAGCTGGAATGCGTGGGACTCAGGATGGTCGATGAGGTTCAGTATTCCCTGATGATAGTAATTCGTGGGGCCGGGGTTGGAATCGACGTCGGTACCGTCCACCGAAATGATGTCGTCCACATGGCCGCTGACCCAGACATTGCTGACCACGCTGTCGGAAGTCGGTGCCGCTCCGACAATGTTCCAGGTCCAGTCATCGTTGCCGACCCTCGGGGCGTTGCTTGGGCAGTCTCCAAGAAACTGCCAGTAATTCACCGTGTTCTGTGTCACCACCTCAAACCACACATTCGACGTGGCCGGCATCGTGTCCATCCCGTCCGGCACCCCGTCCCCGTCCGAATCCTGGTTGCCGGGATCCGTGTGCGATACGAAGTCCTCCCAGCCGTCGTTCAGCCCGTCCCCGTCCGTGTCCTCCGCCACGGCGGCCGCGTAGAAGCGCTCCCGACCAAGAGTCGCCGAAAAACCCGAATCCTCGAACTCCGCCACCCCGTTGCTGATGGCGACCGTACCACGCAGCTCCCAATCGCTCTCCATCCCGTTGAACGGCAACCCGGCCGAAGTCCAGACGGTGTTCGTGTCCGTCACGACCTGGTTTTCGTCGTTCGTCCACGTTGCCACCACAAGTGACGAAGTGCAGTCCAGCGCATAGGCGAACACGTCCACGTCCGTGTCGATCTCGTACGCCAGCCCCAGGCGGAACGTGCCGTTTGTCGTCCATTCGTGGGACGTGAACCGCAGGCCGTTCGCATGGTTGCTCCGCACTGGGGGCGTGGGTGTCCCGCCCGCGATTCCCAAACGCACCACGGCATCCCGGATGCTTTCGTAGACCGCCCACTCCTCCTCCGCCACCAGGCCGCCGGTCAGGACCACGTCGGCCGATTCCGGGCGGGCGAAGTCCGTCCAGCCGCGCCACAGCACTGCCTCGTTTCCGTCGCGCACCACCGTCGCCCCGGCGTCCTGCGTCACCTCGATTGGGACCACCCACGCCCCGTATTCCCGGTCGGCAGCCGCAGCCTCCCAGCTCGCGCCGAACACCTCCCAGGCCGCCGGCCACGTCCCCACGTCCTGCCTTAACGCCACGTCCGGCGGCGTGATGCGCCGGTACATGTTCCGCAGGATTTCCGCACGGTCCGCCAAGTCCTCCTCCCCCAGCACCACGGCGTCGTCCGGCTCCTTCGCTGGGGACCCGGCCTCCCCCGTTCCCGTTGCCAGCGCGGCCGCGCCGGCCAGGGCCGCGGCAACTCCAAGGCAAACCGCCCAAACGTGTTTCTCCATCCGTGCCTTTCCGGGCGGAACGCCATGCCCCGCCGTTGCCCCCACCATCCCAAGCCCGCCCCCGGCTTGTCAACCGCAAACTGCCGCAACTTGAAGCAATCCGCCCTCTCCCGTCCCCATCCCGAAGTCCTCCCCGCCCGCCACAACCTCCTCGACACCCGCATCCCCATCACCTGCCCCCATCGGCGAGTGACCCGCCGCGAACGGGAGATGGATGCCCGTTTATAAAATCATTGGCCCCCTTGCCCGGGACAGCCGGGCTCAAACAGTCCTGTCCGTCCCGGCTGTCCCTTCCGTCCCGGTTCTCCTCCACTCCCTCCGGCCGCCTTTGGCCGCCCCGGAAATGGGACTTGAAAAACCAGGAAGGAAAGGGCATCCTTCCCCGATGCGTTCCGAAAGGATTCACTATGATTGGTAAAAAGCCGTTGACAGTCGAAACGATTTCCCTGGACCTCAAGGGAAACGACAAGGAAGAGATCCTGGCCGAAATGGTCGATCTCCTTTCCGCCTCGGGCCATATCCGCGACAAGGAGGCGGTACTCAAGGCCGTCACCGACCGCGAAAAGCGCATGAGTACCGGCATGCAGAACGGCATCGCCATCCCCCACGGCAAGACCGACAGCGTGGACTGCCTGGTCGCCGCCCTCGGCATCAAGCGCGAAGGCATCGATTTCGGGGCGCTCGACGGACAGCCCTCGACCATTTTCGTCATGACCGTCTCCCCCGACAGCCGTACCGGCCCGCACATCCAGTTCCTGGCCGAAGTCAGCCGTCCGCTCAACGACGCCTCCGTCCGCGCGAAAATCCTTTCCGCCTCCTCCCGCGAGGAAGTCCTCAAGCTCCTTCTGGGCTGATCCGGCAGCCCGCCCTCATCCCTTTCCGTCCAACCGGTGTCGTCCCGCCGGCGGGGGTGGCATGTCGTTCCCCTCCGCCGCCCCCCACGTCCCCCCCCGCTTCATTCAATCCTTCTCGCCTGCTGTTTTTCCTCCGCAATCCGCCGTTTTCGATTGCGCCATCCCGGAAATCGCACGCGTCCGCCCGCCCGCCGCAAAACAACGGCTTGACATGAACCGCCTTTTACGGCAAAAGACCGATGGTTGCGGATGCCGTGGCAAGCGGCTTGTCCCGACATCCGCGCCGCGAGGAGAGCGCAATGAGACACTTGGCATGGGCGCTGGTAATGGCCACCGGCAAGGCAGAAAAACTCCCCGAGGGAGCCGACATCCCCTTCCTCTACCTCAACGACCGCCCCCTCTTCGCCCACTCCGTCGCGGCCCTCATGCAATGTCCCGAAATAGACGGCATCGTCCTGTGCGTCCCCCGCGGGCGCGCCGAGAGCGTTCTGGCCGCCGTCCAGCTCTACGGCTTCTCCAAGGTCCGCAAAATCGTCGCCGCCAAGCCCGGACACGCCCCCTGCATGGCCGCCGCCCTCGCGCACGTCCCCGGCGACGTCGAATGGATCTGCCTCCACGACCCTTCCCGGCCCGTCCTGGACCCGGCCACCGTCGCCGCGGCTCTCCGTACCGCCCGGCGGCACGGTTCCGGGGTCGCCGCCATTCCCCTTTCCGACCGCGTTGTCGCCGCCAGGAAAGGCTCCTATGCCGCCGATTGCTCCGGCGGCGATTCCCTCTGGTCCGTCGTCTCCCCGCGCGTCTGGCCCGCCGCCGCTCTCCGCCAGGCCTATCCCGCCGCCGCCAAGGACCGCCCCCGCTTCGACGACGACTGGGATGCCATGCTCGCCCAGGGCCTCGTCCCCCGCCTCGTCCCCTCCCCGCCGTCCTTCCGCATCCGCACCGCCGCCGACCTCGACCCCGCCCTCTGGGAACTCAAACGCGCCGGCCTCGCCTGATCCCCCCCCCCC
>CACXEY010000276.1 GCA_902766695.1 uncultured bacterium
CGAACGCAGGCTGGACATTTCGCCCCCTCTGTCCCAAGGTTCCCCCATGCCCCGCACCCGCCATCCGTGCCCCCCGACCGCCGCCCTCGCCGCGGTCCTCTTCCTTTGCTCCCTGGCGCTCCCCGCCCCCGCCGCCGAGGCCACGCCCGAGCCCCCCGTTCCCCTCGTCCTCACCCTCGAAGACGCCATCGCCCGTGCTCTCGAACACAATCTCGGCCTCGCCCGCGGGGCGATCGACATCGAAGCGCACGGCCTCGAAGCCGACCGCGCCGCCGTATCGGTGCGCGGCATGCGCATCACGCCCGCCGGGGCCGCCGAGACCGGACCCGACTCCTCCCTCTGGCGCGCCGGCCTGGGGACCTCCGCGACGCTCCCGTGGGGTACGGTCGTGGGCGCCGAGGCCACCGCCACCCAGGCCGATACCGACGGCGCCGACCCCGACCGGCGCACCCAGATCGCCCTCTCCGTGTCCCAGCCCCTATTCCGCCGCTTCGGCACCCTCGTGCGCGACGAACCCGCCGTACTCGCCTCCGAGGCCCTCCGCGCCGCCCGCCGCGCCTGGGAACGCGACCGCTCGGCGCTGGTCCTGCAGGTCGCCGAGTCGTGCGAATCGATTGCCTGCCTCGCCCGGCGTCTCGAATGCGACCAGGCGCAGGCCCTCCGCCTCGAACGCCTGGCCGCGCTCGCCGCCGTGCGCGAAAACCGCGGCGACGCCACCCGTACCGAGGTCCTGCGCCTCGACCTCCAGCGCGGCGAAGCCGAATCGCGCATCGAGACCGACCGCGCCGAGCTGGACATCGCGGAGGAGACCTTCGCCGACCTCCTCGGCCTGCCGCCCGGCACGCCCGTCGACATCGTCCCCCCGCCCCCCCTCGAACTCGAAGACGTCCCCCCCGCCCGCGCCCTCGACGTCGCCCTCCGCTCCCGTCCCGACTACGCCCAGGCCCTCGACGACATCGCCACCGCCGACCGCCAGGCCCTCCTCGCCCGCCGCGCCCTCCTCCCCGACCTCGCCCTGGCCGCCCGCCACGTCACCTACGGCGACGCCTCCGACTGGTCCGGCGCCTCCCGTCTCGACGAAACCGACTGGCGCATCGGCCTCGAAGGCTCCATGAACCTCGACATCCGCGAGGCCCGCCTCTCCGCCCGCAAGGCCGCCACCGACGCCGCCGGACGCCGTACCGCCGCCGAAATCGTGCGCCGCCGCCTCGCCCTCGACGTCCATTCCGCCCAGACCGAGTGCCGCCGGGCCCGCCGCGAACGCGACCTCGCCCGCCGCAATCTCGACCTCGCCGACCGCCGCGCCGAGCTCGCCCGTACCCTCTTCGAGGCCGGACGCGGCACCGCCGACGCCGTGTCCGACGCCGAAGCCGACGCCCTCTCCGCCCGCCTGCGCGACCTCGAAGCGCAGCGCGCCGCCTCCGTCGCCGCCTACCGCCTTCTCCACGTCCTCGGCACCCTCGTGCCCGCCCCCGACGACCTCCTCGCCGACCTCCCCGACATCCCCCAGGAGCCCGCCCCATGAACCGCCTCCCCCTCGCCGCCCTCGCCCTCCTCCTCGTTGCCGCCGTACCCGCCTGCCGCCGCGCCCCCGCCGACGCCGACGCCCCCCGCTGGGTGCCCGCCGCCCGCGCCGGCATCCGCCAGACCCTCGCCTTCCAGGGCGAACTCGAAGCCCGCACCATGCTCCGCGTCGCCGTACCCCTCCAGGGCTCCGCCGTGCTCGAAGAACTCGTCGCCGAAGGCACCCGCGTGCACGAAGGCGACGTCCTCGCCCGCTTCGACTCCGCCCAGATCGCCCAGGACCTCGCCCGCCAGGAAAGCGAAGCCGTACGCGCCCGCCAGGAACTCGACAGCCTTGAAAAGGCCGAACTCCCCCTCGAGCGGCTCGACCTCGAATCCCGCCGCGACGAACTCCTCGCCGCCCTGCGCGCCGAAGAAGCCTTCCTCGACGCCGCGACCGGCCTCCGCGACCGCGGCCTCATGTCCGACGCCGAACTCCTCCGCCAGCGCGACAAGATCGCCGCCGTCCGCGCCGACGCCGACCGCGCCGCCACCCGCCTCGACCTGACCGCCGGCCCCCTCCACGCCGCCCGCCTCGCCAAGGCCCGCGCCGCCCTCGAAGCCGCCGAACGCCAGCGCGACTACACCGCCCGCCAGCTCGCCCTCTGCACCGTCACCGCGCCCGCCGGCGGCCCCGTATCCCTCGTCCCCCTCCCCGTCGGCGGCGAATACCGAACCGCGCGCGTCGGCGACAGCCTCTACCGCAACCAGGTCTTCCTCTGCATCCCGCGCGACGACGCCCGCATCGTCCGCGGCCACGTCGAAGAATCCGCCCTCCCCTCCGTACGCCCCGGCGCCCCCGCCACCGCCGTGCCCGCCGCCTTCCCCGACCTGCGCCTGCCCGGCCGCGTCGAATCCGTCGGCTCCATGGCCCGCTCGCTGCCCGGCCAGCCCGCCTGGCGCAAATACTTCCCCGTCGCCGTCGCCCTCGATCCCCTTCCGCAGGACCAGGACCTCCCCGCCGGCCTCACCATGAATGTCGAAATCGTCTCCGGCGAAGCCCCCTCCGCCCTCGCCATTCCCCGCGCCGCCCTCGAATCCGAATCCGGACGCCTCTACGTCCAGCGCCGCCCCGCCTCCTCCCTCCCCTCCGCCCCCCCCGTCCGCACCGAAGTCCGGATCGGCCTCGCCGACACCGCCTCCGTCCAGATTCTCTCCGGCCTCTCCGACGGCGACCTCGTCCTCTGCCCATGATCCCCTCCCCCCGCGAAACCCTCCTCGACGCCCTCGCCGGCCTGCGTGCCGCCCCCGCCCGCGCCCTCCTTTCCGCCCTGTCCCTCGCCGCCGGCTTCCTCGTCCTCTCCCTGCTCCTCGCCGTCTGGACCGGACTCGACCGCCAGGCCGCCACCCTCGCCTCCTCCTTCGGCGCCGACGCCTTCGCCCTCCTTCCACCCGGCGGATCCGCCCCCCCCC
>CACXEY010000277.1 GCA_902766695.1 uncultured bacterium
ACCGCCCCGCCCGTGCGGTCCGCGATCCAGCGCCCCAGCGCCGCCTCCGACAGCGCCGCCCCCCCCGCGACGGCCACCGGCGCGAGCACGGGCAACGCCAGGGAGCCGATGTGGAAGCGCGCCACGTTGCCGGCGATCCCGGCCGTTTCGCGGAGGACGTATTGGACCGCGTTGTTCATGGCGCGGAGCACGGGGCGAAATGGCGGAAAGTCAAGGGTTTTTCCTGTTTCCACGTTTTCCCGGGCGCATCTCTGTTTGTGCAAGGGACGGACCAATGAAAGACTGCATATTCCCGCGCGGAGCGCATGGTGGGGCGAGGCGTCCCCGCCGAGCCGTTCCGGCCGGTTTGCCAACCCTCCTGCCCCATTCCACACCGGCTCGCCGGGGACGGCTCGCCCCACCCGAGGCCTTGCCATTCAACCAGGGGGCATCAAAAGTCGAAGGCGGAAGGGAGGGGGATGTACAAACCGGCCGCGCCTTTTCGCTTGAACGGGGGCGGGAATAAAGGGCAAATTGGGTGGCGCAATGCGGCGGCGGATGTAACATTTCGCGGCGTTGCGGGAAAACAGGGCAGGCAAACGCGGTTTGCCACAACCCACAGAGGAAACACCATGAGCGGACACAACGGATTCATCGCCGTCGGCAACAACAACCAGCCGGTCAACCCCATCATCGCGAACAACGTCGGGGGCGCCCGGCCGCCCGCGAATCCCAATCCGCCGCCCGTCGTCCCCGGCGCCGGGGAACCGCCGCAGGGCGTGCCGCAGCAGGCCATCCCCGGCGAAATCGCCCGCCAGCTCGACGTGCTCCTCCTCCAGGCGGGCAAGGCGTCCGCGAAGGGCATCGACGCGGCGGCCCTCAAGACCCAGATCCGCGGCGTCGGCCTCCCCAACCGCGAGGTCAAGGCGCTCAAGACGCTCATCGACAACGCCGCCAAGACCCTGGACGCGCTCGACAAGTTCACCGGGCGCGACATCGCGGTCGCGACCGGGCAGGACATCGCGGGGTACCACCAGTGGGACACCGAGCATCCGGCGGGCCGGGCCATACAGGCCGCCCTCGACGCCCAGGCGGCGCTTTCCGAGAAGATGCGTTCGCTCATCAACGCGCAGGGCGTCTCCCGCGAGGCGAAGGCCATCCTCGAAACGTCCGCGATGACCTGCGACCGCCGCGCGTGCGAGCTCGAAACGCTCGTGCTCCAGTTCGCCGAAGCCGTCGCCAAGATCCGCAACAAGGACATCGACACGCTCGACCCGGCGGTGCGCGCCCGCCTCGACACGAAGGTTTTTGCGCTGATGGGCGAGAAGGCCGCCACGATGCACGGCCACGCCGAGGCCCTCGACCACATGCGCGCGAAGCTCGCGCCGCTCGCGAAGCGGATCGACGATTTCGCGTCCAACCCCGACAAGAACATCGGCAGCCCCGCCTTCGCCGCCATGCGCCGGGAGTTCTCGGACGCCAAGACCGCCCTCGCGACGCTGGCCCGCGACGGCTACCAGGCCGGCGAAGGCCGCGTCCACCCCGACAGCGCCTTCCTGGACGCCGCGAAGGCCGTCCTCGACCAGGTCGAACAGCGCATGGCCGGCGCCCGCCAGCGCCTCGCCCAGACCGCCCTCGACTCCTACATCGACAGCATCTTCGCCCCGCCCCCCAGCCTTTCGCTCCTCGCCCCGAAGTTCCGCCCGCTCCTGAAAATCCTCTACCCGCCGGCCGCGCGCCTCGTCCTGGCGAAGGACGCCGTCCACACCGCCGCCCGCGCCTACGCCAAGGCCCCCACCCCCGAAAACCTCGCCGCCCTCAAGACCGCGATCGCCGCCTACAACCAGGACCCGATCGCGGCCGAGGCCGAGGACATCGGGGACCACCTCGCCCATGCCGCCGCGGGCTTCCTCCAGACCGACGACACCGTGCTGGCCACCCACATCCAGAAGAAAAAGGCGAAGCTCCCCGCGGACGAGCGCCGCGCCGTCACGCCGGAGCTCGTCAAGGAATTCAAGGCCGCCCTGGAGAAATACACCAAGGGCGACGCCCCCGCCGCGGCCCTCGGCGCCTTCTACAAGCCCGGCAGCTTCTACAAGACCCAGCTCGCCCACTTCGAAGACATGCGCAAGACCGTCGGGCGCATGGGCGACGACGACTTCCTCACCTCCAAGGTGTTCCTCGCCGCCTTCGAGGGCGAAGTCGCCCCCTCCACCCTCGTCGAAGTCCGCGTCCACGGCATGGAGGACGGCGACCTCGACCCCGCCACCGACCCCTCGAACGTCGAAAAGGCCCGCCCCCTCGGCAAGGGCCAGATGAACACCGTCACCGCCGTCATTCTCAAGAACGGCGACGTCCGCATCTTCAAGCCCGAGGCCCCCGGTCGCGACACCCTCGAACACGCCCCCTACGTCTTCGAAGGCTACGAACGCAACCAGCAGATGGCGCAGCTCAACATGGCCACCCAGAAGACCGCCGAGGTTCTCGGCCTCGAGGACATCGTGGTCAAGACCTCCGTCGGCAAGCACGACGGCCAGTACGGCATCTTCATGACCCACGCCCCGGGCACCAACCTCCCCACCTTCGGCAACAACCACAAGGTCGCCAAGGGCTCCCTCAACGCCTCCGGCGTCCAGACCCTCTCCACCGAAGACCACGCCAAGGTCCAGGGCCAACTCCTGCGCAAATGCAACCGCCTCGACTGGCTCGACGTCATCACCGGGCAGGCCGACCGCCACAACGGCAACGTCCTCGTCGACGTCCGGCAGGACGGGCACGTCGACGTCACGGGCATCGACAACGACACCTGCTACCCCGCCTTCCGCATCGGCCTGGACAAATACATCGCCGCCGGCAAGCACCTTGCGCGCTTCGAGCAACTGGTCGACGACGTCTCGCAACTCTACGGCCTCCAGGCCGAAGACGCCAAGAAGCGCCTCCTCTCCGACCCGGGCGTCACCAAGAACGACGACGGCACCTACACCCTCGACTCCTCCAAATTCCAGTCGCCCGAACTCAACTACTGCCTGATGTACACCTTCGGCATCTACTCCAACCACGCCCCGACCTACATCGACCGGGACCTCTACGAGCGCCTCCAGACCCTCAAGGCCGGCCCGGCCCGCGACGCCTACCTCGCCGACCTCAAGAAGCGCCTGTCCCCGGCCGCCTACGACGCCGCCGTCAAGCGGCTCGACGACGCCATCGCCCGCGCCGACGGCCTCCGCGACCGCAACCGCGTCTACGGCGAAGCCGACTGGAACGACCGCGACAAGCAGAAAGCCTTCTACAACGACCCCGCCGAGACGCCGCCCGCGCTGGATTTCAAATCCCGCACCATCCTGCAGCGCCGCCCCCGCCAATACCAGGAAATCCAGAAAGGCATCATCCAGATGACCCAAGGCAACTACCGCCGCAACGGCTTCGACCACTCCGCCAAACGCGGCTGGTTCGACTGACCCGCCCCCCCCGCCTCCCGCCTCGAAACCGCCTTCCAAACCTCCGCCCGCGACGCCCTGAGCATCCCGGCCCGCTTTTCCCCACTCTCCGGCCAGGGCGGACGGACGCCCCGTACGTCCGCTTTGCCCCCCACGCCTCCGGGAGATGCGATTTCCAGTCACGCCCCTTTCCTTTTCTCCCGTCCGGTGGAGGCATTTGAGAAGGCGCAATTGCCACGGCATGCCGTCGCTTCGCGGTTGTCATCGTCGGGGGGGGTATGATAGAGGGGAGGAAGGAACGAAGGAGTGTCACATGAAATTGGTCATCCAGATGCCGGCCTTGAACGAAGAGGCGTCGATCGCGCAGGTGTTGCGGTCGCTGCCGGGGAACTTGCCGGGCATCGACGAAATCGTGAAGCTGGTGGTGGACGACGGCTCGACCGACCGCACGGCGGAACTCGCGCGCGCCGAGGGGGCGGTCGTGGTATCGCACCCGCGCAACCGCGGCGTCGGGATGGCGTTCCGCACCGGCATCGCCAAGGCGGCGGAGCTCGGCGCGGACCTGGTGGTCACCGTCGATGCCGACGGACAGTTCGACGTCAACGACATCCCCAAGCTCCTGGCGCCGATCCTCGCGGGCGAGGCGGATTTCGTGACGGCGTCGCGCTTCCTGGACCCGGAGCTGGTTCCGGAGATGCCGGGGGCGAAGCGGTGGGGAAACGACGTGATCGCGCGCTGGATCAGCGCCATCACGAAGCAGACGTACCGCGACGTCTCGTGCGGCTTCCGCGCCTACTCGCGCAACGCGTTCCTCCGGCTGAACCTGCTGGGATCGTTCACGTACACGCACGAGGTGTTCCTGACGCTGGCGTTCGCGGACGTGCCGATCAAGGAAATCCCCGTGAAAGTCCGCGGCGTGCGCGAGCACGGCAAGAGCCGCGTGGCGAGCAACCTGTTCCGGTACGCGCACCGGACGGCGTCGATCATCCTCAAGACCTACCGCGACTACCGGCCGCTCCACTTCTTCTGCTACGGCGCGCTCGCGCTCGGGGTGGTCGGGTTCGCCTTGCTGGGCTTCCTGGCGTGGTTCCGCTGGACGACCGGCGGCTTCTCCCCGCACAAGTGGGCGGGTTTCGCGGGGGCGGGGTTCCTGGCCGCGGCGGGGGTGTCGTGGATGATGGGGATCGTGGCGGAGATGCTCGTGCGCATCCGTACCGCCGCCGACGAGTCGCTCTTCCGCGTCCGCCGTCTCGAAATGGAAACCCGGTCCCGCAAGGAACCGCCGACGTCCGTCCGCTGATTCCGCAAAACCGAAAGGAGCCTCCACATGGCCATGCACATTCCCTCCAACGCTTCGTCCGCCGCCATTCCCGCCCGCTGGGGACTGGTTCCCGTCGTGCTGCTCGCCGTCGTCGTCCTGCTGTATTCCGCGCTCGGCACGGTTCCGGCCGGCCACCGCGGCGTACTGCTCCGCCTCGGACGCGTCACCGGCGAAGTCAAGGGCGAGGGCCTCTACGCCAAGATTCCCTTCATCGACACCGTCCGCATCATGGACTGCCGCATCCAGAAGGAGCAGGTCAAGACCGAGTGCTCCTCGAAGGACCTGCAGACCATCAACGCCATCCTCGCGCTGAACTTCCGCGTGCAGCCCGACCGCTGCCAGGACGTCTACCAGAACATCGGCATGCGCTACCTCGAAACCATCGTCGCCCCCGCGATGCAGGAAGGCGTGAAGGCCGCCATCGCCCAGTACACCGCCGAAGAGCTCGTCACCAAGCGCGAAACCGTCCGCGAGCGCATGACCGAGCTCCTCGGCCAGCGCCTCGCCCCCCTCGGCATCAAGACCGAGACCCTCAACATCATCAACCTCACCTTCGGCGCCGCCTTCAACCAGGCCATCGAAGCGAAGGTCACGGCCGAGCAGAACGCCCTCGCCGCCAAGAACGTCCTCGCCCAGCGCCAGTACGAAGCCCAGCAGCTCGTCGCCACCGCCAAGGGCAAGGCCGAGGCGATGCAGATCGAGGCCGAATCCCTCCGCACCAATCCCTCCATCCTGCGCCTGCGCGCGTTGGAGAAATGGAACGGCCAGCTCCCGCGCGTGATGGGTTCCACCGCCCTCCCGTTCATCGACGTCGACGGCCTCACCGCCAACCCCTCCGGCAACTGACGCCAGACGCTCCGCCGCGGCACCGCCGCCCGCCGCGCCCGAACGCCTCCTTTCTCCCGTTCCGCAGCGTTGCCGTCCATGCTTGAGAATACAGAAATCATCGATATTTTCCACGGTTTTCCCACCATCCTCCCCCCCATGAACATTCCGAGCCCGACGGCGCCTCTCCCTCCAAACTTTCGCTGGCAATCGGGGCACGGGGCTGGCAGTATGGACGGAAGCGAGGAACAACCATGAACATAACCCGCAAACGAGTGATGGCCCTGCTGGATGCGTTCAAGCGCCAGCGGATCCTGGTGGTCGGCGACCTGATGCTGGACCGTTTCGTGTACGGCCACGTCACGCGCATCTCCCCGGAGGCGCCGGTGCCGGTCGTCCGCGTCTCCCGCGAAACGTCGATGCCGGGCGGCGCGAGCAACGTCGCCTGCAACATCCGCACCCTCGGCGCGTCCGCGTCCATCGCGGGCCTCCTCGGCAAGGACCCCGAAGGCGTCGAACTGCGCTGGCTCCTCAAGCAGGCGGGCGCGGAGACGGAATGCGCGCTGATGTTCGCGGGCGCCCGCACCATCGTCAAGGAGCGCATCATCGCCGAGCAGCAGCAGGTGGTGCGGGTGGATTTCGAGAAACCGGCCGAATGGACGCCCCGCCAGCAGGAGAAGTTCCTCGCGATGCTGGCGCTGGAGCTGGAGAAGGCGGACGGCGTGATCATCGAGGACTACGGCAAGGGCGCCATCGCCCAGCCGGTGGTGGACCTGATCCTCGCCACGGCGGCCAAGCGCGGCATCCCCGTGGGGCTGGACCCGAAGGAAGGCCGCGAGCTGGACATCCGCGGCATTACCGTCGCCACCCCGAACCGCAAGGAAGCGCTCGCCATCGCGGGAATCCCCGAGCCGGGCGTGCGCGAAAACCCGCTGACGGACAAGGCGCTGCTCCGGGCGGGCGCGATCCTGATGGAGAAGTGGGAAGCCAGGCACCTCGCCATCACCCTCGGCCCGCAGGGCGTGCTCCTGCTGACCGCCGGACGCCCCCCCCAGCATGTCCAGACCCGCGCCCGCGAAGTCTACGACGTCAGCGGCGCCGGCGACACCGTCATCGCCGCGTGCGTGACCGCGCTGGCGTCCGGAGCGACCTTCGGCGAGGCGGTCCAGCTGGCGAACATCGCCGCCGGCGTGGTCGTCGGCAAACTCGGCACCGCCAGCTGCACCCCCGAAGAACTCCTCGCCTCCATGCGGCCCCGCTGAAGCGGCGCGCCGTACGCCGCCCCGTCACCCGCCCGCCGCGGGGAGCGAGAGGACGGATCCGATGACGGTCTCCAGTTCCCCGTCGGAGAGGGCGTCGAGGAGGTCGTTGTGGCCGACGAAGGGGACGGCAAGCGATGCCAGGAGGTACGCCCACGCGAGCCCCGCCGCCGCACGGAGGAGCCGCCTCGCCGTTGTACGTGCCGATGCCATCCGCGCGTCAGATGGGGCGGAAACGGATGCGTTTGGGCTGGTCGGCGGCGTCGCCGAGGAGACGGCGGCGCTGTTCGTGGTAGCCTTCGAAATTGCCCTCGAACCAGGTGACGGTGCCGTCGTCCTCGAAGGCGAGGATGTGGGTTGCGATGCGGTCGAGGAACCAGCGGTCGTGGCTGACCACGACGGCGCATCCGCCGAAGTTCTGGATGCCTTCCTCCAGGGCGCGCAGCGTCGTGACGTCGAGGTCGTTGGTCGGTTCGTCGAGCAGCAGCAGGTTGCCGCCGCGCCGCAGCAGCTTGGCGAGGTGCACGCGGTTGCGTTCGCCGCCGGAGAGCTCGCCGACCTTCTTCTGCTGGTCGGCGCCGCGGAAGTTGAACCGCGTGCAGTAGGCGCGCGCGTTCATCGGCTTGCCTCCGAGGTCGAGGGTTTCCTGGCCGCCGGTGATTTCCTCGAAGACGGTGTTCTCCGCCTTGAGCTCGTCGCGGAACTGGTTGACGTAGGAAAGCTCCACCGTCTCGCCGACGGTGAGGGTGCCGCCGTCGGGCTTCTCCTCGCCGACGATCATGCGCAGGAGCGTCGTCTTGCCGGCGCCGTTGGGGCCGATGACGCCGACGATGCCGCCGCGCGGCAGGTTGAACGAGACGTTGTCCATGACGAGCCGGTTGCCGTACACCTTCCGCAGCCCGTCCGCGCGCACGACGAGGTCGCCGAGGCGCTTGCCGGACGGAATCTGGATTTCGAGCGTGTCCTCGCGGGTGTCGACCTGCTTGGCGGCGAGTTCCTCGTAGCGGGCGAGGCGGGCCTTGTTCTTGCTCATGCGGCCGGTGGGATTGAGGCGGATCCACTCGAGTTCGCGGTCGAGCATCTTCTGGCGCGACGCGTTCTGCTTGCTGGCGACGGCGGCCTGCGCGCGCTTGGCTTCGAGCCACTGCTCGTAGTTGCCCTTGTAGGGGTAGCCGTGGCCGCCGTCCATTTCGAGGATCCATTCGGTGACGTCGTTGAGGAAGTAGCGGTCGTGGGTCACGACGACGAGCGTCCCGGCGAACTTCTTGAGGTACTCCTCCAGCCAGGCGACCGTCTCCGCGTCGAGGTGGTTCGTCGGCTCGTCGAGGAGCAGCGCGTCGGGATTCGAGAGCAGCAGGCGGCAGAGGGCCACGCGGCGCTTCTCGCCGCCGGAGAGCTTGGTGACGTCGGCGTCGCCGGGCGGCAGGCGGAGGGCGTCCATGGCGCGCTCGATCTGGCTGTCGAGGCTCCAGAGGTCGCGGGCGTCGATGATGGACTGGAGGCGGTCCATCTCGTCGCCGATTTTCGCGGACTCCTCGTCGGAGAGGTCGCCGCCGAGCTTGTCGCAGAGCTCGTCGTAGCGGTCGAGGATGGCCTGCGCGGCGGCGGCGCCCTCCGCGACGTTGCCCGCGACGTCCTTCGACGGGTCGAGCTGCGGCTCCTGCGGAAGGTACCCGATCCGCAGCCCCTGCGCGATGATGCACTCGCCATGGTAATCCTTGTCCTGGCCCGCGAGGATGCGCAGCAGCGTCGATTTGCCGGCGCCGTTGCCGCCGATGACGCCGATCTTGGCGCCGAAGAAGAACGACAGCGTGATGTCGTCGAGGACCGTCGTCCGGTCGTGCGTCTTGGACAGGTGGTTGAGCGTGAAGATGTATTCGCCGGCCATGAAAAAGCTCCTTGTGGTTTGCGGGGTTGCCGTATGCAGGCCCCTTCATCGCACATCCCGCCCCGGAATGCACGGGAAAAGCGCCGTCCCCGGTCCCCCTCCCCCACCCTCCGTCACCAGTTCGCCTTCACGTTTTCCCGGATTTCCTCGGGGGTGTCCGGGTCGTCCGGGGTCACGACCAGGATGCGCTTGCCGAAGACGATGCAGTTGTAGAGCAAGCGCCCGATCTGGTCGCGCGTCACGTACACGTTGCTGCCCGGCATCTCCTCCATCGAGACCACCGTGTTGTTCGCCGCGTCGATCGTGCGCACCCGCAACTGCTGCGCGGTCCACAGCTCCGGGTTCTCGATGTCGGTGTCGGACGTGAACTGCATGAACAGGTTCTGGTTTTCCAGGAACACCCACACCTCGTTCGCCACCGGCGACATCGGCGCGATGTGGATGATCTGGTCGCCGGTCCCGCGGGCGTCCGGATCGATCTCCAGCTGCCGGCAGCAGGCCAGGTAGAGGCGTTCGCTGAGCGCCTGGTCGGGGAAGGTCCCCCGCGCCGGGGAGTCCCGCAGCGTGTCCATCAAGCCCTGCAGGTCGCATTCGACGGTCCGCCAGTCCTCCTCCTCGGGGAACTCGCAGTTTTCCGGCTCCAGGCGGTACACGTTCACGATGCGGAAGTTCGAGCTGCGCACCTCGACGCCGAGCTCCTCGATGGCGTAATCCGGCCGCTTGACCGTCGCGCCGAGGTTGAGCTGCGGAATCCGGATGTCGGCCCATTCGCTGTTGTCGCCCTCGTCGGCCTTCACCTCCGGCCGCCGCACGCGGAACACGAGTTTGGCGCCGTCGCCGAGGCGCTCCGGATCGTAATCCTTTTCGTCGAGGAACCACGCGTACAGGTGCAACGCGACCTCGGCCAGGAACGGCTCCTCCATCACCGCCGCCGGCGGGTCGGCGGCCACCGCGCGGCACGGCGCGGCGGCGGTTGCGGCAAGGAGAAGCGCCATCGCGCAGGGGAAGGAAAACGCGTGTTTCATTTTGGATCCTTTCGCAGGGTGAAGAAACGGTTGCCGCCGAGCAACCCGTGCTGGGACTCGGGGATGCGCACGAAATTGCCGCCGGGATGGTACATGTCCTGGCCCGTCATCCACGAGTAAGCGCGGCCCGTGACGGGGACGCCCCCGACGACCGAGAGGTTGGCGAACAGGTCGCTCCCCTGCGGCCCGGTCGCGAAATAGGCCGTGGCCAGCGACTGCGCGTAGTTGATCAGCCGCGCGAAGCGCCCCGGCGCCTTGCCGCTGTTGGCGATCTTCATCAGGTAGTTGATGCGCTCCCCCACGCGCGGCGCCATCGTGCGGTTCCCCGCCGCGTCGCGCGAAAACCCCTCGCACTGGTTCCTGGCCGTGATGAGGTCAAGGATGTCCCCCGTCCGCACCGCCGCGATTTCCTCCTGCTTGTACCCCGCGGGGATGTCCTTGATGCGTGAGTGCAACACGAACAGCACCTCCCGCATCGCCGACTCCGTGTCCTCTTCGCTCACGTACCCCCGCTCGCCAGGGAACGGCGTCTCGTTGATCAGCAACCGCGCCAGGTAGCCCGCCTTCGTGTCCGCCCCCGCCAGCATCGCGAAATCCCCGGCCCACGCCGCCACGGAGCCCAGCAACAACGCCGTCGCCAGCGCCACCGCCATCACGCCCCTGGCCTGCCCGATCGGCCGTCCGTACTGTCTCGTGCCATCATCCATGTGTCCATTCCACCACACCCCTCCTCCGCATTCAACCCGATTTTCCGCCCCGCTGCCCCTCCCCGTCCGCCCCCGAAGCCCCATTCCCGACATCTTGCGAGATCATGGAAAATCCAAACTGTTTACCCAATTTTCCGCAATCCTCCAGCCCATGGAAAACCGGTCTTCCCCACCCCGGAAAGCCGAAAGGCGCCCCCCGGAGGGGACGCCTTTCTTCCGTTCGGTTGTCCAGTGGATCAGAACGTGTAGCCGCAGCCAACGCCGCCGTAGAAGATTTCGCAGTCGATGTCGTCGTAGCTGTCCTTGACGCCGTCGCGGATGTCGCCGTCGATCAGCGTGCTGAAGCTGGCCTTGGCGTGGACTTCGAGGGCATCCGTCACCGCGTAGCCGAGCTTGGCGTCGAACTGGGCGTGCGAGAAGGCCGCGCCGTCGTCGGAGCCGTAGCGCTCGGCGAAGTCGTCGCCGACGAAGCCGACGGTGGCGCCGAGATGGAGGCCGAGGAGGTCGGTCAGCTCGAAATCGTGGCCGATCTTGCCGAGGAAGTACCAGTCGCTGCTGGACTGGCAGTCGTGGTAGAACTCGAGGGCGGGCTGGAGGAGGCAATCCACGCCGGCCTTGACGAAGAGCTCGTAGTCGCCGTCGGCGGGGGCGCCGGCCTTGACGTTCTCGGCTTCTTCTTCGGTCGCGACGATGACATCGCCCTTGGCCTGCGGGTACACGAAGTACGTGCCGCCGAAGGTGAGAGAGACGGGGCCTTCGATCGGGGCCGCCCACTCGAGGCTCAGGTCGAACTCGGACCACTTGCCGCCGGTCTTGGGATCCCAGTTGCAGTTGGCATCGGTGATGTTCATGTTGGCCCAGACGTCGAAGCCGAAGCCGTACGGCATCTCGACGTACACCTCGGGCTGGAACACGGGTTCGTCGTTGCCGGTCACGCCCTTCGAGACGTAGGCGCTGAGGACGTCGGCGCTGACGGTCACGGCGTAGTTGGCTTCTTCCTGGGTCACTTCCTCCGCGCTCGCGGAAACCGTGGCCATCGACGCGGCCAGGGCGGCCAGCATCAGGGCGGTCATCATCTTCTTCATGGATTGTTTCACTCCTTGTTTGGTTTGGTTGCCGCTTGCTCGGCAAGAACACCGGACATTCTCCCCCATTTCCCTTCCATGTCAACCGTTTTCGCGCCACGGGTCCGCGCAGGGCATCCGGGACGGGGCTGGGACAGGGAGGAAATCGCGAAGCCGGGACCTATCCCTCACCGACACCGGCGGCCACACCGGTCAACCAGTGCTGGATGCGGTTCCGGAGATGGAGGACGGAACCCGACGGTTTTTCCATTTCCAGCAACCGTCCCATGGCCTCCCGCGTCGCGGCCAGCCGTGCCGCGTCCACGGTCGCCGCCCGTCCTTGGGAGATTACGGAAAATACGTGCGTTTTCCCTTTTTTCACACCCGCCACTCGACATCGCCCCGATGCCTTCCGAACGGCCACGAGGCGCACGATTCCGAGCGCCTTCTCGACGGCTCGCGTGAGGGCGGCCAACGTCCGGTTCTCGCGGAGGAGCCGGTCGAGACGGCGGGATGCGGCCGTGCACGGGGCGGCGAGGTCGGCGGGGAGAGGCCGATCGGCGGGAACGCCGGACATCACCCATTCGAGGGGAAGGCGGTCGTCGAGGGAGAGAACCTGGCGGAGGCGCTGGGCGAGTTTCTTGTAGCGCATGACGGTGGAATAGCCGACCGCGACGCGGTGATCCTCCAGCCAACCCTTCATGCCGCCTTTCCGGGCGCGGATGACGAGGCGTCCGGCGGCGTCGGGCTTGCGGACGAGCGAGTGGTCGAGCGTCGGATCGAGATCGGCCAGGCGCGATCCGAGGCGAAGGCAGGTTTCGAGCGTGCGGGGCCGGTCGGCCCAGTCTTTCGCCAGTTCCTTGGGGGTCGGCGTGCCCCGGAGAGACGGGGAAGCGGGGCGCTTTTCGCGGATCCGCATCTGGCGGCCGAGTTCGGAAAGGGCCCAGGCGCCGATTTCGGTGACGGCGAAGGCGGCGAGGACGGGCGGGGTGAGCGCCAGGAGGATCATCCACGTGTTGTTGTGGGCGGCGCAACCGGTATCGCGGAAGGCGCCGTGGATGGCCCGGAGGGTGTGGGTGGTGTTTTCGAAGACGCGGGGGGTTCGGGTTTTCATGGAGGGGATGATGGGGGATATGGAAAGGAAATGCAAGGGGAATCCGTAATCTCGCGACATGGGGGAGAGAGGGCGGAAAAAGGTTTTCTTGGGGGGAAGGGCGTGGCATAGTCGGGGGGAGATGGACGACGAACGGGAGATTGCCGGAGGACCGGAGGGGCCGGAACCGGACGACCACGCGCTGATGGAACGCATCCGCGCGGGGGACGAGCGCGCCTTCCGGACGCTGGTGGAACGCTACCAGCGGCCGCTCCTGAACTTTTTCGCGCGGATGGGCGCTTCCAACCATGATGACGACCTCGCGCAGGATACCTTCGTGCGGTTGTGGAAGTACCGGATGAAATACCAGCCGACAGCCAAGTTCACCACGTTCCTCTACACGCTGGCCCGCCATGCGTGGCTCGACCACGTGCGGCGGCAGGGGCGGTTCGCGGATTTCACGGCCCGCTACGCCGAGGAGACGCCGTCGAGCACGGACGGGGGGATGCGGGCGCTCCGCAAGGGGATGGACATCCAGGCCGCGCTCGACGCGCTGCCGGTGCGGCAGCGGGAGGTGCTGGTGCTCGCGGTGCACCAGGGGCAGACGTACGAGGAGATTTCGCGCGAGCTGTCGATTCCGGTCGGGACGGTCAAGTCGCGCGTGTTCAACGCGCTCAGCGCGCTCAAGGAGCGGTTCCGTGAAAAGACCTGACGAGTTCAAACGCTTCCTGGAGGAGAACCCGGACCGGGTGAGGACGGATCCGGACGGGCGGGGGCTGTTCGCGGACGTGGTGCGGCGGTTGCGGTCGCTGCCGGAACCGGCGGCGCGCGAGGATTTCGCGGCGCGCGTGATGGAACGGATCCTGCGGGAGGAGGCGGAAGCGGAGGCCGCGCGGAAACGGCGTCCGATGCGCTGGGCGGTGCGGATCGCGGCCGCGGCGGCCGTCGCGGTGCTGTGCGCGGCGGGATGGCGCGCCTGGTTCGGTCCGGCGGCCCCCCCCTTCGCGGCGGAGATGGCGCGCAACGCGGCCGCGTGCGAGTTCATCTTGGCGGAACAGAGCCCCGACGGCGCCTGGCGGGCCGCGGTGCCGGCACAGGACGGGGCGTTGAGCGCCATCGCGCTGATGGCGCTCGTCCGCCACGATCCGGATCCGTTGCACGGCCCCCACGCGGATGCCGTGCGCGGCGGGATGGACCATCTGGTGGCGTTGCAGTCGCGTCCGCAGGGTGCGGGGGATTCCGGAACCCGTCTCGGACGCTCGTCGCGCTATCTCGTCGCGATGGCGCTGCGTACCGGCGCCGCGCTTCCCGGCGCTCCCACCGGATGGCGCGCTGCCGCCGGACGCGCTTCGCAGGATGCGCCGCCGCCGGCCGAGGCGGCCCGTCTCAACCGCCTGCTCGCCCACTCGGGCACCATGCCGGAAACCTGGAAGCAGGCCGGGGGGCCCGTCCTCGCGGCTTCGCTCGCACTGCTGCGTCCGCGCACGCTCTGACCGCCGCGCCGCCGTTACACCGGCCACGAGGCGGTGAAGGCGGCGGGATTGCTTGACGGGAAGACGGTTTCCGGACGCGAACCGAAGCGCAACACGGCCTGCCTCCCGTCCGATTCGACCGACAGCGCTTCGTCCGGGGCGCGGGCGTGCAGGAGGGCGGCCAGCAGGACGGCTTTTTCGAGGCCGTCGCCGCGGCGGGAGTTCCAGACTTCGTCGGGTTGGGCCGCGCGGGGGCCTTCGCCGTAGATGGATTCGTCGGGGAGGTCGCGGACCAGCGCAGGGAGGTCGTCGGTGGCGACGGCGCGGGTGGCTTCGGCGCAGACGGGGGAGCGCTCGACGGCCGCTTTCAGGAAGGGGCGCGGGTCGGTGCGGGAGAGGTCGCGCCAGACGTAGAAGGCGAGGTCGGCGACGAGGTTGGTTTGGCGCTGCGCGGCGAGGGCCTCGACGAGGGCTTCGCGGGTGAAGCCGGGGCCTTCGGGGATGCGGAGGGCCGGGGAGGGGACGAAGGTCTTGGCGGGGCCGTCGGCGTCGGGCCAGCGGGGTTCGAGGCGGCAGAAGGCGGCCAGTTCGTCGGCGATCTCGCAGACGCCGGTGCGGAAGCAGTCGAATTCGCGCGCGAGGGCCTGGCGGTCGGCCGGGTCGTCGAGCCGCACGGGGTGGCTACGGAAGAAGGCGTCGAAGCGGTTGAGGGGAATGCGGTCGGGGATGGGCGCGGCGAAGAATTCGTCTTCGTCGATGCCCGCCAGGAGCCGGTCGCGGGTGGAGTCGGAGACTTTGTAGGAGCCGGAGTTCTCGAAGGCGTAGGCTTTCTCGGCGGGCAGCCAGCGGGGTTTGCCGTTGATGGTCGCCTCGATCTGGAAGCACGGCTGCCGGTGCGGGGCCTGGCGGAGGAAGTTGCAGAGGATTTCGGCGGTGGGGTCGGTCGCGGCGAAGGCGCGGAGACGGGATTGGAAGTGGGCGTAGGCGTCGGGGGAGATGGTGGCTTCGGGATAGACGGTGTGGATGTGGCCGGTGAGGTGCGAGACGATGGTCAGGCGTTCGTGTTCGAGTGCGCGGCGGGCCTTCGCGCTCAGGGCGGTGCCGTTGTACCACATGGCCTTCGTCACGAGGCGCCGGTTGTTGGTCAGGATGCCGTCGCCGAGGTCGACGAAGTTCTGGGAGTGCAGGGGCGTGGCGAGGAGGTAGATGTCGGCGAGCGGGATGCCGGCGTGGACGTGCAGGGCCGCGGCGTAGAGGGTCGAGAGGGAGACACATTCGCCGGCGCCGGTGGCGTGTCCGGGGCGGTGGCGGAAGGCGTCCATGGCTTCGAGGGTCTCGGTCTTCCAGTAGGGGATGGTGTCGCCGGAGTATTTGTCGAGGCCGAAGTGGCGGCGGATGTCGAGGTCGAAGTAGAAGCGGTCGCCGTGGTAGCCGAAGAGGGCGTTGGAGCGGGCGATGGTCTCGGGCGGCATGTAGCGGGCGAAGCGGTCGAGCTCGCGGCGCTGGGTGGTCAGGCCCCAGGTTTCGAGGTCGAGGTTGAAGGTGTAGTGGTCCATGATGAACTGCTTGAGGCGCAGGACGCGGCGGTAGGGGCTAAGGCGGGCCGAGTTCGCGAACCATGGGTCGTCGCGCCAGCGCCAGAGGGCCGGGGACATCATGTTCGCCAGGACCAGGGGATAGAGCAGGCGCGGGAAGATGAATATCTCCATGTCGGAGAGCGTCGCGGCGGAGGAGTACTCCTCCATGCGATCGGAGGGGACGGGGACGTAGTCGGCGGGGATGGGCTTCATGGGGGAATCGTGTCGTTTTCCCGCCGTTTCCGGCGGGGCGGAAACCGCGCGGGCGTTCAGGCGGGCGCGGGGGGGGTGGGGTTGGCGATCCCGAAGGGGATGTGGACGCAGGGGGTGCTGGCGTGGGCGGGGGCGAGGTGGGACATCTGGTCGTCGAAGAAGAGGTGCGGCTTGAGGATGTCCAGGACGCGCTTCTTCTCGATGCCGCCGAGCAGGAACACTTCGTCGGCCTCCATGCCCCAGGCGGACAGGGTGTGGACGAACCGCTCGTGGGCGGGGGCGCTGCGGGCGGTGACGATGGCCACGCGGAGCAGGCGCCGGCGGGAGGGATCGGCCTTGACGAGCGAGGCGTCGAGTTCCTGGAAGTGCGCGAGGCGGCGCATGAGGGCGGTGAGCGGGCCGGGGCCGAGGGGGCGGTCCTTGTTCTCCAGCTCGTACTGCTGGAACTGCTCGAGGTCGCCGGCCTTGTAGACCTTTTCCGCTTCGTCGTCGGCGAGGACGCCGTCGAAGTCGAAGGCGAGGCGGAGCTGGTCGTCGGTGGGATCGTCGGCGGCCGCGCAGGGCAGGACGTGGCCGGCGGGGAAGCCGAGGGAGACGGCTTCGCGGACCTGTTCGGCGTTGGTGGAGAGGTAGAGGGAGGCGTTGACCGCGTCCATGAACGGGTACGGCTTGCGGCCGGCCATGAAGAAGGCGCGGGAGATGTCGAGACCGTACTTCGCGACGGCGTCCATGACGCGCACGCCGTCGTCGGCGTGGTAGCGGGATAGGATGACGACCTCGACGGGGTGTTCGTCGGGCGCGAGCCGGTTGAGCATGAGCAGGCGGCGGATGAAGGGGAAACCGACGCCGGGCTCGGGGATGTCGTGGCGGTGTTCGCGCTGGTAGGCCCGGAAGGCGTCGAGGCCCTGGTTGAGGTAGATGTCGTGTTCGCGGGAGAGGTCGAACAGCACGGTGGACGATACGGCCACCACCAGTTTCTTTTCGATGGGATATGGCATGACCGGCATTGTGGCGGGAGAGGGGCGGAATGGCAAGCCGGAAGCGACGGGACCGGAACGGGCGCGCGGGCAGGGAACGGGAACGGGAAGGAAGGCCCCGTCAGGTCATTCGGCGGATTTGATGGCTTCCCAGATCTTGTTGTACTTGACGCTGGCCGCGCCGACGTCCCGGATCATTTCCAGCTTGCCGATGAGTTCGTCGGGCGGGAAAAGGATGGGATCGGAGCGGATTTCCCCGGGAAGCCGTTCGTAGCCGGGGACGTTCGGGCAGAGGTAGCAGATGTACTCGGTGAGTTCGGCGGCGTGCCGCGGTTCGAGGACGAAGTCGATGAAGGCGTGGGCGAGTTCCGGATGGGGCGCGCTCCGGGGGATGCACATGTCGTCGAAGCTCAGCAGGGAACCCTCTTCGGGAATGGCGATCCGGATGTCGCCGTTTTTCCGCCGGGCGCGCAGGAGGTCGCCGGCATAGCCGTGGGCGAGGAAGAATTCGCCGGCGGCGAGGCCGTTCTTGTAGTGTTCGCTCTCGAACCGGGCGGCGTTCTTCTTCCAGCGGAGGACGACCTCCTTGGCTTCCTCCAACTGCGCGTCGTCGGTGGAGTTGGCGCTGTAGCCGCGGGATTTGAGGGCGGCGCCGACGGTTTCGCGCACGTCGTCGAGGAGGGTGGTGCGGTCCTTGAGGTCGGCGCGGTCGAACATGGACCAGGAGGGTTCGAAGTCCCCGACGCGGGAACCGAGGTAGCCGATGACGGTGATGGTCAGGGCGTACGGGACGGAATGGTGCATCTCCCGGTCGTAGCCGAGGGCGAGGTATCGGGGGTCGACGTTGGCGATGTTGGGGATCCGGGAATGGTCGAGCGGGCGGAGCATGCCGAGCTCGAAGAGGAGTTTGACCATGTAGCTGGAGGGGAAGAGCAGATCGTACCCGACGGCGCCGGCGCAGAGCCTGGAGTACAGGATTTCGTTGGACTCGAAGGTTTCGATGGCGACCTTGCACCCGTGGGCCTTCTCGAACTCCTTGACGAGTTCGGGCTTCATGTAATCCGCCCAGGTGTAGATGCGGAGTTCGGGTTTCCGGGCGCCGCACGCGCAGAGGACCGCCGCCAGGACCGCCGCAAGGCATCCGGCCAGCCAGGTTTGCTTCGGAATCATGGATTGCTCCTCGTGCCCCCGCGACGGCTCACGACCAGGCGAGCATCTGGTCGATGGCGCGGCGCGCGCGCACGGCGATCGCCGGGTCCACTTCCACCGCGGGCGCGTTGTCGCGCAGGCAGAAGTACACCTTTTCCAGCGTCGTCTTCTTCATGTTCGGGCAGATCGCCCACGGCGATACCGGATAAAACACCTTGTCCGGATTCTCCTGCCGCAGGCGGTGCAGGATGCCCTCCTCCGTCGCCACGATGAACTCCTTCGCGGCAGATTTCTTCGCGAACGCGCACATCTGCCCCGTGGACAGCACCTCGTCCGCCGCGTCGCGCACCGGCTTCGCGCATTCGGGATGGGTCATCGCGACCGCGCCCGGATGCGCCGCCTTGAGCTCCAGGATGTCCTCCGGCCGTATCCGCGCGTGCGTGGGGCAGTACCCCGGCCACACGATGACCTCCCGTCCCAGCCGCTCCGCCACGACGCTCCCCAGATGCTGGTCCGGCACGAACAGCACCTCCCGCCCCTCGTAGTGCGCGAGAATCTTCTCCGCGTTCCCCGACGTGCAGCAGCAGTCGCTCTCGGCCTTCACCTCGGCCGTCGAGTTGACGTAGCAGACCGTCGCCGCGCCCGGATGCGCCGCCTTGAACTCGCGCAGCTGCGCCGCGTCGATCATGTCGGCCATCGGACATCCCGCCGTCGGGTCGGGCGAGAGGATGCGCTTGTCCGGATTCAAAATCGCCGCCGTCTCCGCCATGAAGTGCACCCCGCAGAACACCACCACCGGCGCGTCGATTCCCGACGCCTTGCGCGCCAGTTCCAGCGAGTCACCCGTGAAGTCCGCGATGTCCTGCACCTCCGGCCTCTGGTAGTTGTGCGCCAGGATCAGCGCATTCCGCTCCGCCTTCAACCGCGCGATTTCTGCCAAGATGTCCATTGCCATTTCCTTTCGCCTTTCGTCGCTTCGTCGTTTCGTCGTCTCGTCGTCAATTGTCTTTCTTCCGCCGCACCGCCCCGACCGCCAACCACGCCGCCGCCCCGATCCCCAGCGCCAGCCCGGCCGCCTCCAGCCCCACCGCCGCGCTCCCCGGCGCGTACCGCAGCTCCACCTCGTGCCGCCCCGCCTCCGCCAGCGGCACCGCCATGAACAAATAATCCGCGCGCAGCACCGGCGCCGCCTTCCCGTCGATGCGGCACTTCCAGCCCGCATTGAAGTTTTCCGCGATGCGCAGCAGCGCCGGCGCCTCCGCCACCTCCACCGCGAACTTGTACGCCCCCGGCCGCAGCTCCACCTCCCCCTCCACGGCGGCGCGCCCCTTGGCCGACGCCGCGGCCCGCGCAGCGCCGAGCCCCGCCGCCTCCGCGCTGCCGGGCGGCAGCAGCACCGTCTCGCCGGGCACGAAGTCCGGCGCGGCCAGCAGCCGCAGCGCCTCCGCGTCCTCGCTCTCCAGCCAGTACGACGCCGGCTGCACGCGCGCGACCGGCTTGCGCAGCGCGAGCACCGCCTCGGGCACCGACTCCAGCCCCGCCATCGCGCTTTCCGCGGGAATCGACTCCGCGCCCCAGCCCCCGTCCGCGTCCTGCACGGGCCGGTACGCCCAATCCAGCCGGAACTTCCACCCCAGCTCCGGCTCCTCCAGGATGCGCTTCGCGATGCTCCCGTGCGCGAGCACGTGGCTGACGGCGGCGAGCTGCCACTGCCGCACCGGATCGGGCACCGCGCGCCACCACGCCGCGTAATCCGCGGGCGGCCGCGGCAGCTGCGTGACATTGAGCGAGGGGATCCCCTCGTGCGGGAACAAATACGTCAGCCACTGGTTGTACCACGGCGCATCCTGCGACACCAACGCCACCCTTCCCCCCCTGCGCACCGCCTGCAAATGCTCCGAAAGCGGATTGCCCGCCACATACCCCTCCGGCATCGTCTGGATGTAGTGCGGCCCGACCAGCCACGCCGCCTCCGCGACCACCAGCGCCGCCCCCGCCCAGGGCAGGAAACTTTTCCAACCATTGGAAAAAAGTTTTCCAACCATTGGAAACTTTTTTTCCAACCATTGGAAAAATCCGCCTTGCGCGACCGATTTTTTCCAACCATTGGAAACTTTTTTTCCAATCATTGGAAAACTTTCCATGCCCATTCCCCTCACCATCGCCCCCGCCAGCGCGAACGCCCCCGCGCACCACCACAAGGCGAAAACCTTGTTCCGCACGATCACCGCCCCCATCGGCCCCCACCCCGCCGACGACACCTTTACCGACTCCGCCGCGCCGCCCGCCCACTCGTGCCCCGCCGCCAGCGCCGCCGCCGCGGCCATCCCCAACCCCGCCCACGACCAGCGGCGCCGCCGCTGCGCGTCCATCCCCATCGCCGCGTCCAGGCCCACCGCCGCCAGCACCCCCCAGCCCAGCTGGAAGAAGTGCAGGAACTTGTTCGGATTGCGGATCTCCCCGAACCCCGGCAGCGCCGCCACCACCCGGTACAGCGGCGTGTACTTCCCGAACGACAGCACCAGCGCCGCCGCCGTCACCCCCG
>CACXEY010000278.1 GCA_902766695.1 uncultured bacterium
CATCGCCAACTCCGGCAAATTCAGCACCGACCGCACCATCGCCGAATACGCCAAGGAAATCTGGCACATCACCCCCTGCCCGGTGGAATAAGGGCTCCCTTCCTTCCCCCGCACCGGCCGCCGCCCCCTTCCCGGGACGGCGGCTTTCTTTTCCAGCCACGGTTCCCCCTCTGTCCGCCATGCATTTGGAAACAGGAAAAATCCTGGGTTTTCAACCGGTTTCCTCCCATTCCCCCTCCCATGAACGTACCGCCATCGGCGGCACCATGCCAAGCGGGCTTGGTGCCCCCTGTGTTGGTAGGGCGGGCAGTCCCTGCCCGCCGGAGCGGGGGATGTCAAGGGGAGGCGGCCGGGCCGTGCGGATGCAGGTTCCGCCTTGGAAGCGCCCGGGATGCATCCGCGCCATTCAGGACGCCCGATGGCACGATCCGGTTTCCGGCGGCGAAGGGACTCGCCGCCCTACCCGCCTTTGCGCAACGGAAAAGCCGGCGAAAATTTTTTCCAATCATTGGAAAACGGCCGAAAAATTTTTCCAATCATTGGAAAAATCAGGCAAAATTTTCCAACCATTGGAAACTTTTTTTCCAATCATTGGAAAAATGGGGCGATTTTTCCAACCATTGGAAAACTTTTTTCCAATCATTGGAAAATTTCAGCCGGGGAGGAAGGCGCCGCGGGGGGCGGGTTTGGCGTCCCAGTTGCGGGGGCGTTGGGGGGTGACGAGGGTGATGCGTTTGGTGGTCATTTGCAGGCCGCGGGTCTTGGGGGTGCGGATGGCGGCCTTCGCGGTCTGGAATTCCTGCTGGTGGATCTGCTGGCCTTTGCGCGGGGCGTATTTGACGTAGAGGACCGGCGGGTCGTCGTCGGCGAAGAAGAGGATCTTGGAGGCGCCTTCGGGGGTGCAGCTGTATTCTTTGTTCTGGATGACGCCGCCCAGCCGGAAGCGTTTCAAATGCGCGATGGGGTCGGCGACGTAGACCATGGTGTAGACGCGGTCGCGGTCGTAGATGCCCAGGTGGATGACGTTCTTGTCGACGAAGAGTTTTTCGGGCGGCGGGACGACTTTGTAGCGGCCGTCGTCCCACACGATGACGAGTTTGTCGAGGGAGGAGCAGACGAGCGCCGGGGTCTCGCCCGCGACGTCCTTGTGGCCGATGTAGCCTTTTTCGGGGTCGTGGTAGATTTCGAGGCGCGTGGCGGTGAGCTCGCGCATCTCGATGGTGTCGAAGGCCTGGACGCGGGTCCGCCGGGGGTACATGCCGGCGTAGTCGCGGAGGAGGTTCCGCAGGTATTTGACGGTGTAGGCGGTGACGTCGGCGAGGTTTTTTTCGACTTCGGCGAAGTCGGCCAGGAGGTTGTCTTCTTCCTTGCGGGATTTGTTGATGTCGTAGAGGGAGATGCGCCGGATGGGGATGGCCAGCAGCATGTCGAGGTCGGCCGCCGTGATGTCGCGGCGGAGTTGGTCGCGGAAGGGGGCGAGGCCGTCGAGGACGGCCTGGCGCACGGCCGCCGCGGTGGGGCATTCTTCGATGCGCTTGTAGATGCGGTGGACGATGAAGAGCCGGACGAGGGACGCCGCCTGCAGGGCTTCGTCGATCTTGTGCCGCTCGATCTGGAGTTCCTTGCGCAGGAGTTCGACGAGGCGGCGGGTGTTGTGCCGGAGGATGTCGTGGACGGACATCTCGACGGGGCGCCGGTCGCGGATGACGACGGGATGCAGGGCGAGGGCGACTTCGCATTTGGTGAAGGCGTACAACCCCTGGAGGGTCTTGGCGATGTTGGCGTCGTTGGGCAGGGCGATCTCGATTTCGACGTGGCCGGAGGTGTAGTCGCGGATGCCGCGGATCTTAATCTTGCCTTTCTTGGCCGCGTCTTCGATGGAGTCGATCAGGCTCTCGGTGGTCACGCCGTAGGGGAGTTCGCGGACGACGAGGGTCGATTCGTCCTTCTGGTCCACCACCGCCCGCAGGCGGATGCGGCCGCGGCCTTCGTCGTAGTCGCGGATGTCCATCAGCCCGCCCTGCTGGAAGTCCGGCAGCAGCGTGAACGGCTTCTTCTGCAATATCGCGATCTGCGCCTGCAGCAGCTCGGTGAAGTTGTGCGGCAGGATGCACGTCGAGAGCCCCACCGCGATGCCGTCCGCCCCCAGCATCAGCAGCAGCGGCAGCTTGGAGGGCAGCACCACCGGCTCCTTGTTGCGGCCGTCGTAGGAGGGGACGAACTCGGTCAGGTCCTTGTTGAACAGCTGCGTGGCCGCCAGGTCGGTCAGGCGGCACTCGATGTAGCGGGGGGCGGCGGCGCGGTCGCCGGTGTGGATGTTGCCGAAGTTGCCCTGGCCTTCGATGAGGTAGCCGCGGTTGACCAGCACGACCAGGGCGTCGCCGATGGAGGCGTCGCCGTGGGGATGGTACTTCATGGTCTGGCCGACGACGTTGGCGACCTTGATGAAGCGGCCGTCGTCCATCTCGTTGAGGGTGTGGAGGATGCGGCGCTGCACGGGCTTGAGGCCGTCGTCGATGTCCGGGATGGCGCGGTCGCGGATGACGTAGGAGGCGTACTGGAGGAAGTTGTCGTCCATCAGCCGCTTCAGCGGCGTGTCGCCGCCGGGGCCGTTGGTGGAACCGGACCCGCCGACGCCGTCGCCGCCGGAGGGCGGCGCGGGGGGCGCGGGGGGCGGCGGCTTGGGCGCGGTGACCGGCGCCGCCAGCGGCGCGCGGGAGTCCGCCGCCGCCGCGGGAACCCGCTGCGGCGTGTCGCCAAACAAGGAGAGCTGTTGTTCGTCCGGTTTCATCGCAAAGGCCGGATACCTATACCCTCCGGGGGGCTCCAGTTCAAGCCGATTCGTCCTCCGCGGGCGCGGCGGGAAGGCCGCACCCCACCCGCCGGGAGGCTCGGGAGAGGGGCGGGCGGGTGGAATCGGTGGCGCCGGTGCTGCCGAACCAGGAGACGGCGCTGTTCTTCGGGCTGCTCGACGAGGCGGGGCTGTGGCA